>JBCEBZ010000170.1:12304-20665 GCA_039206675.1 Rhodococcus sp. (in: high G+C Gram-positive bacteria) | reverse complement strand
CCTCGTCCGCGTCGAGGACGGCCTGGGCCGGATCACCCTCAACCGCCCGCGCGCGATCAACGCTCTCGACCACGGCATGGTCCGCGCCATCGGCGAGGCGCTGACCGCGTGGGAAACCGACGAGCGTGTCGACACCATCGTGCTCGACGGCAGCGGCGAGCGCGGCCTGTGCGCCGGAGGTGATATCCGCTCGATCTACGACGACACCCGCACCGGTGGCACCTCGTCCCTGGCGTTCTGGCGCGACGAGTACCAGCTCGACGCCTACATCGCTCGATACCCGAAACCCTATGTGGCGCTGATGGACGGTCTGGTCATGGGCGGTGGCATCGGCATCTCCGCCCACGGATCGATCCGCATCGTCACCGAACGCACTCGGATCGGAATGCCGGAGGTCGGGATCGGATTCACACCCGACGTCGGGAACAGCTATCTGCTCTCCCTCGCGCCGGGCGAACTCGGCACCCATGCCGCACTGACGGCCGGGACTCTCTCGGGTGCGGACGCCATTCACCTCGGGTTGGCCGACCATTACGTGCCGAGCAGCAAGCTTCCTGCACTGATCGTGGCACTCGGGACCGTGCCTCCCGATGCGGCGGTGGCGTCGGTCGCCGAGACCCCGCCGGACAGTTCCCTCGCCACCCGGCGGGACTGGATCGACGCCTGCTTCAGCGCCGACACGGTCGAAGAGATCGTGGCCCGGCTTCGGGACGCCGACGCGGGGACAGAAGCGAACAGCACGGCGATCAAGGTACTGGAGAACTCGCCGACCGCGCTCAAAGTCACACTGCGCGCGCTGCGATCCGCCGCCAACCTGCCGACACTCGAAGCCGCCATCGACCAGGAGTACCGCATGGCTGTCGCGGGCCTGCGGTCCCTGGACTTCGCCGAGGGAATCCGTGCGCAGCTCATCGACAAGGATCGCAATCCGCGGTGGTCTCCCGGCTCACTCGAACAGGTGGGGGACACACTGGTCGATCGGTTCTTCGCCGTTCCGGAAGGCGGCGATCTCGGACTCGCACCTGCTGTGGTGTAGTGCCCGACTCTGTGGGCGCCTGCCTACCCGGCTGTCACTCGCATCGCGGGTGGGGACCGAGCCGAACGGTCCCCACCCCGTGCACCACACGATGACCACCAGCATTGGGCAATGGCGAGCTGCTGTGTGACCCGCGATTTCTCAAATAAGAATTCAGCCAATGAAATTCGGTAGGGACATGTGGAACAGTCACAACGACACCGACATTCTCGACTTCGCGCTTCTCTGGGAACCGCTCGGAGGTCCCCGGGCCGAAAGCGTTGCCGCCGCATTCTCCATGGATATCGGGGAGTACAACCACCGACTCCGGGGAGCGGCGAGAATCCAGCTGGCGCAACGTCAGCGAGACGTCACCTCTCCCGAACCCATATATGGTGCGTCCGCGATGACAGCGTTCGGTCGAGATCCTGTCATAACTGTTTCTGAAACCTGATCAAGCGTGCGTGGCGCGGTGGCTCCGAGTAGCTACCAACTTTCGGGTGTACCGCCAGGTGTGACCCGCATCATATCGTTCTTGCAATCGATCCCCCCTGCACAATCCCCTCAGGAGCAACCGTGAGCGCACCACCCACCACTGCCGACGACGGAGGCATCCCCACCACCCCGCAGCCTCGGCTACGGAAGGTTGCGATCGCCAGCTCGATCGGCACGACGATCGAATTCTACGACTTCTTCATCTATGGCACCGCAGCCGCGCTGGTCTTTCCCACCGTCTTCTTCTCGAACATGCCGGCCTCGGTCGCGACCTTGGCGTCGTTCGCGACGTTCGCGGTCGCGTTCTTCGCCCGGCCAGTGGGCGCGATCCTGTTCGGCCACTTCGGAGATCGACTCGGCCGCAAACGAACCCTCGTGTGGACTCTTTTGATCATGGGCGCCGCCACCATCGCGATCGGCCTACTGCCTGGCAGCGAGTCGGGAGTGTTCGGACTGTTCCCCAACGGGATCGGGGCAGTAGCACCCGTACTGCTGGTGATCATGCGGTTCCTACAAGGATTCGCCGTCGGCGGCGAGTGGGCCGGCGCCGTGCTGCTCACCGCCGAGTACGCACCGAAGAAGAAGCGCGGCCTCTACGCGATGTTCCCGCAACTGGGACCCGCATTCGCGTTCTTCCTCTCCAGCGGCACCTTTCTGACCTTCACGCTCGCGGCGGGCACGAATGCCAGCGCCGACAGCGCCTTCCTGTCCTACGGCTGGCGCATTCCGTTCCTGCTGTCAGCTCTGCTCGTGGCGGTGGGGCTGTGGATCCGACTGTCCGTCGACGAGACCCCCGTATTCAAGGAAGTGCAGCGCCGCGCCCACACCGCGACCAGCAGCAACAAGTTGCCGTTCCTCGACGCGATCCGGTTCCAATGGAAAGAGATCCTCATCGCCGGCGGCGCACTGGCCAGCCTGTTCTCGCTCTTCTACATGGGTACCGCATTCCTGACCAACTACGCCACCAAGAACCTCGGCTTCCCCCGCACCACCGTCCTCACAATGGGCATGATCGCCGCAGTCTTCTTCGGACTGTCCATCGCCGTGTCCGCCGTGTGGTCCGACCGTATCGGACGACGTAAGGTCATCATGGTCTCGTGCAGCCTTGCTGTGGTCTGGGCGCTGGTCATGTTCCCCATTCTCGACACCCGAAATGTGGTGTTCTACGGGGTGGGCCTGATCGGCACCCTGATCATCTTCGGCATCGCCTATGGCCCGGCAGGCGCCGCACTTCCCGAACTCTTTCACGAGCGGTATCGATACACCGGTGCCGGGCTGGGCTACACCCTTGCCGGCATCCTGGGCGGCGCCATCCCGCCGCTCCTCGCCGCGGTGTTCGTGGCCAACGGCGACGTCATGTGTGTGGGCATCATGCTCGCCGGCCTGTCTGCTGTCAGCGTGGTGTGCACCTATTTGATGGCCGAGACCAAGGACCGCGGAATCGTCACCCCACGCACCGTCACCCATGCCGGCGATCTGGTGAACTGACCGACGAACGCATAACGCCAGTCGTGGCAATGCCATTCAGGCAGAACCCATGGCTGGTGTTCACGCGTTCGGGAAGTCCTGACGGCGACGGGTGCGCCTCCGAGGCCGCAGCCACAGTGACAGTTCGGAGGTGAGCTTGACTGTCTGCATGGGGATTTCGGTCTCGATGCTCTGGACACCTTTGATCCTGGTGTGGTGTTCGATCTGGAACTGCCGGTAGGCCTCCGGATCGGCGGCAACGATGAACGACTGATCTCTCCACCACATCAACAATCGGAAAGGAAGGCATATGACACAGTTCGCGAAGGCCCGGGGATTCATGGGCCCGTTCTCCGCCAACGGCGCAGCGAGCATCGCTCCGACACCGCCGTGGCACTACGCTGCGGACTTCACCACCATCGAGGCCCGCACCGACCCCGACTCGATCGCCGGGCTGCTGCCACCGGGACTCGAGGTCGACCCTGACGACGCCGGTGCGCTGACCGTGTCGTTCGTGGACTGGCAGGCGTGCACCGACACCGGTGGCGAACTGCTCGACCCGATCCGAGCTCAGTACCGCGAGTGCATCGTGCTGGTCAGTGTGACCTACCAGGGAACGCCGATGCATTACTGCCCGTATATCGTCGTCGATCAGGACACCTCGCTGGCCCGCGGGTGGGCGCTCGGCTATCCGAAGAAGATCGGCTCGGTCTGGGTCACCCGCTCCATGGGCGTGACCTCACCCGCCTCCCCCGGCCTCGACCCGGGCGGCGTGTACGCCGGCACCGTCGCGGTCAAAGACCGGCGCGTCGCCGAAGGCCACGTACGGCTCACCGGCCCCGCAGACGACACGGCAGTCACATTCGGCTCGCGCCCCATCGTCGCGCTACGGCACTTTCCGTCGATGTTCGAAGGCCAGCACGACCAGCCCGCGGTGTTCGAGCTGGTGCGGCTGCAGGCCGAGAACGTGACCGCGAGCCCGGTGTGGGAGGGAGAAGCGGCGCTGAGCATCTTCGACTCGGCGACAGAGACCCTCGGATCGCTGCAACCGACCGGCGGTGTCGGCCGGGGCTGGCGGTACTCGATCGCAATGACCAACCGGCACAACCACCTACTCGCCGACCTACGCGGCACGCACACCGAATCCGAGGAGAACCTGTGATGGATGCCTTCGAACTGCAGCGCACCTACCTGGACCTGACCACCCCCCACGTCGCCGACGCGATCATGCGGCTGGGCATCCCCGTGCGCCACGCCCCCGCCGGCGTGCGCCCGCTCTGGACCGGCACCCACATCGTCGGCCCCGCCCGTCCTACACGACATGTCGGCAGCGTCGATGTATTCCTCGAAGCCATCGAACTCGCGCGCCCTGGTGACGTGCTCGTGGTCGACAACGACGGCCGGGACGATGAGGCGTGCGTCGGCGATCTCGTCACGCTCGAGGCCCAGCGCGCCGCACTGGCCGGAATCATCATCTGGGGCCTGCACCGCGACTCAACCGAACTGCGCGACATCCGCCTGCCGATTTTCAGCCAGGGCGCCCTCCCGGTCGGACCGCAGCGTGTCGACGCCACGGAGCCGGACGCACTCACCACTGCACGATTCGGCAATGCCACAGTCACCGGTGAGGACGTCGTGCTCGGCGACGACGACGGCGTCCTGTTCTTCCCCGCCGACCGCGCCGCCGACATCGCCGAGACCGCCACGGCGATCCGCGACACCGAACGCACCCAGGCGGCCCGTATGCGGGTCGGCGAGAGTTTCCGTGAACAAGCCCGGTTCACCGACTACCTCGCCTCCCGCGACCAGGACGGCACTACTTTCCGCCAGCACCTGCGCGCCATCGGTGGAGCCATCGAAGAGTGACCACCGCGGGACGCGAGCAGTCGCACAGGACACGCACCTCGGCTCCCAAGGCCAGGCCTTGGAGAATCCGCGGGCGAGCAGCACCGGTTGGCTGCAACCATCACCAGCTGAACAGGGCACTTGGAGTCACACCATCAGGAATCCGACCGTCCCGACCGCAGGATGATCTTCACTCGTCGCCGGTGACCATGGGCGGAGGGTTGTTGCCGTCCTCCGGGAACATCATTGCCACGCGGGACAAGGTGCCACCATCGGTTGTCGGCAGGGTCACGCCCGAGATGTACGCCGAATCGTCGGAGACCAGGAACAACGCGGCCCGCGCGTTGTCCGTCAACGACGGCGGACGGTTGAGCTTCAGCGGAATCGGCGACACCTCGGGATTCCAGGGACCGGCCACCTGTTCGTAGGACTGACCCACCACCGGTGCACCTGCCGGCGCCAGGAAGTTCGGTGACATACCGTGCGTCGGCGCGATGGCGTTGACTCGGATTCCGTATTTACCCAGGTCCAGACTCAAACCCCGAACCATCCCGTTCACACCGGCTTTCGTCGCCGAGTATGCCGCGATGCTGTGGTAGGCGACGAACGACGCCGCCGACGATGTCGCCAGAATGACACCCCCACCGTTGGCCCGCAGTGCAGGCACCGCAGCCTTCGCGGTGTAGAACACACCCGACAGGTTGACACCGATCACGTCCTGCCAGTCCGCATCCGTCAGATCTTGGAACTCGACCTGCTCGCCGCCGGCGACCGATGGAACTCCACCACGCGAGACGATTCCCGCGTTGGCCCAGGCGATGTCGAGCTTGCCGAACGCCGCCAGCGTCGCCGCGACGGCGTCGATCACCTGCTGCTCGATCCGGACGTCGGCGGTGATCGCGACAGCCGAACCGCCCTGCTTTTCCACCAGGGCGACCGTGCCCTTCGCCCGCTCCGGGTCGATATCGACGACCGCGACCTTCGCGCCCTCCGACGCGAACAACTGCGACGCCTCACGTCCCAGCCCGGATCCGGCACCGGTGATCAGAGCGACCTTACCTTCGAGCTTCATGAATACTCCTCTGTTCGAACATGGGTCAGGCCTAATACGCGATGAAGAGGATCTCGTCTCGCGAGTACTCCATTCCTGGATGCGACTCGGTCAGGTGCACCTGAGTCCTCGCAACCAGGTCGTCTTCGTCCATGCCGGTGATCGCCGTTCCACACGGGCACGTCAACCTTGTCTTCGCTGTCATTTCGTACTGCCTTCCGTTGTCATCACGCGCCTCGGATCTGCGGTCTTCTCGACGGTGGCCGGCGTTGCGGCCACGGCCTTGTTCGTTCGGGGAACCAGCGACACGAGCACTGCCGCAGCCACTCCGGCGAACGCGAACGCGTAGTAGGCCCAGCTCGCTCCGAGGGCCGAGCTCATGATCAGGCCGGTGAGTATGGGACCGCACACGCCACCCAGCCGCCCGAGGCCGACCGCCAACCCGAGCGCCGTGCCACGCGCCGCAGCCGGGTAGTAGACCCCGACGAATCCGTACACACCCGTCGTGGACGAAGCGCAGAAGCCGATCACCAGAACCAATCCGAACACGAGCGCCTGTGCCGGCTGCAGGGTCAGCGCGGAGACTGCGAGCGCACCGCCGATGAAGCTCACCGAAATCACCGGGCGCGATCCCAGCCGATCGGCCAGACCGGTGATGACCACCATGCCGAACCCGCTGCCGAGGTTGAATGCGAGCAGGAATGTCAGAGCGGATCCGAGGTCGTAGCCGGAGGCCCGCAGCATCTGCGGAATCCAGGTGTTCATGCCATAGGAGACGAGGAGCCCGAAGAAGGTGATGAGCGGGAACATGATCGTCGCGATCCGGTAGCCCGGCGCGAAGACCAGCTTCAGTCCCGACTTCTTCTCGGTATCAGCACCTTCCGACTGCTCGAGGGCCATTCCCGATTCGGCGGCGGCATCGATCGAGTAGCGCTGCGCCAGCGCGCGGGCCTCCTCGTGCCGGCCCTTGCTCGTCAGGAAGGCAATCGATTCGGGAAGATTCCGGTATGCCGCCACGAACAGGACGACGCCGAGCAGGCCACCTGCTGCGAACATCGACTTCCACCCGAAGGCGGGGATCATGAAGATGGCAGCAACGGCGACCAGGCATCCGCCGATCGGAAAGCCCGTCTGAATGACTCCGTTGTAGAACTGTCGTCGATCGACTTTGACGTATTCCTGGGTGAGCGCGATGAGGGTGGGGAGAGCGCCACCGAACCCGAGTCCGGCCAGCAACCGGAAGAGGCCGAAGGCCTCGACGTTCGGCGCGAGGGCGCACAGGCCGGTGAACAGGCTGAAGCTCACGATGCAGGCGAGTACGACGGGCCGCCGGCCGATGAGATCGGTGACGTAGCCGGCCAGCATGGCGCCGGCCATCATTCCGAACAGCGACAGGCTTCCGATCAATCCCGCTGTTGCGGTGGTGATTCCCCACTGCTTGGTCTCCAGCAACGTCGGCAGGACGGCGCCGAACATGATGAGGTCGACACCGTCGAGGATCGTGATGGCCAAGCAGGTGAGCACCACGGATCGGGCACCCGAGGCGGTACGTTCTTCCGCCGGACCGGAGTTGTGCGACATGCGATTCCTTCGGGTTGTGAATATGGGGGCTCGATGGCGGCAATGCGGGGATGGCGACGGTCGGTGCGATATGGCGTGCGTCACATGAGCGTTAATCTAATGGTTGTTGGTTCTTGTGACAAGCCCGCGGACCCGCCCGTCCGGATTCGGAGCTCAGCCCCACTTGCGCGGGTCCTCCAGTGCGCGCGCCATCCACTGATGAAAGTGCTGGTTGGCAATCTCGTTGCGTCCGAAATAGAGCGGTCCGATGTCGGTATTCGCGACGGCCTTCTGCAGTCCTTCGTTGACGACGAGGTCCTCGTCACGGAGCACGGCCAGGAGAATGCTCCAGTTCTTGTCCCACCGCGCCTTCGCCTCCTCCGTCACCGCAGGTTCCCGCGTGAGGAGGCGCATCTGCATCCGGGTTCCGACGGCCGTGCCCGGAGCAGGCACGAAGTTGAGGACCTCCAGGTGATCCGGCTGGCGCAGAACCGTCATGTTCGGCATCAGGAAGTGCGCGACGGTGATGTGCCGATCGATCGTCGCGGCGTCGGGCGCCTCACCTCGGACGGTGTCGATGCTCTTGCGTGCCGTCACCATCCGCCCGTGCCTGCCCATCGGCTCCCAGGACTGCGCGTTGTTGTAGAAGTACGGGGCGACAGTTCCGGCGTGGGTCGAGGTGATGTGGTAGCCGTCGAGGAAGGCGTCCATCAGGACCTTCCAGTTGATGTCCACATCGAAGTTCTGGGCTACATAGCACGTGTACTTGTCCATCTCCATGGCGGCGAGGGACTCGTCGAACTCCGGGCCGATCTCCATCAGATCACGGACGAAGTTCGCGGTCTGCGGCCCGTCTTCCCCGTAGAGTCGGGCGAGGAACAGCGTGTTCTCGCGCATCGAGCAATCGGGAAGCAGGTAACCGGAGAAG
>JBCEBZ010000170.1:1041-12294 GCA_039206675.1 Rhodococcus sp. (in: high G+C Gram-positive bacteria) | reverse complement strand
CCAGATGAAGCCGTGCCGCTCCTCGACCGGAATCTCCAGCAGGCTCATGCAGGTGCGATCGACCGATCCGAAGGTGGGTTCGTCCGCGATCGAGCGCAGGCTGCCATCGCTCCCGTACGCCCACCCGTGATAGCGGCACGAGAAGATCCGCTTCGTGCCCTTGCCGTCGGGGACGAGGCGGGCGCCTCGGTGCCGGCAGGTGTTCACGAAGCCGCGGACGCCGCCGTCGGCCTGCCGAACGAGAACGACTTCGTTGTTGGGCAGTTGGACAGTCAGGAAGTCGTTCTTGCCGGGAAGTTCGGTACTGTGCGCCGCGATGATCGGAACGTATCCGAACAGTTCGGCGCGCTCCCGCGCCGCCAGTTCCGGATCGGTGTAGACGCGAGGATCGACCTCGAGGATCTCCGGCGCCATATCGGTGGTGCCGCCATCGAGGTGATCGAACATGGCCCGGGCGAACCCGGTCTTCGTCGCCTCGTCGTACGGCAGATCGGTATACATCATCGTGCTACTCCTTCGCGGACGGTTCGAGCCCGCTCATACGTCGCTACAGCTGCAGACTCTTGAGTTCGGTGAATTCGTCGAGGCCGAACGCTCCGCCCTCGCGCCCGTGGCCCGATTGCTTGAACCCGCCGAACGGCGCGGCGCCGTTGAACTTTCCGCCGTTGACCTCGATCTGCGTGGCACGCAGCTTCCGCGCGACCGACGTCGCCCGCTCCGGGTCGGACGACCACACCGCGCCGGCGATACCGAAGATCGTGCCGTTCGCGATCTCGACCGCATGTCCGAGCGTGTCGTACGGGATGATCGACAGCACCGGACCGAAGATCTCCTCCTGCGCGATGGTGGCATCCGGGTCGACCTCGGAGAACACGGTCGGCTCGACGAAATAGCCGGTGCGGGCCGGCGCGTCGGCGGAGCCGGCAACGAGTTTCGCACCCTCCTTGACTCCGGTTCGGATATAGCCGAGAACCCGCTCACGCTGAGCCGCCGTGACCATGGGACCGAGCTTCGTGTTGCCGTCGGTCGGGTCGCCCGGGGCGTAGGCGGCGACCGCCTCTGCGGCGAGTTTCTCGGAGTCGGCGAGGCGAGAGCGCGGGACGAGCATCCGGGTCTGGGCATTGCAGGACTGCCCGCCGTTCATGAAGCAGGCGCGTACGGTGTGCTGCACCGCCTTCGCGAAGTCGCCGGCATTCAGGTCGTCGAGGAGCACCGCCGCGCTCTTGCCGCCCAGTTCGACCGACACGCGCTTCACGGTTCCCGCGGCCAGCTCGAGGACTCGCTTTCCGACCGAATTCGAACCGGTGAAGCTGACCATGTCGATGTCCGGATGCACGGCGATCGCCTCGCCGACGATCGGCCCGTATCCGTGGACGAGGTTGAACACGCCGGGAGGGATGCCGACGGCGTCGACCGCTTCGGCCAGGGCCCGGGCGGTGAACGGCGCGACCTCGCTGGCCTTGACGACCACCGTGCACCCGGTCACGAGCGCCGCGCCGATCTTGGCGGTGATCTGGTGCAACGGGTAGTTCCAGGGCGTGATGCACCCGATCACACCGACCGGCTCCCGCACGATCAGGGAGTTTCGGAGCGCCTCTTCGAACGGGAAGTCCTCGGCAGCGGTCACGGCCTCACGCAGGTCGACGATGCCCAGCCCGACCTGCGCCCAGCGGGCCACCCTGCGCGGGGTGCCGACCTCGGCGACGACGATGTCCGTGATCTCGTCCTGTCGCCGTTCCAGTTCGTCGGCCAGACGCGACACGAACTCGGCCCGTACTCTCGGCTCGGTCTGCGACCAGGACTCCAATGCCCGTCGCGCGGCGGCCACCGCGAGATCGACATCCTTCGCCGATCCGGCGGGGACGTCTCCGATCCGCTCCTCGGTGGTCGGATCGACCACGTCGATACGCTCGGCACTCGCGGACGCAGACCAGGTGCCGTCCACATACACATCACATTTCACGATGGCTCACTCCGCATCATCGGGTGGATCGAATTGATCGGGCAGCTCGAAAAGTTTGTCCCGTGCGGTGTGC
The DNA here is from genome assembly GCA_039206675.1 of Rhodococcus sp. (in: high G+C Gram-positive bacteria). GTDB lineage: Bacteria > Actinomycetota > Actinomycetes > Mycobacteriales > Mycobacteriaceae > Rhodococcus_F. The sequence continues at coordinate 10,258 of JBCEBZ010000170.1, read as the reverse complement.
TCCGGACATCGTCAGCCGACAGCCTTTACCTTAAGGCTGTAGATAATGGAGTGTCAAGAGAGAAAGGGCGTCGGGTATCCGAGACCGTCTCATCTGCAATGCTTTTCAGAAACGGCACTCACGATCCGACGACGTCCCGCACGCCTGCCGGTTCGTCACTCATCACGCCGGCAAGGAAACCGCGGATCGTGACGACGAAAAGCTCACGCGACGACCACCGGTTCGTGGCCAGCGCGCGGGTGAGCGTGGGATGTCTGCGCGCATCGACGTTCGGGAAGATCTCCCTGTTCTCGACCGGGTGCCGCATCAGATCGGTCAGCGTGGTCGCGAGCGAGAGTTTCTCCAACCCATCCAAGATCACCACATGCAGAGACGCCGGTACGCCCGCGTCTTCGAGGATGCGAGCGCATTTCTCGTATGTGCTCGTGAGGATGTCCCGCGGAAGGAACTGCACCAGCACGAGCGCAGCGTTGGGGTGGCGGAGAATGGCGTCGCGGTAGTTGAGGCTCAGGTCGACGAACCACTCCACCCAGTCCTTGCCCGGTGGGTGGTCGGGGACGACCGCTTCCAGCATGATCTCCTTCGCCACCTCCGTCATGAGTTCGCGGCGATCGGCGAAATGGTGATACAGCGACGACGTACTCACGTTCAGATGTTTGGCGACGCGCGGCAGACTGAACGCATCCATTCCTTCGGTGTCGATGATCTCGATGCTTGCCGCGATCGTCGAACCCCGACTGATCAGCGGCTTTGCCGGTCGTGCCATCACTCCCACTTTCGATCGAAAATCTCGTCGACGCGCCCGTCCATGACGCTGTGCCGGGATCCGGCATGATCACCGGCTCGAATCCACGATCCCTCGGTATCGGCTCCGATGGAAGAGCAGAGGTTCCGTGGCCGGGTCGGCACCGAGGCCGAGAATCGCGGCGACGGCAATCAGGTGATCGCCACCGTCGTGCTCCACGTCGAGTGCCACCTCGAACCAGGCCGCCACACCGTCCAGGATCGGCGCTCCGCGCTCCGCCGGGCGCCACGGCACTCCGTCGAACTTCGGTCCTCCCGATACCGCGAAGCGGTCGCTGAGGCCCTGTTGCCCCGCAGAGAGCACGTTGATACAGAACGTCTCGGCGGTGCGGATCGTGGGCCAGCTGGTCGAGCGTTTGCTCGGGCACAGCAATACCCGGGGCGGATCCAGCGACAGCGCCGAGAACGACTGGCAGGTGAAGCCCGCCGGTTCGCCGCCGACCATCGCCGTCACCACCGTTACCCCGGAACAGAAGTGCCCCAGGACGTCACGAAGCGTCCGAGTGTTCACGCCGTCCAATTGTGTCGACACGTCTCGTCCTCTCATACGCTCGGTGCGATGTGCACCCTGATCTCGCCTGCGGGACTGAGCCATCCGCGACGCGCGGCGTAGTCGATCATGGCCGCGAATCCCGCCGACCACGACTCGTCGGACGCCCGCTCCCCCGCGAGGGCACGGATCGTGCCCGGGTCGACGAACACCTGGTGTGCGCCGGACGGTCGGCCGAGAGCCGAAAGCTGTGCTGGCGAGACGCCGTGCCGCGGGTCGGCGGTCTCGATGTGAAGGGAGCCGAATTCGCCGGCGTCTTCGAGCCGGATCCGCGGCTCACCGGGGATGCTGTCGACGACGATGCGCATGGTTCTCCGTTTCTCCGTGGTCGGGCGGGAGCTAGCCGGCATGTTGCCGCGCCGCCGCGTCCGGGGTCAGGCCGCGGGCTTCGAGGATCGGCAGCACGTCATCGAGCAGCAGCTGCACACAGGAATCGCGTGAACTCCCCACCGCGACAGCCGGAACGGCGATGACACCGTCGGCAACGTCGGCCGCACGGATGTCGCAAATCAAGCTCGCGAGTCCGCTCGGCGTTCCGACGTACACCACCGTGTGGCCGCCTCGGTGACCCCCACCCGCTTCGCGGCGCGCAGTGCGCGCGTCCGGAGCGATATGGACGACGACGTCGAGAAGTACGTCGACCCGGCCACCGGATTCTTCGAACCCTGCCCGAATGGATGAGCGCTTCCGCTGCGCCTCCCGAAGATCCGGGGCGGTTATCCGCACGGTCTCGACGGCACCCGGTCGCCGGACCAGAACCGTGCTGTCGACCGGCGTGTTCGGTGTCGACAGGTCGACGGCGACGGTGAAGTCCCCGCCGCTCATGCCGTCGCCCGCCCCGCACGAGGCGCGGTGCGCTGCCAGACCAGCGCGGGCACCAGCGTGGTCGTGCGGAACACGAGCGGATCGGACGAGAGAGTCATCCGGTCGCCGTCGAAGCGCACATGACGCTTCTGGTTGTCGCCGATCCAGTTCGGATACAGCGATACCGCCATCTCGTGCCACACGGCGGAGTTGATCTCGTCGACGGTGTACGGACCCGAATACGCGAGGTAGCCGCCGGCCGCCTCGCCGCGTTCGCTCGTCTCGCCGCTGTGCACATTGGCCGACCGGTACGGGGTTCGGCCGGGGCGCATGATCTGCGCCGACATGAACCCGTCCGCCGAGTAGATGATCAGTCCGCGGGCGTCCGGTCCCAGCGGATGGCCGACGGTGCCCGTGGCGGACGTCGTCGAGTACTCGACGAGTTCCCAGGAACCGACGATTCGGTCCGCGATCGGGACATCATCGAGGTCGGACCGGGGGCTCATGGCTGGTTCCTCGTCCGTCACTGCCATGTCCTGCTTCCTTTCAGCTCACAGCACGTCGCGCGTGCACAGAAGGACCGAACTCGAGAGTGCGGCCATCGGTCCGCCGATGAAGAGCGACACCGTCGCGTCGGGAACCTGGTTGGTGGAGGTTCCCCGCACCTGGCGAACCGCCTCGACGGCCAACCCCATGCCGTTGACGAACGCATCCGCCAGGTTGCCACCGCTGGTATTCACCGGGAGCAACCCGTGCGGCGCGGTGAGATTCTCGACGGTCATGACCTTGCCGGCCTCGGCACCCCGTGGGCACAGGGAATGATCGATCAGCGCAGCCACTCCCGAGCCGCTGAAGTTCTCGTAGACCTGGACGACGTCGACCTGGTCGGGCCGGAGGCCGGCATCCGCCCAGAGGGTCTCCGCGACGCCGGCGGCGCCGGAGAATCCGGCCGAGGTGTAGTCGAGGTCGTTTTCGGTGTCGACGGCATAGCCGCCCACCGCGCCCTGACTTCCGGCCAGCACGTACGCCGGATCGGGCCCGAGCGTCTCGGCGCGATCTGCGGAGACCAGGATCAACGCGACCGCGCCGTCGTTCTCCCGTGAGCAGTCGTAGAGCCGGTACGGCTCGACGATCATCCGGGACGCGTCGTATCCGGCCTCGTCGAGTGGACGGCCGAATGCCGCGGCAGACGGATTTTGCTGGGCATGGAAGTAGTCGGCCAGAACCAGAGACCTCATCGCGGATTCCGGGACACCGTCGTGTTCGAGCATCCGGCGGGTGCGCAGCGCGCAGGCTTGAGCCGGCGATCCGACCCCGTGCGGGAGCATGTGCCCGTCGAAGTGATGCTTGGCATATCCGAGCCGACCGGAATCCTGTTGCGCCATAGCACGATAGACGACGACGCAACTCGCCTGTCCGGCCGCGATCGCGATCGCCGCGTTCGTGATCGCCGCGGCCGCGCCACCGCCGCCGCCTCCCCAGATCATGTTCGACCATCGAATCCGGTGCGACATGAGCGACGCCCCCACGACGGTCCCGTCGTTCTCGCCGCCGCCGTACGACACGAAGCCGTCGATCTCGCGTGGCGACACGCCGGCGTCGGCGGCCGCCTCGACGATCGCCCGCAGCGTCATCCGGAGCTCGCTGTCGGGCGATTGCCCTCGCTTGTAGTGGAACTCGCTGACTCCCACCACCGCGGCCGCCCCGCGCAGAAATGTATCCGTCATCGGCGTTCTCCCCGCTCGGTCTCGGGCGACGTGCTCGCGCGCTGCCAGCGAAGCAGCGGCCAGGGCGATTCGGCGGGCTGCTGAATGATCCCCCTGACTGCATCACCGATGGCGATGTCGGCGTCTCCGTTCTCTGTCAGCAGGCCGAGGACCCGGCGTCCCCCGGCGTGCGGCAATTCGACGAGAACCGTGACGAACGGCAGTTCGCCGGCCAGTTCCGGGATGAAGGAGTGCCAGGTCCGCGACCACGAGAAGACCCGGCCGACCGCTTCCACGGCGACCCAGTCCGGGTCGAACACCTGGCACTGCCCACACATCCAGCGTGGCCCCCAGATCCACAGACCGCACTCGCCGCACCTCTGCAGGCGCAGTTCGCCCGCCCGCAGCCCCTCCCAGTACGGCAGGTCCAGGCCGTCCGCGTACGGACCGACCAGAGCCGTCGCCGGGAACTCGCGGGCCACTTCGGCGCTCGGGATCATCACATCTCCACTCTCGTGAATTGGCATACCGTTCCCCGCCGGGGGACGGTGGCCGCGGCGGACCTGAACGGTCAGTGCTTGGTCAGGTAACCGGCGTCGATCGGTACATCGATCCCGGTCACGTACTTCGCGGCGTCGGACACGAGCCACAACACGGCGTCGGAGATGTCCTGCGGTTCGAGCATCATCACGTCCAGCAGGTTCGTGCGGTCGTTGTCCTTCCACTTCCGCACCACGTGCGGCAGCACCTGCGACAGACCGGCAGCCATCGGCGAATTGACCCCCGTCGGGTTGACGGTGTTGACGCGAATGTTGTGCTGGCCCAATTCGAAAGCGAGTGTGTCCTTCAAACCCTGAAGTCCGTGCTTCGCCGCTCCGTAGTGACCCCACGACGGCGCGGCGCGCAGTCCGTCCACGGACGAGGTGATCACGATCGATCCGCCTCGGCCACCGTCGATCATCACGGGGACAACAGCTTTGCAGGCCTTCCACGCGCCGGTGAGATTGACGTCGAGCATCGTCTGCCACGCATCGTCCTCGATCTCGATCGTCGACTCGCAGTGATCGTGGATACCGGCGTTCGCCAGCAGGATGTCGATCCGTCCGAACTGCGAGACCGCCAGGTCGGCGACGGCCCTCATGTCCGCGCTGCTCCGGACATCCGCCTGCATGCCGGCAATCTCGCCGCCGGCCTCCTTGACCAGCTGGATCGTCTCCTCGAGATCCTCCGGTGCCGCGAGTGCGTACTGCACCTCCTCGATCGGTGCGGCTATGTCGCAGACGACGATCTTGGCGCCGGCGGCAGCGAGAGTGAGCGCGTGGGAGCGTCCCTGCCCTCGTGCTCCGCCGGTGATGACTGCTACTTTTCCGTCGAGTGACGCCATCGATACTCCTGATACTCGAAAGGGGTTGTGGAGGTGGTATTACCGTGCGCTTGTCGCGCGCTCGTAGTCTTGGGTCGCCTGACTGATGCCGGTCGCGAAGCGCTCGCTGAAACCTTCCTTGCGCGCCTGCGTCCAGCGGTAGGAGTTCAGCAGTGGCTCGCAGGTTCCGGTGAAGCGCGGCATGACGTCGCGCATGAGGATGCGGTACATACGCGACGTGGCCTCGGTGTCGGCCCAGTCGTGGGCCGTCGCCAGGAACGTGCCGAAGCCGCCGGTGCGGTCGATGATCTTCTGGACGTATGCGATGGCGTCGTTCGCGTCGCCGATGCAGCCGTAGCCGGACTCGTTGACCCGCCGGACCAGTTCCTCGTGAGCGACATCCTCACCAGGTTCGATCATCTTCATCGGGGTGACGACGTGGCGGTAGTCCATGAAGTCGCGCAGCCCATACCTGGTGTCCTCCACGGCCTGCTCGTAGGTGTCGGCGATGTGGATGTTGCCGACGATGGCCCAATCGTCGCGATCCACCCTCTGCCCGTAGGCGTTCGCCTCTCGGGTGGTGATGTCCCACGTCTGCGCGAGCAGTTCGACCGACTTCGCGCTGGTTCCGCCGATCGACAGCAGGCCGAGCCCGTACTTGCCGGCCAGCTTGGGGCCCGACGGCGACATCGCGGCCGCGACCGTGATCGGCACGCCGGGATACGAGTAGGGGCCGAGCTGAACTCGGGCGTCCTCGAGCGAGAACCATTCCGTCTTCCGGTCGACCGGCCCGGGGGTATTGAGCAGTTCCAGGACGGCGTCCAGGGATTCCTCCATCCGCGGCCGCAGGAGGTTGTAGTCCATGCCCATCATCTGCGAGTCGGCCACGAGGGCACCCGGTCCGACTCCGATGCGGATGCGGCCGCGAGTCATGTGGTCCAGGAATGTGATTCGATCGGCGACCATCAGCGGATGATGGTAGGGAAGGGAGATGACGCCGCTGCACAGTTCGATGCGCGACGTGCGCTGCGCCGCGGCCGCGATCATCAGTTCCGGCGACGGCCCCACCTCGTACCCACCGCTGTGATGTTCCCCGAACCACACCTGATGGAATCCGAGACGATCGAGGTCCTCGACATGGCGGAGGTCCTGTTCGATTGCCATCGTGGGGTTGCGTCGCGGGTTGTGATACGGAGGCAGGAACACTCCGCACCGGAGCGGTGCAGTCTGCGCGGCCGGCACGCTGTTCGCAAGGGTGGATTCCATGTCAGATCTCCTGTCGGTTGGTGCGTGATGCACCGCAGATGGTGACGAGGGCCCGTGCCGTCCGCTCTCCTCGGTTGTGCCATCGATGTCTGTTGCCGTTGACGACCACGGTGTCGCCGGCGCTGAGCCCGATCTCCGTGCCATCCTCGAGCTCGAGCACGAGCGAGCCCTCGAGCAGCACGTGCACGTCCACGGAATCGGTGCGATGGAATCCCGGCGCCTCCTCGTCCATGACCACTATTCCGTTGTCGTTGTCGCCGATCCGGCCGGGTTCGAGCACCCAGCCGATCACCCAGACCCCACCGGGATCGGGAAAGCCGACAGCGTCGGAAACGCCGCCGGGATTGGGCACCTCGGGTAGGGAGTCGGAACGCCAGATGGGGTCGATCCCCTCGGCGTCCAACCTTGCGATCTCGCTGTCGGCAACGAACGCAGCCGAACCGCCTCGTTCGGCAACGATCACGCGGCGAAAGCTCATGATTGCCCCTTCGGAAGAAACTATTGGGAGGGAAGACAGGGGCAGATTCGAACCGTTCAGGTCCGGTGAGATCCTCTGTTCCCCAACGTTTTCACGCCGGCACTGCCCGGGCCGCCGCACACACCCGCGTGACGTATCACCTGCACATGCACCACTGTGTCGCGGATCACGTGAGTTAATCTAAATGCTATCGGTTAATTGGTCAAGAGGTGACGTCGAATGACTCCTGAATCCCGTGCGTCATAAGGGTTTGGAAACATATTCACTGTTGACCTCGCCGCGGCCGCTGATCTACCTTCGTCGCAAGGCACTCGCCTTTCTCACCTCAGCCCTCGCCTTGGTTCATGGCAGCGCGAGTTCATCCGACCCTCCGGGAATGTCACCTCTCGACCGAGGCGGCGTACCGGACTTCTCCCCTCGCGAAGGATCCCGATGGTCACGACACAGATCGAAATTCCCGGTCACCTGATCACCGACTTCAATGTGTACGACCCGTCCCTGGCATCGCCCACGGATGTGTTCCAGGAGCGTGTTGCCGCACTACGCACGCAGGGACCGATTCTCTGGTCGCCGCAGCACGGCGGGCACTGGGTGGTCACCCGGTACAAGGAAGCCCTCCAGGTTCTCCAGGATCCGGACACATTCTCGAGCTTCCCCAACAACCTGTTGAATGCGGCCCAGGGCAAGTTCCTTCCGCTCGAACTCGACCCGCCTGAGCACAGCTACTACCGGCGGGCATTGCAACCGCTGTTCAGTCCCAAGAGCATGAAGGCCCTCGAGCCCGAGATCCGCGGGATCGTCACCGACCTCATCGACGGATTTGCCGCGGCCGGCGAATGCGAGTTCATCTCCGAGTTCGCGCACGAACTACCCACTCGCATCTTCCTTGCGCTCATGGGATGGCCCCTGAGCGACGCACCGCGATTCACCGAGTGGACCGACATCACGCTCCAGGGCATTCCCGGAGCCAGCGAGGAGGAATCAGCCGCAGCCCGCGCGGAAGCCGCCGCCGAGATCTACGAGTACTTCGGTCGGGTCGTGGCGCGGGTGCGCTCCGGCGACGACAGTGCGGACACCCTCACGGCGCAGATCATCAACACCCCGCTCGACGTCGGTGGAGAACCCCGACCACTCACCGACGAGGAACTGTGCCGAATGTTCTTCCTCCTCCTGGTGGCGGGACTGCACACCGTCCAGGGCGCTCTCGCCTGGGGACTGATCCACCTGTCACGCAATCCCGAGCAGCGCGCGGCGATCATCGACGACCCGACGCTGATCCCGTCGGCGGTCGAGGAAATTCTGCGCATCGAGACCGCGACGAGCAGCGGCCGCCGCGCAACCCGCGACGTCGAGATCGGTGACGTCACCATCAGGGCCGGTGACCAGCTGCTGGTGGTGATGACCGCCGCCAACCGCGACGAGGACGAGTTCGACGGTGCCGACGAACTGCAGATCGAACGGCATCCGAACCGCCACATCGGCTTCGGTGCCGGCCCGCACCGCTGCCTCGGCTCCCACCTCGCACGACTCGAGCTGAAACTGGCGCTGGAGGAAATCCACAGGAGGATTCCCGACTACGCCCTCGTACCGGACAACCCGGCCATCTTCCATTCGTCCCAGGTCCGGGGATGCGAGAAGCTGCCGATCACCTTCACCCCCTCGACGCGCTGACGCAGCCGTTCACAGCCGTCGGTTTGCAACGGTGATGTCTAGATCCTGGGCCGCCGGTTCCAGCGGCGCGCTTTGAGTGCCAGGTGGAGTTCGAGGCGGGTGGCGCCGTTGAGGGGATCGGCACCGAGGATGTCGCGAATCTTGTTGAGCCGGTAGTACAGGCTCGTGCGGTGCAGGTGCAGGGTGTCGGCGACGGCTTTGACGTTGTCACCTTGGTCGTAGAACACCTCGAGGGTGTTGAGCAGGTCGCCGGTCGCATCGGCGCGGATGAGGGTTTCGAGCAGTTCGGATACCGCGCCGTCGTCGGTGCGCAACCTGGTGGCGATCGCACGGTACGGTCCGATGGTCTCCCAGGAGGCGATGGTGCCCGATTCCGGTTCGACCGCGGCGGTTTGCGCGGCGATCACCGCACGCCGGTAGGCCTCGGGGAGCTCGTCGGCGGCGTCGACGTGCTCCGCGACACCGGTGAAGAGACGTTCGTTGCTGTCGTCGCCGGGTTGGCCCACGCCGGACGCGGCAGCGAGGCGCTGGTGCAGGCGCAGGGCAGCGTTTGCCTCGTTGTCGGGGCGAAGTAG
>JBCEBZ010000170.1:0-1031 GCA_039206675.1 Rhodococcus sp. (in: high G+C Gram-positive bacteria) | reverse complement strand
AAGTAGCACCACGGAGTGGGTGTCTTGGACGGAGCCGGCGATCACGCTCGGATACCGGGAGACGGTCTGCTGACTGGCCAAGCGAAGCTGCGCGGCCCGGGCCTCGGAAAACTCGGTGACATTCGGTCCCGCGGAGAAGATCGAGACCGCCAGCCGAAAAGCTGAGGCCGATCGGACCGAGGGCCAGTTCGCGAGCGATCGTACTGCCGCCTCGTCACCCTGGCAGGCGGCGAAGAACTCCAGCTCACGCTGGTGCCGCTCGTCCAGATGTGGGGAGGCCATCTCGTACAGCAGGGTCGCCAGGAGGTCGAGCTGATCTCTGATGACGTCGACGGTCTTTCCGACGCGGTCCGGGTTGCCGGGGACGAGGGGGTCGATGACGTAGAGCAGGCCGGTGCGTACGCCGCGGTGGATCAGTGGGACGCAGATCCGCGCCTCCATCTTCAGGTCCTGATTGGCGCGGATGATCAGCGGTTCGACGGCGGTCCGTGTGCCATGGCGGGCCTCCCACTCCCGGATGTCCTCGGGTACCTCGCGGTTCAGCAGCGCCCGTACCCGGGCGTCGTCGGCGCGGCCGTGTTGGGCGCTGTAGGCGACGAGGCGACCGGTGAGGTCGTCGAGGGACGCGCCGGTGCCCAGTGCGGTGGCGATCTCGTCGATCGTCGTTTGGATCTCGCTCTCGCTCACAGTCTCATCATCCGCCTCACACGTCGTTCGGTGCGCCACCCGGGACCAGGGGTTCGCGTCGTCGAATCGCGGTGGTGCTCGCTCGCCGGACCGGTCAGCATTCGGGGACGTTGACGGCGAGACCGCCCTGCGAGGTTTCCTTGTACTTGGCGTGCATGTCCAGGCCGGTCTGGCGCATCGTCTCGATCGCCTGGTCGAGGCTCACGCGGTGGGTGCCGTCGCCGTGCAATGCCATCTTCGCGGCGTTGACGGCCTTGACGGCGGCGATGGCGTTACGTTCGATGCAGGGGATTTGCACGAGTCCGCCGATCGGGTCGCAGGTCAGGCCGAGGTTGTGTTCGATG
>JBCEBZ010000169.1:3328-5284 GCA_039206675.1 Rhodococcus sp. (in: high G+C Gram-positive bacteria) | reverse complement strand
CTCTGGATCAGCGTCGGCGACATGTTCTTGCCGCCGGCGGTGATGATGATGTCCTTCTTGCGGTCGACGATGCGCAGGTAGCCGTCGCCGTCGACCCGTGCGACATCTCCCGTGTGCAGCCAACCGTCCCGGTCGATCGCCTCCGCGGTGCGTTCGGGCATGCCGCGGTAACCACGCATCACGTTGGGACCCTTGAGAAGAAGCTCGCCGTCCCGCGCGAGGCGGACGATCACCCCGTCCAGCGCCGGACCGACCGTGCCGAACCGGACCCGTGACGGCGGGTTGGCGGCGCAGACCGCCGACGACTCGGTCATGCCGAAGGCCTCCCCCATCGGGACACCGAGGGCGTGGAAGTATTCGACCATCTCGGAATCGACGGGCGCGCCGCCGACGATCGACGCCGAGATCCGATCGAGCCCGACCTGTCGTCGGATATTCTGTAGCAGTTCCGCTTCGTCCGGCGTGAAGTCGAAGTCGGGGGGTTCGCGGCCGGCCTCGAACGCTTTCTGCTCCGCGCGGACCCGTTCGGTCCCCAACTCGATGACGCGCGCGATCTCGGCCCTGCGCTCCCCGTCCGCGACACCCGCCACCGCATTGTCGATGTCGGCGCGCAGCTTCTCCCAGACGCGCGGCGTCGATGCGAAGAAACTCGGACGCACGTCCTTCAGGTCGGCGAGAATCCGCGCGGGGTCGGCGCAGATACTGACGCTGAATCCCAGCATCATCGCGACGTAGTGGTCCATCATTCTCGCCATCGCGTGCGCCATCGGCAGGAACGACAGCTGGTTGGCTCCCTGCGGGATCTCCATCCGTTCGACGAAGGTCCGCATGGCGAACGTGATGTTCGCGTGGGTCAGCTCGACGCCCTTCGGGTCGCCCGTCGTGCCGGCCGTGTACACCAGGGTGGCGACGTCGTCGGGCGAGACGGCTGCTGCGGCCGCTTCCAGATCGAAGTCGGCGTCGGCCTCGCCCGCCAGGGTGTCCCAGTCGGTCAGGTCGTGCGGCTCCGAGGACATGACGACGACCCTGTCGACGATGGTGCCCAGTTCGGCCGCGCGCTCGGCGAACGCCGCCTCCGTGAACACCGCCCGGGTACCGGAGTTGTCCAGTACGAAGCGCATGGCTTCGAGCGAGGCACTGTTGTAGAGCGAGAAGCTGGTGATTCCCAGGTGGAGGGCGGCCGAGTCGAGGAAGTGGAATTCTCGCCTCGAGGTGAAGAGCAGCGCGATGGTGTCGCCGCGGCGCAACCCCAGACCCGCCAGCACCGCCGCAGCCGTTCGCACCTGTTCCGCATACTGCGCCCAGGTCATGGCCGGCATCTCGCCGGTGGCGTGGAACGCGACCTCGTCAGGGCGCTCTCGCAGCGTGAGCTGAAATGCCTCGGGCAGTGTGCCCGCGTAGAGGGCCTTCGGCCTGTCCGCCTGCATGGTCATGGCTGGTCCTTTCAGCAATCTCGAAATCGGTTGGCTCGAAATGAGATAGGCGCGGATTATCAGACCGCGGTGGCGCGGTCACCCAGGTGCTGCTCGAGTGCCTCGGCCACGTCCTCGGCTGTCCACGTATCGCGACCCACACCGCGCTCGGGAAAGCTGGGCAGGTTCATCACCTTGAGATCACGCTTCTCGAGGCGCAGCACTCGACCGGTGAACGCGACGCGGTCGCTCATCAGGTAGACCGCCAGGGGTGCGATCTCGTCGGGCGAAGGAAGTGTCGAGTAGTCGATACCCGCAATGGGATTGGCCTCCAGCATCGGGGTTCGTGCGCTCGGCGCGATCGCATTGACCTTGATTCCGTGGCTCTGCAGATCCACGGCCCATCCGTAGGTGAGGGACGACACCGCCCCCTTCGTCGCCGCATACGCGCTCGTGCCGGATCGGCCGAGATGCGCGGTCGAGGTGACGTTGACGATCCGGCCGCCGCCCGACCCGACCATGGCTCGCGCGGCATGGAGCCCCA
>JBCEBZ010000169.1:0-3318 GCA_039206675.1 Rhodococcus sp. (in: high G+C Gram-positive bacteria) | reverse complement strand
CAGTAGATTCGTCTCGACCAGCGCGCGGTAATCGGCTTCGGTGTCCTCGAGCACGTCGCCCATGTGCATGATGGCGGCGTTGTTGACCAGCGCGTCGATGGCACCGAAGCACTCGACGCAACGCCCGACGACCGCCGCTGCCTCGTCCCAGTTCGCGATCGATCCGACGTACGGCTCGGCCCTGCCGCCCGACGCGCGGATCTCGGCGACCACGCCGTGCGCCCCGTCCGGGTCGATGTCGTTGACCACCACGGACGCGCCCGCGGAAGCCGCCGCGAGGGCATAGCTCCGACCGAGTCCCCCTCCCGCACCGGTGATCACGACTGCCTGATTATTCAGCATTCCCACGTGTGAGAGCTCCTTCTGGTCAGATGGTGGCAGGCTGCGCCGCGTGCTGGTCCGTGCTGCCGATCGGGGCACCCCACGACGCGGTCAGCTCTCGCCAGTCGCCGTACTCTGCCGGACTCGACGGTGCGCCGGACGGGGTCTTGCTGAACCGCGGCGCCGGCGCCGGCGGCGCCACGCCGGCCACCGAGAGGATCGTCGACCGGGCCTTGATGTGCTCGTGTTCCGCTGCCTCCGTGAGGCCCAGCACGGGGGTGCAGCAGGCGTTCGTGTCTTGGAACAGTTCCGTCCACTCCTGACGCGTCCGGGTCAGGAAGAGGGCCGACAGTCCGCCGGCGAGGGCATTCCAGTTCGCCGGGTCGAGGCGCTCCGCCTCGCTCATGCTCTCGATACCGGCCACTGCGGCGAACTCGTCGTAGAAGGGCTGTTCGAGTGCCCCGAGTGCCATGTACTTGCCGTCGGCCGTCTGATACGTGCGGTAGAACGGTGCCCCGCCGTCGAGGATGTTGCTTCCACGTTCGGCGCGCCACCGCCCGGCGTTACTCAGGCTGAAGTAGAGCGTGGACAGGACGGTCGCCCCGTCCACCATCGCCGCGTCGACGACCTGCCCCACTCCCGATCGGGATGCCTCCCACACGGCCGCGAGCAGTCCCATGGCCAGGAGCATGCCGCCACCGCCGTAGTCGCCCACGTAATTCAGCGGCGGGAGCGGGGCCGAACCCGACTCCCCGATCAGGTCGAGGGCTCCGGTCAAGCCGATGTAGTTGATGTCGTGCCCCGCGGTCTGGGCGAGCGGCCCGTCCTGGCCCCATCCCGTCATCCGTCCGTACACGAGCTTCGGATTGCGCTCCCGCATCTCTTCCGGACCGAGGCCGAGGCGCTCCGTGGTTCCCGGGCGGAAGCCCTCGATCACGACGTCGGCCTGCTCGATGACCGTGATCAGGTCGGTGCGCGCCGCCGGGTCCTTGAGGTCGAGTTCCCACACGGTCCTGTTCCGCTCGATCAAGTCGAGCGGCGGCGGGTCGACGGGCCCCGCCTTCGCCTTCCGCGGGCGCTGCACCCGGAGAACCTCCGCGCCCAGGTCGGCCAGGAGCATCGCACAGAAGGGCGCCGGGCCGATCCCTGCGAGTTCGACCACTCGCAGGCCGGCCAGTGGGCCTCGTGGGCGTACTCCGCTGTTGTCCATCTTCACGTCACTCCAGTCTTCGACAGATAGGAATAGGGGCGGCCTTGCGCACCGAAAGCAGGTGGAAGCACGAATTCTCCGCGTCTGCCGTTTCGGAGGATCTCGCGAAACGTCATTCGGCAGAACGGTCGAACCCTCTCGACGAAGCGTGCCGGGGGTCCGAGACTAATTTTGAGAGTACGTTGCTCATATCCCTTGGTCAAGCAACTTCTGTGATCTGCTTCACCGGAACCGCCCCGGGCACGGATGTCGCACTCGCCCGGAAACACCGTTGTCAGTACGACTTCGGGAGTCCCAGCGAATGCTCGGCGACGAAGTTCAGGACCATCTCCCGCGACACGGGAGCAACCTGGATCAGACGTGCCAGCCACCACATGTCGGTCAATCCGTACTCGAGCGCGAAGCCGTTTCCGCCGTGCACCTGAATGGCACTGTCGAGGCAGTGGACTCCGGCCTCGCCGGCGAGGTACTTCGCCATGTTCGCGGTCTCCCCCGCCGACAACCCGGCGTCGTAGAGCCTGGCAGCCTTCTCCATCATCAACCGGGCCGACTCCAACTCGACCTTCGCCGCCGCCAGCGGGTGTGCGACGCCCTGATGTTTGCCGATCGGCACACCCCACACCTCACGCTCGTTGACGTACCGGGTCGCCTTGTCCAACGCGTAGCGGCCGATCCCCACACAGAACGCCGCACCGAGCACGCGCTCGGGATTGAGACCGTCGAACACGGCCCGGAATCCCCGATGCAGCTCGCCGACCAGCCGGTCGGCATCGAGCGTCACGTCGTCGAAGAACAACGTCCACTGCTTGTCCGGCGCCTCCAGTGCAGTCGGAACCAGCTGCCGGGTGAGCCCGGGCGCATCGCTGTCGACGATGAAGAGCGACAGGTGCCCCCTGCCGGTTTTCTCGTCCAGTCCGGTCCGCGCCACGACCAGAATCGCATCGGCACCCTCGACGCCGGAGATGAACGTCTTCGTGCCCGACAGCACATAGGTGACGTCGACGACGCGGGCCGAGGTGGACACCCCCTGCGAGTTCGATCCCGCCTCCGACTCGGTGAGCGCAAACGAGAACTTGAGTTTTCCGGTGGCGAGACCCCGCAACCACCGCTCCTTCTGCTCGTCGGTGCCGTGCTTGGCGAGGATGCTGCCACCGATCGACTGCGAATAGACGAGCAACTGGAGCGGGCATCCTGCCGCGGCCAACTCTTCGGCGACGATCGCCAGCTGCCAGAGCCCTCCGCCGCCGCCCCCGTACTCTTCCGGCAGGCTGACCCCCAGGAATCCGAGTGCGGCGAGCTCGCTCCAGAGTTCCTCGATTGGCAGTCCCTGGCGTGTCTTCTCCATGAAGTAGTCATGGTCGAACTTCTTCGCCAGATCGGCGACGACCTGACGGAGCGCGGCCTCATCCTCCGACGGGACCAGGCTCATTACGGGCATAGCGTTCGCCACTTGTCTCCCCTTCTTCGCACCAGCGCGAAACGGTCGCCGAATTCCGGCCCGGCCGGACCGAACACATTCCTGCGACTAAGAACGTTCGTTCACCGGCCGACGGTAGCACCGGTTCCGGACCGGCACCAGATCCACACGAATCCAGCCCAGTCATGGCACTTGCCTGCAGGAAGTCGCCGCCCGACCAGGCGTGAGGTGCAGCTTCGCATGACCGTCGAAGGTCCCCGAAGATTTCGAGAACGTTCGTTTACTCGCCATCGTCGATCGTGTTACTTTGGTGATCCACCGCGGGACTCCGTGGTGCAAACTTTCACCACCGGGAGACGAGAGATATGGG
>JBCEBZ010000168.1:0-5295 GCA_039206675.1 Rhodococcus sp. (in: high G+C Gram-positive bacteria) | reverse complement strand
TCGCACGACCGGGTCCACCATGAGCAGTCGGCGTCGGTGCACGTGCTCGTCTCCGGCTCGCCGACGAGTTCCCACGCCGCGAGCGACGGTGACCCCCGGAACCGGTCGACGGCCGTCCGCGTCCAGTCCCGAAAGCTCATCAGCGTGCGGGGCGCACCCGGCGTCATCGTCGTCCAGCCGTCCACGTACCACTGCCTGCCCTTGAACACCCCGTCCTCGCACGCCCCGTCCTGGGGTGCGAGAACCGGGATCAGCATCTGGTCGTGCGCCTCGGCCGCCGCGAACACGGCGTCCATCGGCCCGAAATCCAGCTGCCCGGTGAACCGGTTGATCGCCAGCGCCTGGAAGAGGTTGAAACGGGTCAGCGAGTGCGGCGGCAGCGCGGCGAAGTAGGAGTCGAGGTCGACCATCGCGCCGCAACCCCAATTGACCGACCAGTTCGTGGCCAACTGGTAGGCGTTGAACCCGGTCGGCCACCACGGCTGCCCGTCGAGCGCGAACCCGTCCGACGAGACGGTGACCCTGGCCCCCGGCGCGGGAGCGGCAGCCGACGCGTTGCCACCTCCCAGCGCCGTCAGTGCGACGGTCGCGATCACCGCGGCAAGCTTCGTGATGCGCGTCACCGTCATGGATGAATAGTAGAGACCAGTCGGTACCGATGCAGGCCCGTTCGGCTCCTCGAGCGACCGTCCAGTCCCCCTGACAGGGGACGACGCCTCGAACTTCACCCACTCGACCCGATAGTGTGCACGGCGGGGGCAAGCGCACGTCATCACCGAGAATTCGCAGAGGTTTACATTGTCGAGTCCCGAAAACGACGCCGAGCTCGCAGGCCGCGTCCAGCGCCTGCTGCAGTTCCTGCGTGAGATCGTCCGGGCTCGCACGAAGCCGGTTCTCCGCGTCGACCAGCACGAACAGGTCGAATGGCTGCACCAGGACGGCCGGACGATCCAACTCGATTCCGACGCCGCGCAGGGTGACATCGTCCTGCGCGTGCCCCTCATCGGAGTCGAGGATCCGCCGGACCTGCCCACCGTCCTGGCCGGCTGGGTGGACCAGTCGGCCCGCGCCGACAGCTCACGGTCCGACCTCGAGCTGAACGCATCCGACGCCTACTCCGAGGGCTCGGACGAGGAATACGACGTGCGCCGCGCCTACGACGTCCGGCAGGCGTTCGACGCCTACGTGCCGCGCTGGCAGGCATGGGCGAAGGCGGATCGGGAGCGTCGCCCGCACGCCGATCTGTACCAGTCGCTGCAGCGGATGCTGCAGGAGCTGAACGCCCGCCCCGAGTCGATCGAACTCGTGCTCGCGTCCGGTCTGCTCACCCTGGCGGGTGCGGTCCCGGACGGCGGCGTCCAGACCCACCTGGTCACCCAGTCCGCGAGCATCCACCGCGATCCGCGGACCGGCGACCTGCTGGTGCGGCTGATCGCGGGCTCCCAGCCCCGGCTCGAAGACTCCCAGCTGTTCACCGGACTGGACGTCTACGACAGCACGCACGCGATGCCGCTGCAGAAGCAATTGCAGGACACCGCCCTGTCGCCGCTGAGCGACGGCGTCCGCGCACTGCTCGCGGAGTGGGCGCCGAAATCGCTGACCGCGTACGTCGCCGTCCACGACGACGTCCGGCAACCCTCCGCCGGCGCGAACGGCACCATCACGCTGTCGCCCGCGCTGGTGCTGCGCAAGCGCAGCGCGTTCGCCCTGGTCGAGTATTACGAGCAGATGATCTCCCACCTCGACCGCGACGGCGCGACCGTCCCGCTCGGGCTCGCCCAGCTCGTCGAGGCGATCGAACCGGCGGACCGGCTGTCGTGGCTCGAGCGCACCGGCGCCGCCACGTCGTCCACGCTCGCCGAAGACCCGCTGTTCCCGCTTCCGGCCAACGCCGAGCAGTCGCAGATCATCGAGCGGCTCGGCGGCGACAGCGGAGTGGTGGTCGAAGGCCCACCCGGGACGGGCAAGACCCACACGATCGCCAACCTGGTGTCGGCGCTGCTCGCGCGCGGCCAGCGGGTGCTCGTCACGAGCGAGAAGGCGCAGGCGCTCCGCGTCCTGAGGGACAAGCTCCCGCCCGAGATGCAGGAACTGTGCGTCTCGATCACCGATCTGTCCCGCGGCGGCTCGGACGAGCTCACCCGCAGTGTGGCGACCATCGCCGAACGGAAGTCGTCGTTCAACCCGCACAGCGAGGGCCAGAAGATCGCCGACCTCCGCGCCCAGCGGGACGAGGCCGTGCAGAAGCGGGCCGTCGTGCTCGAGCAGGTGAAGGCTCTGCGCGAGTCCGAGACGTACCAGCACGACGCCGTCGCCGACGGTTTCGAGGGCACCGCCGCCGCCATCGTCCGCAAGGTCATGGGCCTGCAGGACGCGTTCGAGTGGCTTCCCGGACCGCTGCTGAGCGAGCAACCGCCCCTCACCGGCACCGAGGTCGAGACCCTGCGCCGGCTGTGCGTGACGGCGTCCCCCGAACGCGCGCAGCGTGCACGCCAGACGCTTCCCGCGCTGGACTCCCTGCTGCCGAACCGGGCCGAACTCGAACGGCTCTGCGCGCGGGCGTCGACCAGCATCCCCATCGACACCCCGCAGTCGGCGCACCTGCTCGAGGTCCTCGGCGGCGTCGATCCCGAGACCGCGTACTCCATTCGCAGGCACTGCAAGGAACTGCAGGCACGCGCCCACGACGTCCTCGACCTGGACGGGCAGTTCCAGAGCCTCGCCGACACCGTCCTGTCCGGCCGGGCCACCCACCTGTGGGGTCGCCTGGACGCGCTGCCCGCGATCGTCGAGGCGGCCGCGGCGGCCGACCGGTACATCGGTGCGCAGGACGTCCAGTGCGCCGTCATGACCCGACCCGCCCTGCAGGCGGTGGGTGCGCTCGCCGTGGCCATGGAATCCGGCACCGTCGAGTGGAAGGCCCGCTTCCGCCGCAGTGAAGAACAGAAGGCCGTCGAGGAACTCGGCCTCGACGCCACCGTCGACGGCGTGCCCGCCACGACCGCCGCCACGGTGCGGCTGGTGACCGAGCACCTGCGCGCCCACGACGCCGCGCAGACCGCCGCCACCCTGCTGGCCGATCTTCGGATTCCGGTGGACATGAACGGGTCCCGTGCCGTGCAGGTCGACAGCCTCAACATGATCGTCGGCCGGGTGGCCCGGGTGCGCGCCCTCCTCGTCGCCCGCGACGCGCTGGCCCGCGAACTGTTCGCGCTGTCGCCGAACGCGCCGCGGATCCGCAACCTCGCGGACGCCACCGCGGTCGCCGGGGCCGCGGAGGCCATCACCACCCGCGCCGACGTGGACAGTGCGCGTGCGGAACTCGACACCATCGTCACGGCCGTCTCCACCGAGGTCGACGCGGGACCGTCGCCGGAAGGCACCGCCCTGGTGGCGGCGCTCGATCAGGCGGACAACGCCGCCCTCTCGGAGGCCCTCACCCGCTACGCGATCGCCCGCGTCGAACAGCAGGATCAGCGACTCTTCGACGAGCTGTCCGACCGGCTCTCACCCGTCGCCCCGGCACTGTACGACCTGGTGCGCAGGACGGCGGCGCTCACCGAGTGGGACGAGATGAGCTGGCAGATGTCGGAGGCCTGGGCGTGGCGCCGCGCCCGCCAATGGGTCACCGAACAGCACCGGGCCGGCCGTGAGCAGGAACTCGAGGCCGAACTCAACGCCGTCGACGCGGATCTCGCGCACCTCACCGCGCGGCTCGCGGCGGCCACCGCCTGGCGCGACTGCCTCGAACACCTCACGGCCGATCAGGTGCGGGCGCTGCAGACGTACCGCGAGCACATCTCGAGTATCGGCGCAGGCGCCGGAAAGTACGCCGAGAAGTACCGCAGCGCAGCACGATCCGCGATGGGGGAGGCGCAGGGCGCCGTGCCCGCGTGGGTGATGCCGCTGCAGCAGGTCCTCGCGTCCATCCCGCCCGTGCCGGGCAGCTTCGACGTCGTCATCGTCGACGAAGCGAGCCAAGCGGACATCACCAACCTGTTCCTGCTGTGGCTGGCGCCGCGGGTCATCGTCGTCGGCGACGACAAGCAGTGCGCCCCCGCCGACATCCCCACCAGCGGCACCCTCGACGACGTGTTCACCCGCCTCGACGCGTACCTGCCCGACCTCCCCGAGTACGTCCAGGCGACGCTCACGCCGCGGTCGAGTCTGTTCTCGATTCTGCGCACCAGCTTCGGGCAGGTGGTCCGGCTCCGAGAGCACTTCCGCTCGATGCCCGAGATCATCAACTGGTCCAGCACCCAGTTCTACGGCGAACTGCCGCTGGTCCCGGTGCGGCAGTTCGGCGCGGACCGGCTTCCGCCGCTGAAGCATACGTACGTATCCGAGGCCTTCGTGTCGGGCAAGGACGCGACGCTCACCAACCACGTCGAGGCCGCGGCCCTCGTCGATCAGCTCATCGAATGCCTCGTCGACCCCCGCTACGACGGCAAGACGTTCGGAATCGTCGTGCTGCAGGGACAGTCCCAGGTCGACGCCATCCGGACCGAACTCGTCAAACGGATCGGCATCGAACAGTGGGAGCAGCGGCGACTGCGCGTCGGGACGCCGCCGGACTTCCAGGGCGACGAACGGAGCGTCGTCTTCCTGTCGATGGTCGTGGGACCCGAGCAGAACTTCGCGCCGCTGACCGCGAACCAGTACAAGCGGCGGTTCAACGTCGCGGCGACCCGGGCGCAGGATCAGCTGTGGCTGTTCCACTCCGTGACCGTCGACGAACTGAAGCGGGCCGACCTACGCAACTCCCTGCTCAGCTACATGATGTCGACGTCGCCGGCCCCGGCCGACCCGATGCCGCAGGACGTCGACCGCGACGTGCGGATCCCGCCGTTCGACAATCTCCTCGAACAGCGGGTGTTCAACGACATCGCCGAACGCGGCTACCACGTCAATTCCCAAGTCGAGGTGAACAATCGGCGTATCGACCTCGTCGTCACCGGCGGCACCATGCGGCTCGCCGTCGAATGCGACGGCGACGCCTTCTCGACCACCCCGGAACAGCGGATCGCGGACCTCGAACGCGAGCAGGAACTGAAGCGGTGCGGCTGGACGTTCTGGCGCGTCCGCGAATCGGAGTACTACCTCGACCCCAAGGCCGCGCTGTCGAGCCTGTGGGACACGCTGGACAACCTGGGCATCGCCCCGCACGCGGTCGATCACGCGATGGCCATCGAGGCCGCAGCCGCCGAGCGCGCTGCCCGCGACGCGGCCGCCGCCACCGAGCGGGGCAAGCACGCCGCTCCCATAGGTGCTTCGCACCCGTGAGTACTTATTAAC
>JBCEBZ010000167.1:0-20775 GCA_039206675.1 Rhodococcus sp. (in: high G+C Gram-positive bacteria) | reverse complement strand
GAGGTGCGTCCTCGCCCACTCTGCGAGTTCGTCGAGGACCGGCATCAGTGACTGGCCGGCCTCGGTCAGCTGGTAGGTGACCGAGACGGGCGGCCCCTCGCAGACTTCGCGCGTCACCAGACCGGCCCCGGCCAGTTCGACGAGACGGTCGGAGAGCACCGAATCGCTGATGCTCCCGACCGATCGCCGCAGTCCGGAGAACGTCGCCGGGCCCGACCTCAGCGTCGCCAGAATGACGCCGTTCCAGCGCTTGCCCAGGAACGTGAACGCCTTCGCGAGCGCGCCGTCGCACGCGCGCGGATCGTGGTGTTCGACGCCTGAGCTCATACCTCGACCTTAGCAAGGTGCTAGCATCCAACTGTCAACTAGTTTTTTGCTAGTAGCATTTTTGTTGCTAGTAACTGAGAGGGAAGAAGTCATGAGCTCAGACGTACAGACGCGACCGGAACTGGACGAGGCGGGCCGCGCCCTGCTGTTCAGCGAGGCCCGCACGGCCAACAGTTTCGCGCCCACCCCGGTCACCGACGAGGAGCTCGCCCAAATCTGGGACCTCGCGAAATGGGCGCCGACCGCGGCGAACACCCAGCCCCTGCGGATCGTTTTCGCCCGGACCGACGAGGGTCGCGCGCGACTGCTGCCACACATGAGCGAGGGCAACAAGGCGAAGACCGAGTCGGCGCCCGCGGTCGCCATCCTGGCCGTCGACACGCAGTTCCACGACCACATCCCGGCGTTGCTGCCGTTCCGGCCGGAGTTGCGCGACGTCTTCGAGGGCGACGCGACGATGCGCGAGCGCACGGGCGATTTCAACGGTGCGCTCCAGGCCGGCTACTTCATCCTCGCGGTCCGATCCCTCGGCCTGGCCGCAGGCCCGATGGCCGGCTTCGACGCCGCCGGAATCGACGCCGAGTTCTTCCCCGACGGCCGCTTCCGTTCGATCCTCGTGGTCAACATCGGGCACCCCGGCGAGAACCCGTGGTTCGACCGGCTCCCCCGCCTGGACCCGACCGACACCGTGTCCTGGGCCTGAACTACCCGTCGGAACTCTCGCGACGGTGCGTCCCGCGCCGACCGGATCGAGGGCTGGGATCGACGGTCACCTCGTCTGTGTCGGCGAAGACGAGGCGCCCGTCGTCGAGCGCGATCGCCCACCGATGCGCCGGCGCCCACGCGTGCCCGGCGCCACCCGGCTCGGTGAGTGCCGCGTAGTCCTCGACGACCTCCCCGGTCGCGTCGGCCTCGGCCTTGCGGCGGACCAGCACCCGCGTGCCGACGGTCAACTCGGGGCCGGGCCCCGACCTGTCATCGCTTGCGTCGCCCATCGTGCACCTCTTCGTTCGGCGAACCTGGTCAGGAGCATAAGCACCTTCGGGCCCCGGGGCGACCCGAGCCGTTGCCACCAATTCATAGAACACGTGTCAGATCTATCGCCCGCAATGGCTGTCGCTGTAGCATTCGGGGATGAGTCGAGTAGGTAGCTACAGTGACGATGACGTGGCAGGTTGGCTGTCGATCTCACCCGAACTGGGTGGTGCGCTCGGCGCCTTCACGGACGCGGTGTACAACCGGAACCGGTTACCGTTACGGGTGCGGGAGATCGCGCGGATGGCGGTCGCGGAGGCCAACGAGTGCGCCGTGTGCCTCGGCACCCGCGACCGGAGCGGCGCCGACGCGGGCATCGACGAGCACTTCTACGACCACGTCCTCGAATGGGAGTCGTGGCCCGGGTACAGCGCGGAGGAGCGGACCGCGGCGGAGTTCGCGCACCGGTTCGCCACCGATCACACGGCGCTGCGCGAGGACGAGGACTTCTGGGCGCGGTGCCACGAGCATTTCACCGACGAGATCCTGACCGACCTGGCGTTGTCGTGCGCGTTGTGGCTGGGGACCGGCCGGGTGCTGCGGGTGCTCGACATCGGCCAGACGTGCAAGCTCACACTCTGAGCGTGCCGGTCCTCATTCCCATTCCCGCTGCGGCAGGACGTCCTCCATGAGCCTGCGCAACGCGGGGTTCCGGCTGTCGGAGCGCCAGGCCGCGTTCATCTGGACGGGCCGGTCGCGGATCGCGGAGACGGGCCGGAACACGACCCCCTCCGGGTGCATCGTCTGCGCGGACTCCGGGACGAGGGCCAACCCCAGCCCGGACCGGACGAGCACCAGCATCGTGTGCACCTGCGTGACGTACTGGACGTAGCGCGGGGAGGCCCCGACGATCGTGAACGTGCTGATGAGCAGTTCGTGGAAATACCGCGCATCGACCGGCGAATACATGACGACGGGCTGGTCGTCGAAGTCCTCCACCGCCAGCCGTTCGGCGTCGGCGAGGGGGTGACCCGCGGGCAGCGCGGCGACGAGACGTTCGTGGTGGATGGGGCGGGTGTCGATGCCGGGCCGGGTGAGGATGGGGCGGATCAGCCCGAGGTCCAGTTCACCGCTGATCAGCGATTCGATCTGCACCGACGTGACCATCTCCCGCAGAACGATTTTCACGTCGGGCAGCCGGTCGCGGGCGGCCTCGAGCAACCTCGGCAGCACCGCGTGCGCGGACGCGCCGGTGAACCCGACGACGACGGTGCCGAGATCGCCGGCAGGCACCCGCCGCACCGTCAGGGCGGCACTCTCCGACAGACTCAGGATGCGCCGGGCGTCGGGCAGGAACGCCGCACCGGCGGCGGTGAGGGTGACGGATCGGCTGGTGCGGTCGATCAACTGCACCCCGAGTTCGCTTTCGAGTTGCTGGATCTGACGGCTCAGCGGCGGCTGCGTCATGTGCAGGCGCTCCGCGGCGCGACCGAAATGCAGTTCCTCCGCGACGGCGATGAAACACGACAGCCGTGCGAGGGAGAACATTCGGTCCACTCCTTTGCCTCGAGGTGGACTCAATGTAGCTCACGCGGAAGGCGCCGACCGCGACAACGGTCGGCGCCTTCCGGTGCTCCGGCTACCAGCGAGGGCAGGTGTTCTCGAACGTGGGATCCACCGACTTCATGTACCCCGTGTCGTCGCGGTCGCGCACCCCGCAGTCGAGGTACTGCTGGTGCAGGGCGGCGAGGGCGTCCTCGTCGATCTCGACACCGAGCCCCGGCGTCGTCGGCACCGCGACCGCGCCGTCGACGAACTTCAGCACACCGGGCTTGACGACGTCCTCGGTCTTCCACGGCCAGTGCGTGTCACACGCGTACGTGAGGTTCGGGGTGGCGCCGGCGAGGTGCACCATCGCGGCCAGGCTGATGCCGAGGTGCGAGTTCGAGTGCATCGACAGGCCCAGGCCGAAGTTGTCGCAGATCCCGGCGAGCAGCCGCGACCGCTGCAGGCCACCCCAGTAGTGGTGATCCGACAGCACGACCTGCACCGAATCCTTCAGCACCGCAGGCTTGAGCTGATCGAACGCGACGACGCACATGTTCGTGGCCAGCGGCATCTTCGCCTCACGTGCCACCTCGGCCATGCCGTCGAGTCCGGGTGTCGGGTCCTCGAGGTATTCGACGATGCCGTCGAGTTCCGATGCCACCCTGATCGACGTGTCGACGGTCCACGCGGCGTTGGGGTCGAGGCGCAGCGGCAGGTCGGGGAACGCCGCCCGCAGCGCCTTGATGCCGGCGATCTCCTCGTCCGGGGAGAACACGCCGCCCTTGACCTTGATGGCCTCGAAGCCGTACTCGCCGATCATCTTCTGCGCCTGGCGGACCAGGCCGTCGGGGTCGACGGCCTCGCCCCATGCGTCGTGCTCGGCGCCGGGGTGCCCGGCCCACTTGTAGAACAGGTAGGCGCTGAACGGCACGGCGTCGCGCACCTTGCCGCCGAGCAGATCCGACACCGGCCGGCCGAGCGCCTTGCCCTGCACGTCGAGGCACGCCACCTCGAACGGGGAGAACACGCGGTCGGTGGTGCTGGCCGTGGTGATCATGCCGGCGACGCCGTCGCCGCCCGTGACGGTCAGCGTGGCGATCTTCGCGTCGATCGCCGCGCGGATCGCGTTGAGCGCGAACACGTCCAGCCCGACGATCGCCTCGGCGGCCGCCTCGAGCCGGAGGAGGTGGGCCGTGTCGGCGTAGGTTTCACCGAGTCCGACGAGACCACCGTCCGTGTCGAGCTGGATGATCGCCCGCAGCGCGTAGGGCTGGTGCACGCCGACGGTGTTGAGCAGCGGGGGGTCGACGAACGCGACGGGCGTGATCCGTGCGCCGGTGATCCGGATCGGTGCGGCGGTCATCAGACCGCCGCCTGCACGGCGAGTGCGTCGGCGAGAACGGCGCGGCCGGCCGCGGTGATCCGGCCGAGCTCACGCACGTGCACGTCGCTCGTCGGGACGAGCGGCGGCCGCACGGGCCCGGCGTCGATACCCTCCATCGCGACACCCGACTTGATCAGCGACACCGCGTATCCGGGCACCTGGTCGCGCAGGCGCACCAGGGGGTGGAAGAAGTCGCGGAGCAGCGCGTCGACGAGTTCCTGGTTGCCGGATTCGAGTGCGTCGTAGAACCCGAGCGCGAGTTCCGGCGCGAAGGCGAACGTGGCGGACGAGTACAGCGTGACACCGATCGCGCGGTACGCCTGCTGCGTGACCTCGGCGGTGGGCATGCCGTTGAAGAACAGGAACTGCTTGCCGGACGGGGCGAGCGCGTCCTTCACCGCACGGACGATGCGGCCGACCTTGTCGAGATCGCCGGTGCCGTCCTTGAAACCGATGACGGTCGGGAACTGTGCGACCTCCACGGCCGCCGCCTCGTCGAAGCGGGCGTTGCCGCGGTTGTAGACGACGAGCGGCAGGTCGGTGGTATCGGCGACCGCGCGGGTGTACTCCACCAGTCCGGCCTGCGGCATCGTCACCAGGTACGGCGGGAGCAGCAGGATGCCGTCGGCGCCGTTGGCCTTCGCGCTGGCGGCGAATTCCTTCGCCTGCTGCACGGAGCCGCCGGCCCCGGCGAAGACGGGGACCCGGCCGGCGACGACCTCGGTGGCCTTGGCGACGATCTTGCCGAACTCTTCCAGCCCGAGGGCATGGAATTCGCCTGTGCCGCAGGCGATGAAGACGCCTCCGGGGCCGGCGTCGACACCCTTGGCGACGTGCTCGGCGAGCCGGTCGTAGTCGACGTCGCCGGATGCGGTGAACGGGGTGACGGGGAAGAACAGGACGCCGTCGAGCATGGGGAACTCCTTCACGAGGGGAAAATCAGGCTTGGGTGAGTCGGCCGTCGATGCGACGCCACAACTGGTCGGGGTTGCCGTCGGCGATGGCGGCGGGGAGCAGCGAGCTCGGAACATCCTGGTAGGCAACGGGTCGCAGGAAGCGTTCGATCGCCAGCGAACCCACGGACGTGGTCCGCGAGTCGGACGTCGCGGGGTGCGGGCCACCGTGCACCATCGCGTGCCCGACCTCGACCCCGGTGGGCCAGCCGTTGAACAGGATTCGCCCGGCCTTGAGTTCGAGCACGGGCAGCAGGCGGCCTGCCTCGTCGAGATCGGCGTCGTCGACGTGGACGGTCGCGGTCAGCTGGCCTTCCAGCTTCGCCGCGACGGCGCGAACCTGCTCGGCGTCGCGGCAGCGGACGATCAGACTGGACGAGCCGAACACCTCCTGCTGCAACACCTCCGAGCCCAGGAACGTGTCGGCCTCGGCGCTGAACAGCGCGGCCCGGCCGGTGTTCGGTGCGTCGGATTCGGTGCCGCGGGCCTCCACGGTCGCGGCCCCGCTGAGCGCGGTGACGCCGTCGGCGTAGCAGCCGGCGATGTTCGGGGTGAGCATCGGGGTGGGGGTGCTCTCGGCGACGGCGGCGCGCGCGGACTCGACGAACGAGGTGAGTCCGGGGCCGTCCACGGCGATGACGAGACCGGGGTTGGTGCAGAACTGTCCCGATCCGAGGGTCAGGGACCCGACGAAGGCGCGGCCGAGTTCGGCGCCGCGGGTGGCGAGCGCGTTCTCGAGGAGGAACACCGGGTTGATCGAACTCATCTCCGCGTACACCGGGATCGGTTCCGGGCGGCCCGCCGCGGCGGCGACCAGAGCGGTTCCACCGGAACGGGATCCGGTGAAGCCGACGGCCTTGATGCGCGGATCCGTGACCAGCGCCGTGCCGAGCCCGCGGCCCGAGCCGAACAGCAGCGAGAACGTGCCCGCAGGCATGCCGGTGCTCGCGACGGCGTCGGCGATGGCGCGGCCGACGAGTTCGGACGTGCCGGGGTGCGCGTCGTGGGCCTTCACGACGACGGGGCAGCCCGCCGCCAGTGCCGAGGCGGTGTCGCCGCCGGCGACGGAGAACGCGAACGGGAAGTTGCTGGCACCGAACACCGCGACAGGTCCGAGCGGGACCTTCCGCTGGCGGATGTCGGCACGCGGCAACGGGGTGCGGTCGGGCAGTGCGGGATCGATGCGGGCACCGTTCCAGCCGCCGTCGCGCAGGACGCCGGCGAACAACCGCAGCTGTCCGGACGTGCGGCCGACCTCGCCGGTGACGCGACCCTGGGGCAGTCCGGACTCGGCGCACACGCGGGCGATCAGCGTCTCGCCGAGCGCCTCGATGTTGTCGGCGATCGTCTCCAGGAACCGGGCGCGTGCCTCGGACGTCGTGGCCCGGTACGGCGCGAACGCCTCGGCGGCGGCGGCGCAGGCGGCGTCGACGTCGCGGTCGTCACCGTGCGCGAAGCCGGGCTCGAGCTGGTTACCGGTGGCGGGGTCGATGCCGTGGATGGTCGTGCCGGAACCCTGGACGGGCTTGCCCGCGATGATCATCTGTCCGGTCACGTCGGTCCGGTTCACCGTTGCTGTCATGATGCGATCCTCGAATTCTCGTCTGCGTTTCGTATGGTCCGGTGACGGGTCATTTGGTTGCCAGGGTGGTGTCGTCGGATGCCGCCTCGGCGACGTCCGTGACTTCGTCGATGTCTTCCTTGTCCCGCCGGAAGTACGTCACCGCCGCGGCAGCGGCCAGGGCGAAGAGCGACAGCACGATCAGGCCCATCGTCACCGTGCCGGTCTGCTCCTTGATGACACCGAAGCCGAACGGGGCCACGAAGCCGCCCAGGTTTCCGAGCGAGTTGATGATCGCGATCGCCGGTGCCAGCACCATCGGGTGGAGCGTGCGCTGCGGAATCGACCAGAACAGCGGGCTCGCGCTCTTGAAACCCATCGTCGCGAGGCACAGCAGCGGGAGGGCCAGCCAGGGCGTGACGAACGCGGCGGCCATCGTGCCGATACCGCCGATGAGCAGCGCGGCGACGAGGTACGGCTTGTGCCGTCCGGTGCGGTCGGCGGAGCGGTTGGAGAAGTACATCGCGAAGATCGCGCAGATCCACGGCAGCGAGGACAGCAGGCCGACGGTGATGTCGTTGGTGCCCGGGATGCGCCGGATGATCGACGGGAGCCAGAACGTGTTGGCGTAGATCGCCATGGTGATCGCGAAGAAGATGCCGCAGCACACCAGGATGCGCGGCTGCAGGAGCAGCTTCCAGCGGGAGCCCGACTCGCCGCGCTTGGCCGACGCCTCGCTGCGGAGCACGTCCTCCTCGGCGATGACCGCCTGCAGGTCGTGCTTCTCCGCGCCGGTGAGCCACTTGGCGTCGTCGATCTTCGAGTCGAGCAGGCGGTAGGCGATGCACCCGACGACCACCGACAGCAGGCCCTCGAGGGCGAACATCCACTGCCAGCCGTGGTGCCCGCCGAGTCCGTCGAGGGACAGCAGCGGTCCGGACAGCGGTCCCGAGATGGCGGCCGCGATCGAGGATCCGGCGATGAACAGAGCGGTGGCGCGGCTGCGGTGGTTGTTCGGCAGCCAGCGGGTGAAGTAGAAGATGATGGCCGGGAAGAAGCCTGCCTCGGCGACACCGAGGAGGAACCGCAGGGCGTAGAACATCTCCGGGCCGTTGACGAACGCCATGGCCGCGGACACCAGGCCCCACGAGATCATGATGCGGGTGAGCCACACCTTGGCGCCGAACTTCTCCATGAGGACGTTCGACGGCAGTTCGAAGATCGCGTAGGCGATGAAGAAGACACCCGCTCCGAATCCGTACGCCGCGGCGCCGATGCCCACATCCGCTTCGAGGTGGGTCTGGGCGTAGCCGATATTCGATCGATTGAGCTGGTTACAGATCAACATCACGATGAACAGCGGCACGACACGGCGGAAGATCTTGGAGACCGCGCTGTCGACTGCCGGCGAGACGGCGAGGGGGAGGGTCATCGGTGACTCCTCTCTCTGGATTCGGGTGGGTGACGAAGTTGGTGGACTCCGATCACGCCCCGATCCGGAAGCGTGACCTGAGTCATAGGAATCACGCTAGAGGGATGTTCGATACATGTCCAAGTCAAAAATTCTTGTCATCGATACCGAAGTTGTATCGACTCGGGTGGTGCTAGTTTCCCTACCGTGAGCGCCGACGCAGTCACCTTCGAGTTCGTCCACACTACCCGCGAATTCTTCCCTCAGCTGCAGCGATGGCTCCGCGAACCGCACGTCGCGCGGTTCTGGAACCACGACACCGCGGACGCGGACATCGAACGCGATTTCGGCGGCAGCATCGACGGCACCGAACCCTGCGAGGACTTCCTCGTCCTGCGCGGCGGCCGGCCGTTCGGCTTCATCCAGCGGTACCGGATCGCCGACTATCCCGAGGACCTCGCGCTCCTCACGGCCCTCGTCGAGATCCCGCCGGGCAGCATCTCCATCGACTACTACGTCGGCGAACCGCAGCACACCGGCCGGGGGCTGGGAACCGCGATGATCCGGGCGTTCGTCGACAAGTGCCGCGCCGACCTGCCCGACGCCACCGCGATCGTCGTCCCCGTCGTCGTCCCCAACCGGGCGTCGTGGCGGGCACTCGAGAAGGCCGGGTTCCGACGCGTCGGCGAGGGCTACCTCCCGCCCGACAATCCGGTCGACGACGGAGCCCATTACATCAGCCGACTCGACCTGCTTGAATGAAAAGATGTGCAGGTGGATGGCATACTCCGGAGATCCGATCCTCGTCGAGGACCTCCTGTTCCGGCCCGTCCATTCCCTGATCGACCAGAGCCTGCACTCCCGCATGGGTGCGACCACCACGAACGGTGACGGGTTCGGCATCGGCTGGTACGGGGACGGCCCCACCCCGGCCCTGTTCAAGTGCATCGAACCCGCATGGAACGAACGCAACCTGCAGGAGATCTCCCGCCAGATCCGGACGCCGCTGTTCTTCGCGCACGTGCGCGCATCGACGGGAACTCCCGTGCAGCGCAGCAATTGTCACCCCTTCCGGCACGGCAACTGGCTGTGGATGCACAACGGCGCGCTGCGCGGATTCACCGAGATGAAACGCGATCTGGCCCTGGCCGTCGACCCGAGCCTCTACCCGCAGATCGACGGATCCACCGACTCCGAGACGCTGTTCTTCCTCGCGCTGACGTTCGGCCTCACCGACGACCCGTTCACCGCCGTCGCCCGCGCGGTCGGGTTCGTCGAGGACGTCGGCGCCCGGCACGGGGTCGAGAATCCGGTGCAGGCCACGATCGCCACCACCGACGGCGTCTCCGTCTGGGTGTTCCGGTACTCCACCGAACAGCAGACGCGGTCGCTGTTCTACTCCACCGCGATGGACAAGGTGCGCGCCCTGCACCCCGAAGTGGCGGTACTGCACGAACTGGGCGACGAAACCCGGTTCGTGGTGTCCGAACCGCTACGCGACCTCGAAGGCGCGTGGCAGGAGGTGCCCGAGTCCCACGCCGGCGTCATCCGCCCCGGCGAGGACGAGATCCGGCCGTTTCACCCCAGTCGACATTCTTCCCATTAACGGAGGGCCCGATGACATCGATGGCACATCCGACGGCGCCCGCCCGAACCTCACCGCAACTGGGCGCAGCGGTTCTCCTCGTCACCGTCGGTGTGCTCGAGATTCTGCAGGGCCTCTCCGCCGTGTCCAAGGACGAGGTGCTCGTCGTCGAGGCGGATTACACCTACGAATTCGACGTCACCTCGTGGGGGTGGACCCACATCGTGCTCGGGGCGCTGGTCACCGCGGCGGGTGTCGCACTGCTCGCCGGGGTGACGTGGGCACGAGGCGCCGCCCTCGTGATCTGCGGGCTGTCGATCGTCGTCAACTTCCTGTGGCTGCCGTACTACCCGATGTGGGCGATCACCCTCATCGCGCTCGACGCGGTCGTGATCTGGGCGGTGGCGGCCTGGCATCCCGCTAGGGTCTGAGCTCCGCCTGCTGAGCCCGCCACCGGCTCGGGCTGACCCCGAACCGGCCGCGGAACCACCGTGAGAAGTTGCTCGGCGCCGAGAACGCCAGCATGTCCGCGATCTCGGTGAGGTTCAGCCGCGGGTTCGCGACCATCCGTTCGGCGAGTTCGGTGCGGGTGCCGTCGAGGACGCTGGAGAACGTCTCCCCGCTCTCGGCGAGACGGCGGTGCACGGTCCTGCGGTCGACCCCCAGGCTGCGGGCCACCTGCTCGACGGAACAGCGGCCGGTGGGCAGCAGCAGTTCGATCAGTTCGCGGACCCGGCTCACGATCGTCACGTCGTCCGACGGCTCCCACGACTCGAGCAGTTGCTGGGTGTACGGGCGGAGCAGCGGATCGGACATCTTGTTCGGCGCGTTCAGGTCGCCGGCCTCGAGGACGATGCCCGCGAACTCGTGGTCGAAGTTGAGCACCGGCCCGAACAGCCGCCGGTGCGTCGCGGTGTCGGCCGGCGCCGGGTGCGGGAAGCAGACGGCGAGCGGCTTCCAGCCGCCGCCGAGGAAGCCGCGCAACAACCGGTACAGCACCCCGATCGCCAGTTCCACCGACTGCCGGACCTCCGTCGCCTCCCCGACGTCCAGTTCGACGCGCAGGGTCACCAGCCCGCCGCGCTCCGACATCCGCGTCCGCAGCGCCTCGTTGTAGGTGTGCTCGTAGCGGGTGAGGACGCGCAGGGCGCTGCGAACGTCGGGTTCCTCGCGGACGACGAGGCTGAGCGGTCCGAGGTTGGAGAACTGCCTGCGCTCGGCGAGGCGAACCCCGAAATCCCCGTATCCGGACCCGTCGGCCGACTGCTCGAGCAGCCGCGCGATCGCCGCGGCCGGTATCCAGCGGTCCTGCAGGCCGAGCCCGGACGGGTCGAGGCCCGCGGCGCGCAGCATCGGTGCCGGCTCGAGTCCGAGCGACCGGCACAGCTCGACGTACCCGTTCAGCGCCGCGTAGCGCGCGAGGGGTTTCATGCCGCCTCCTTCGCCTGTCCCGAAATGATAGGCCGCCTGTCCCGCCAGGATAAGCATACGACCGAACGCGACCCTACTGTTAGGTGCATCACAACGAAGGACCGCGAGGGTGGTCCTCACAATTCGAGGAGAAGTACTGTGGCACAGGCTGTTCGGTTCTACGAGCACGGCGCACCGGAGGTCATGCGGTGGGAGTCCGTCGAGGTCGGAGAACCCGGCCCCCACGGAGTCCGGATCCGCCACGAGGCGGTCGGGCTGAACTTCGCCGACACCTACTTCCGCACCGGCCTCTACCCGGCCGAGTTGCCCGCCGGCATGGGCGTCGAGGGCGCCGGCGTGGTCGAGGCGGTCGGCACCGGAGTGACGCACGTGCAGGTCGGCGACCGCGTCACGTACACCGGCAGCCCGCTCGGCGCCTACAGCACCGAACGCGTGATGCCCGCCGCCCCGCTCATTCCGCTGCCGTCCGCGATCGGCTTCGACACGGCCGCGGCGATGACGATGCGCGGGCTCACGTCGGCGTACCTGCTGCGCCGCATCGCCCCGCTGAAGGCCGGCGACACCGTGCTGCTCCACGCCGCCGCCGGTGGCGTCGGGCTCATCTTCACCCAGTGGGCGAAGCTGCTGGGCGTCAACGTGATCGGGACGGTCTCCACCGACGAGAAGGCCGCGATCGCCCGCGCCCACGGCTGCGAGCACGTGATCGTCTACACCCGCGAGAACGTCGCCGAACGGGTCCGCGAGATCACCGGCGGCGCAGGCGTTCCCGTCGTCTACGACAGCATCGGCCAGTCCACCTTCGACACCTCGCTCGACTGCCTCTCCCGGCGCGGACTGCTCGTGTGCTTCGGGACGGCGTCGGGACCGATCCCGCCGATCAACGCGATGCAGTTGGCCGTCAAGGGTTCGCTGTTCGTCACCCGGCCGGCCCTCGCCGACTACATCGCCGACCCGGCGGAGCGCGCCGAACTCGCCGGTGAACTCTTCGGCCACGTCGAGGCGGGCCGGATCCGCATCGAGATCAACCAGAGCTACGGACTCGAGGACGCCGTCCAGGCGCACCGCGACCTCGAATCCGGCACCAGCATCGGCTCCTCGGTGTTCCGGCTCTGAGCCGCGCACCCCACCACGACGGAGACACCATCATGAACGACACCGCGCAACTGACGTATTCACCCGAACAGCACGCGATCCTCTCCCCCTCCGGTTCGTTCCGGCTGGCGCCGATGACCTGCTCTCTGGGCGCCGAGTTGTTCGACGTGAACCTCGGCGACGTCTCCCGCGACGACGCCCTGTTCGCCGAACTCCGGGAACTGCTGCTCGAGTACAAGGTTCTGTTCTTCCGCGACCAGGACATGAGCCGCGCCGAGCACGTGGCGCTCGCCGAACGCTTCGGGCCCCTCGAGGATCATCCCGTCGCGGGCAGCGACCCCGAGCATCCCGGGCTGGTGCGGATCTACAAGGACCTCGACAGCCCGGCGGAGCACTACGAGAACGCCTTTCACTGCGACGCCACCTGGCGGGACAACCCGCCGATGGGGTGCGTGCTCCGGGCCGTCGAGACGCCCCCGGTCGGCGGCGACACCATCTGGGTGAACATGGCCCTGGCCTACGCGAAACTCCCCGACGGGGTGAAGAAGCAGATCGACGGACTGCGGGCCCGGCACAGCATCGAGGCATCGTTCGGCGCCGCCCAGACGGAGGAGCAGCGGCACGCCCTGCACCAGCGTTTCCCCGACGCCGAGCACCCCGTGGTGCGCACGCACCCGGACACCGGCGAAAAGATCCTGTTCGTCAATTCTTTCGCGACCCACTTCGTCAATTACCACACCCCGGACAACATCCGGTACGGCATCGACTACGCGCCCGGCAGCAGCAACCTGCTCAACTACCTGATCAGCCAGGCCTCGATCCCCGAATACCAGGTGCGGTGGCGGTGGACCCCGAACAGCGTGGCCATCTGGGACAACCGGTCCACCCAGCACTACGCCGTCCAGGACTACTGGCCCGCCGTCCGCAAGATGGAACGCGCCGGAATCGTCGGCGACCGTCCCTTCTGAATTTCCCACTGCCCCTTTTCATCGGATCCGATCTCGAACGGAGAACACCATGCACTTCCACGACGACGCCCTCTTCCCCGAGAACCAGGAGAAGCTGGTCATCACGTGCGCCCCGTACGGTCCCGAATGGGAGCCGGACGACTTCCGCGAGGACCTGCCGCTGACGATGGACGAGCACGTCCAGAAGGCGGTCGACTGCTACGAGGCCGGCGCCACCGTGCTGCACATCCACGTCCGTGAGCTCGACGGCAAGGGGTCCAAGCGCCTGTCCAAGTTCAACGAACTGCTCGCCGGACTGCGCCAGGCGGTGCCGGACATGATCCTGCAGGTCGGCGGATCCATCTCCTTCGCCCCCGAAGGCGAAGGCGCGGACGCGAAGTGGCTGTCGGACGACACCCGGCACATGCTGGCCGACCTCGATCCGGCACCGGACCAGGTGACGATCGCGATCAACACCTCGCAGATGAACATCATGGAACTGATGACCGCCGACGACATCGCCGGCACCTCGATGGAGCGGCCGGAACTCGCCGAGGCGTACCGGGAGATGACGGTCCCGGCCGGCCCCGCGTGGGTCGAGGAGCACCTGCGCCGCCTGCAGGCCGCCGGGATCCAGCCGCACTTCCAGCTCTCCAGCATCCCCCAGCTCGAGACCGTCGAGCGGCTCATCCGCCGCGGGATCTACACCGGTCCGCTGAACCTGACCTGGGTCGGCATCGGCGGCGGCTTCGACGGCCCGAACCCGTACAACATCATGAATTTCGTCCAGCGGGTCCCGGACGGCGCCTGCCTCACCCTCGAGACCCTGATGCGCAGCGTGCTGCCGGTCAACGCGATGGCGATCGCGATGGGCCTGCACCCCCGCTGCGGCAACGAGGACACGATCTGGGGCCGCAAGGGCGAGAAGATGACGTCCGTCGCGCAGGTCCAGCAGTTGGTCCGGGTCGCCGGGGAACTGGGCCGCGAGGTGGCCACCGGCAAGGAGGCCCGCGACATCTACCGGATCGGCCAGACCTACGCCGATGCCGACGAGACGCTCGCCAAGCTCGGCTACGCGCCCAACCGCCGTCCCGGCCAGGTGGGCTTCACCCACCACGCCTGAGTTCCCGCACCCCGGGGGATTTCGGTTCCGACCGGGGAGGGAGCCGGACGCTCCAGGTGAGCGCACCCGGCTCCCTCCCCGCACCCTTCATCACTCCTGTCGGCCATAGGAGGCCTCATGGGATCGCCCACCACCACCCCGGACACGGTCGTCGCGACCACTGCCCCGGCTCGACGTTCCCGGGTCTATCCGTGGATCGTCTTCGCCCTCACGTTCGGACTGCTGCTGTCGGACTACATGTCGCGGCAGGTCCTCAGCGCCGTCTTCCCCCTCCTCAAAACCGAATGGGCGCTGTCCGATTCACAGCTGGCCTCGCTCAGCAGCGTCGTCGCCCTGATGGTCGGCCTGCTGACTCTCCCGCTGTCGCTGCTGGCCGACCGGTGGGGCCGGGTCAGGAGCCTGGTTCTCATGGCCGTCCTGTGGAGCGTCGCAACGTTGCTCTGCGCCCTGGCCACCAACTACGAGCAGATGCTCGGCGCCCGATTCCTCGTCGGTGTCGGCGAAGCCGCGTACGGCAGTGTCGGCATCGCGGTGGTGCTCAGCGTGTTCGCCCCCCGCGTGCACTCCTCCCTCAGCGGCGCCTTCATGGGCGGCGGTTCGTTCGGATCCGTGATCGGTGTCGCCCTCGGCGGAGTCATCGCCGTCAACCTCGGCTGGCGCTGGTCGTTCGCCGCGATGGCCGTCTTCGGACTCATCCTCGTCGCCCTGTTCCGGGCCCTGGTGTCCGAGAAGAAACTGACGGACGCCGCCGTCGTCGACGACCCCGCCGACACACCCACCGGTTTCCGGGCACCGCTCTCGAGCCTCTTCACCACACCCGCCGTCCTGCTGGCATACGTCGGTGGCGGCCTGCAGATGTTCACCGCGGGTGTCCTGCTGGCGTGGCTGCCGAGCTTCTTCAACCGGTCGTACGGGCTCGCCCCCGACAAGGCCGGCGCGATGGCGTCGATCTTCGTCCTCGCCGTCGGCAGCGGAATGGTGTTGTGCGGCATCATCACCGACCGGATCAGCAGGCACGATCCGGCAAAGAAGTGGACCACGGCCGTGGTGTACGGCGTGCTCTCGCTCGTGTTCCTCGGCACCGGCTTCCAGCTGCCCTCCGGAACCGCCCAGCTGATCCTGATCGGTATCGGCGCCTTCTTCTCGGCCGGCTCATCCGGACCGATCGCCGCGATGGTCGCGAACCTCACCCACTCCTCGGTGCGCGCCTCGGCGTTCGGCACCCTCACACTCGCCAACAACCTTCTCGGACTGGCGCTCGGCCCGTTCGTGGTCGGGCTGCTCGCCGACCGCTTCGGCCTCGTCACCGCCCTGCAGATCGCGCCCCTGATCTACGTCGTCGCGATCGTCGCCCTGATCCTCGGCAAACGCGCCTACCCGGCCGGACGCCGCAAGCTCGCCGCCCTCACCGCCATCTCATAGGAAATCGGAGCCGACCGTGACCACCTCCACCGAACCCACCGTGGTGATCGTGCCCGGGCTGCGCGATCACGTCGCCGACCACTGGCAGACGTTGCTCGCCGAGCGACTCGACACCGTGCGGACGGTGCCGCCGCTCGAACGGGACAAGCTCAGTCTCGCCGCGCGAATCGACGCCCTCGACACCGTTCTCACCGACATCGACGGTCCGGTGGTGCTCGTCGCGCACAGCGCGGGCGTGGCGATCACGGTGCACTGGGCGCAGCAGGCGTCCCGTCCCGTCCAGGGCGCCCTGCTGGCCACCCCACCGGACCTCGAGGAGCCGCTGCCCGCGGGCTACCCCACCCCCGCCGACCTCGAACAGGGCGGCTGGGACCCGGTCCCCCGGCGCCGGCTCCCGTTCCCCAGCATCGTGGCCGCGAGCACCGACGACCCGATGGCCCGGTTCCGGCGGGTAGCCGGGATGGCCGAATCGTGGGGCAGCAAACTCGTCGACCTCGGCGCCGTCGGCCACCTCAACCCGGCCGCCGGCTACGGCTACTGGCCGTACGCCGAAGAGCTTCTCCGCGAGCTGATCAACTCGACCGCCGCATCATTCGCCTAGCGCGACGACGCCGTTCCCCGACGAGAAAGTTTCCCGTGCTCAACCTCTCCGTACTCCTCGAAGACTCGGCCCGCCGATTCCCCGACCGCGTCGCCCTGGTGCTCGGTGACCAGCGGATGACCTACGCCGACCTCGACGCCCAGTCGAACCGGGTGGCGAACCTGCTGGTCGCGGCGGGCATCGAACCCGGCGACACGATCGCGTTGTCGTGCCCCAACATCCCGCAGTTCCCCGTCGTCTACTACGGCATCCTCAAGGCGGGCGCGGTGGTCGTACCGCTCAACGTTCTCCTCAAGGACCGCGAGAT
Source organism: Rhodococcus sp. (in: high G+C Gram-positive bacteria) (assembly GCA_039206675.1). Taxonomy (GTDB): domain Bacteria; phylum Actinomycetota; class Actinomycetes; order Mycobacteriales; family Mycobacteriaceae; genus Rhodococcus_F. The sequence goes on along the minus strand of JBCEBZ010000167.1, from coordinate 4,108 downwards.
CGCTTATCACCTCGACGATTCCGATGCGAAGGCCTACTTCTGCCACGAGGGCACCCCCGACCTGCCGATGGGTGAGTACGGACTGTCCGGGTTCGCGCAGAGTCCGCGCTGCCGCGCGCTGTTCCGCATCACCAGCGACCCGGCCGCCCCGGCCATGATCGACGGTGTCGGAACGCTCGCCGACGCCCTCGCGCGGCACGACAGCCACTTCGACGCCGTGGTCCGCGAACCCGGGGACACCGCCGTCATCCTCTACACCAGCGGCACCACCGGAAAACCCAAGGGCGCCGAACTCACCCACGCGAACATGGTGCTGAACGCGCTGACCGCCAACCGGCTGTTCGACAGCACACCCGCGACCCACGACCGGTACCTGGTGACGCTGCCGCTGTTCCACTCCTTCGGCCAGACGGTCACCCTCAACGCCGGCATCTCGGTGGGGGCGACGCTCGTACTGCTGCCCCGGTTCGAGGCCCGGGCCGCACTCGCCCTCATCGAGCGGGAGGACATCACCGTCTTCGCGGGCGTGCCGACCATGTACTGGGGACTGCTCGGCGCCCTCGACGAGCACCCCGTCGACATCGACCGCATCGCACGGAACATGCGGCGGGCCATCTCCGGCGGCGCCGCGCTGCCGGTGGAGATCCTCTCCCGGTTCGCCGACCGGTTCGGGGTGCAGATCCTCGAGGGCTACGGGCTGTCCGAGACGTCACCGCTCGCGACGTTCAGCGATCCCGCTCGCGAACCCCGGCCCGGATCGATCGGCGTTCCCGTCTGGGGCATCCAGGCGCGCCTGGTCGACAAGGAGTGGAACACCGTCGACGGCACCGATCAGATCGGCGAGATAGCGCTGCGCGGCCACAACATCATGAAGGGCTACTACAACCGCCCCGAGGCCACCGCGGAAGTGCTGCGCGACGGCTGGTTCCGCACCGGCGACCTCGCACGCGTCGACGAGGACGGCTTCTACTACATCGTCGACCGCGCCAAGGACCTCATCGTCCGCGGCGGTTTCAACGTCTATCCCCGCGAGATCGAGGACGTCCTCCTCGGGCACGACGCCGTCTCCCTCGCCGCCGTCGTCGGTGTCCCCGACGACAGTCACGGCGAAGAGGTCAAGGCGTACGTCATCCTCGAGCCGGGCGCGCAGATCACCGCCGGCGAATTGATCGCGTGGTCCAGGCAGCAGATGGCGAGCTACAAATACCCCCGCACCGTCGAATTCGTCGACTCCCTGCCGATGACCGCGACCGGCAAGATCCTCAAACGCGAACTCGGCCGCACCCCGGCCGCACTCTGACACTCCACCGCCCGTGACACCGAAAGCTCCGCCCATGAGTACGTCGTCCCCTTCTCCGACGACCCCCGACGAGCTGACCGCTCCCCTCGATCTCCTCCTCACCCGCGGAACCCGCGGCGTCGCCGCCCGCATGCTCCCCGACAGTTCCTGGAGCCGGTTCGGCGTCGGCCTCGCCGGCAGGCCCCGCACGGTCGCCCTCCGCGGGGGCGCGCTCGTCCGGGAACTCGGTGCGATCCTCGCCGGCACGTCCGACCGGGCTCCCGCGAAGTCCGACAAGCGTTTCGGCGACGCCGCGTGGCAGCACAATCCCGCCCTGCGGCGGGCCATGCAGGCGTATCTCGCCGCCTCCCACACCGCCACCGCCCTGCTCGAGGACGCCGACCTGGACTGGCGCGATCACGAACGGATGCGGTTCGTGATCGACAACCTCGTCGAAGGACTGTCGCCGACCAACAATCCGCTCCTCAGCCCGCTCGGCTGGAAGGCGATGGTGGACACCGGCGGGCTCAGTGCCGCGCGTGGCGTCCGGGCCTTCGCGCGCGACATGCGGTCGAGTCCACGTGTGCCTGCCATGGTCGAACCCGACGCCTTCGACGTCGGCGAGCACGTGGCGGCGACGAAGGGCGCCGTGGTCTTCCAGACCCGAATGTTCGAACTGATCCACTATGCGCCGCAGACGGAAACGGTCCACGCCACACCGCTGCTGATCGTCCCGCCCGTCATCAACAAGTACTACATCCTCGACATCGCACCGGGCCGCAGCCTGATCGAGCACCTCGTGCAGCAGGGACAGCAGGTCTTCGCGATCTCCTGGCGCAATCCCCACGCCCGCCACCGGGACTGGGGTGCAGACGCGTACGGTGCCGCGATCCTGGAGGCACTCGACGCGGTGCAGTGCATCGCCGGAACTCCGAGCGCCCACCTCCTCGGCACCTGTTCGGGCGGCATCCTCGCAGCCATGGTCGCCGCCCACCTCACCGAGATCGGCGAGGGCGACCGCATCGCCGGACTCACCCTGGCCGTCACCGTTCTCGATCAGACCCGCGCCGGAACGGCGTCGGCGATGATGAGCGAGCGGGCCGCTGCCGCGGCGATCCGCGACTCGGCCGCCAAGGGATTCCTCGACGGCCGCACGCTCGCGGAGATGTTCGCGTGGCTGCGCCCCACCGATCTTGTCTGGCGGTACTGGGTGAACAACTACGTGCAGGGCCGGCCGCCCGCCGCGTTCGACGTGCTGTTCTGGAACTCGGACACCACCCGCATGGCGGCGGCACTGCACCGCGACCTCGTCCTGCTCGGCCTGCGCAACGCGCTGACGACGCCCGGTGCCGCGACCATGCTCGGCACGCCCGTCGACCTCGGCACGGTGACCGCGGACGCGTACGTCGTCGGCGGGTCCGCAGACCACCTCTGCCCGTGGCAGTCCACGTACCGCAGCGCTCGCCTCCTCGGCAGCAAGGACGCCCGGTTCGTGCTGTCGTCGAACGGGCACATCGCCTCACTCGTGAATCCGCCGGGCAACCCGCGGGCGTCGTACCGGTTCGGTGCACCCTCCTCCGAGACCCCGGACGCGTGGCTCGCCAGCGCGGAGACGGCGACGGACTCGTGGTGGACCGATTACGCACACTGGCTCGCCGACCGCAGCGGGCCCGACATCGACGCACCGCACAGTCTCGGTGCCCGGCAGTACCCGCCGCTCGCCCCCGCCCCGGGCACCTATGTCCACCACACCTGACCCCACTCGTCACCGACAGAGGAACACCATGACCCTGCATCTCGCCCGTCCCGCCGAACTCCTGGAGCTGGTCGGCCGGACCATCGGCACCACCGGCGCCTACAAGGTTCTGCAAGACCAGGTGAACCTGTTCGCGGAGGCGACCGGTGACTACCAGTGGATTCACACCGATCCGGAGCGCGCCGCCGACGGACCCTTCGGCGGCACCGTCGTGCACGGCTACCTGACGCTGTCGCTGGCGCCGAGCATCCTCGCGGAGGCACTCACCGTCGACAACGTCGACGCCACCCTCAACTACGGACTGAACAAGGTTCGGTTCCCGGCGCCGCTTCCCGTCGGCTCCGTCCTCCGCGCCACCGTGGCCCTCACCGCCGCCGAGCAGAAGCCGGCCGGCGTCGAAGCGGTGTTCCGGCTGACCTACGAGATCGACGGCGGCACCCGTCCGGTGTGTGTCGCCGACGTCGTGGTGCTATACACGTGACGGTGACCGATCTGTTCGGCAGCCGCGACGAGGACAGGGTCGTTCCGGTCTGTGGGCTGCCGATCCGGGTGCGGACCCGCACCGGCACCGGGGTGCCGCTGGTGCTGTGCAACGGCATCGGCGCCGGCCTCGAAGTACTCGACCCGTTGGTCGCCGCACTGGACCCGGCGGCGGCGATCGTCCGATTCGACGTCCCGGGCACCGGAGGTTCACCCGCCTCCCCCGTTCCGTACGCGATCCCGGCCCTCGCCTGCGGTCTGAGTCGGCTTCTCGACGAGATCGGGGTCGGCACCGTCGACGTCCTCGGGTTGTCGTGGGGCGGAGCGCTGGCCCAGCAGTTCGCCCTGCAACACCCGCGGCGGTGCCGACGTCTCGTCCTCGTCGCCACCGGCACCGGCGCCCTCATGATTCCGGGTCATCCGCGGGTGCTCTCGAAGATGCTGACCCCGAGGCGGTTCACCGACCCCGACTACGCGTCGTCCGTCGCCGGCGACCTATACGGCGGCGCCGCGCGCCGCGCCGGCGGCGACGTGGCGCGGATCTTCGGGAAGCAGCGGCATGCCGGCTCCCGGATCGGCTACCTCCACCAACT
>JBCEBZ010000166.1:0-5314 GCA_039206675.1 Rhodococcus sp. (in: high G+C Gram-positive bacteria) | reverse complement strand
AGGTAACCCACGGCGCGGTACACGGACTGGACGTCCCAGTCGTTGAACTTGCCGGTGCCCTTGACGTTGCCGGTGCCGTCGAGCTGGGTGCGCTCGGTGCGCAGACCGACGACCTTGCCGTCCTCGCCGAGCACCTCGGTGGGCGACTCGAAGAAGTGCAGGAACAGCTTGTGCGGGCGGTTGCCCACGTCGCGGATGGCCCAGTCCTGCAGGGTGTTGGCGACCATGTCGACCTGCTTGGAGTTGCGGCGGGCCTGCTCGGAGCCCTCGTCGTAGTCGATGTCCTCGGGGTCGACGATGACCTCGATCGTCGGCGAGTGATCGAGTTCACGCAGTTCGAGGGGGGTGAACTTGGCCTGCGCCGGTCCGCGGCGGCCGAACACGTGGACCTCGACGGCCTTGTTGGCCTTGAGTCCCTCGTAGACGTTGGCGGGGATCTCGGTCGGCAGCAGTTCGTCGCCGGTCTTGGCGAGGACGCGCGCGATGTCGAGGGCGACGTTGCCGACACCGAGGACGGCGACCTTCTCGGCCTCGAGGGGCCAGGTGCGCGGGACGTCGGGGTGGCCGTCGTACCAGGAGACGAAGTCGGCGGCGCCGTAGCTGCCGTCGAGTTCGATGCCGGGGATGTTCAGGGCGCGGTCGGCGTTGGCGCCGGTGGAGAAGATCACCGCGTCGTAGAAGGAGTGCAGATCTTCGAGGGTGATGTCGGTGCCGTAGTCGATGTTGCCCAGCAGGCGGACCGACGGCTTGTCGAGCACCTTGTGCAGGGCGGTGATGATGCCCTTGATGCGCGGGTGGTCGGGGGCGACGCCGTACCGGATCAGACCGAAGGGGGCAGGCATCCGCTCGAAGAGGTCGATGCTGATCCCGCCGTCAGACGCGGCATCGGATTTCATGAGTGCGTCGGCTGCGTAGATACCGGCGGGGCCGGCACCCACGATCGCAACGCGCAACGGACGTGTCTGATCAGTCATCTGGAGCGAACTACCTTCTGAAGGGCGGACAACGAAACCTCAGCTTAAATTAAGCCCAGCCTAATCGGGTGGCCGAGGTGGAGCAGACAGGGCAGAGCCCATTCTCGGGACTTACGCCTGTAGAGGGTAGTCGCCTCCGCGTTGGGGGGTCACAAACACGATTTGTAGGGGCAGCTCTATACACTCGTGGCCACGCCGAGATCGAAGGGAAGTCATGTCCGGTTCGAGCGAATCGCCTCAGCGCGACGCGGGAGGCGCGGAAGATCCGGTGGATCCCCGGCGCACCACGGCGGTGCCGTTCATCGCCGCCGTCACCGTCATCGTCGTCATCCTCGTCGCCATCGTGGTGTCCAGCATGCTGTCGCCCGCCGACGAGAACGTCACGGAAGCGGACCGCATCAACCGTTCGGTCGCCGACTTCATCCAGGCCCACAACCACGACGACGCCGATCTGCAGAAGACGCTGGTCTGCCCGTCGTGGTCCGACGACCGGTCGGTGCTCCGGGACCGGGAAGGCGACGTCACGCTGCAGGGCGTCGAGTCGTCCGAGGTCAACGGCGACCGGGCGCGGGCGGAGGTCCGGGTCAGTGCCGACGACGGCAAGGGCGAGACGACGGACACCTGGCAATTGACGCGGGACGGCGACACATGGGTCGTCTGCAACTGACCGTTGCCCGGAAGGGCGCACCGAACAGGGTTGTGAAAAGCTGACATGGTGAGTTACGCAGGCGACATAACGCCGGAGCATGCCTGGGAGCTGCTCCGCGACCATCCCGACGCTGTCCTGGTGGACGTGCGGACGGACGCCGAGTGGAAATACGTCGGCGTCCCCGACACGACCTCCCTCGGGCGGAAGACCGTGCTGGTCGAATGGGTCAGCTACCCGACGGGCAGTCGTAACGACAACTTCGTGGACCAGCTGAAGGAGGCGGGGATCGCGGGCGGTGACAACGCCCCGGTGATCTTCCTGTGTCGCTCCGGTCAGCGGTCCATCGGTGCGGCGGAAGCCGCGACAGCGGCGGGCATCGGCCCGTCGTACAACGTGCTCGACGGTTTCGAAGGCGGCCTGGACGCCGACGGTCATCGTGGGGCGGTCGGCTGGCGGGCTCTGGGCCTGCCGTGGAGGCAGTGGTGAGTGCAATTCCTCAGGGTGGCGCGTTTCAGAAGGCGCTGCCGGACGACATCGGCCAGGGCACGATCAGCGTGCGTGGCGGAACCCTCCGTTCCGGCTTCGAAGAGACGTCCGAAGCGATCTTCCTGAACTCCGGTTTCGTGTTCGAGAGCGCGGGAGCGGCCGAGGCGTCGTTCACCGGCGACATCGACCACTTCGTGTACTCCCGGTACGGCAACCCCACCGTCAAGATGTTCGAGGAGCGGCTGCGCCTGATCGAGGGCGCGGAGGCGTGCTTCGGCACCGCCAGCGGAATGTCGGCGGTGTTCACCGCACTCGGCGCGTTGCTGAAGGCGGGTGACCGGCTCGTCGCGGCGCGCAGCCTGTTCGGCTCCTGCTTCGTGGTGTGCAACGAGATCCTGCCGCGCTGGGGCGTGGAGACGGTGTTCGTCGACGGCGATGATCTTTCGCAGTGGGAGGAGGCGCTGTCCGTACCCACCAACGCAGTGTTCTTCGAGACGCCGTCGAACCCGATGCAGACGCTCGTCGACGTGCCCCGGGTCGCGGAACTCGCGCACGCCGCCGGTGCCAAGGTCGTGCTCGACAACGTGTTCGCGACCCCGCTGCTGCAGCACAGCCTGGAGCTGGGCGCCGACATCGTCGTCTACTCCGGCACCAAGCACATCGACGGCCAGGGCCGCGTGCTCGGCGGGGCGATCCTCGGGCCGAAGGACTACATCGAGGGTCCCGTCCAGAACCTCATGCGCCACACCGGGCCGGCGCTGAGCCCGTTCAACGCGTGGACGCTCCTCAAGGGCCTCGAGACCATGCCGATCCGGGTGCGGCACTCCGTCGGCTCGGCACTGGAGATCGCCCAGTTCCTCGAGGGCCACTCCGCCGTCGACTGGGTCAAGTACCCGTACCTCGAGTCGCACCCCCAGTACGACCTCGCCAAGCGGCAGATGAGCGGCGGCGGCACCGTCGTCACCTTCGCGCTGAACGCTTCCGAGAACGAAGCGAAGAAGCGGGCGTTCGAACTCCTCGACGGTCTGCGCCTGGTCAACATCTCCAACAACCTCGGCGACTCCAAGTCGCTCATCACGCACCCGGCCACCACCACCCACCGGGCCATGGGTCCGGAAGGTCGTGCGGCCGTGGGCATCACCGACGGCGTCGTCCGGCTGTCCGTCGGCCTCGAAGACACCGCCGACCTCCTGACCGACCTGGAGCAGGCACTGGGATAAGCGCCTACAGGTCGAGGCTCGTGGCCTGTGCGACCGCGTGGAGACGCTCGGCGGTAGCCGCGTCCTGGGTGTCGTACCGGCGCGCGCACTCGACGAGTGCCGCCGACATCTCGGCCAGGGTGCGCTGCAACGACTCCTGCCTGCCGTCGAGGTAGGACGTGAACAGGGCGAACCCGGCACCCGCCGCCTCCGGCCACGCCGCCCCCGAATCGGAGAGGGCCGTGTCGGCGGTGGTCAGCCGTGAGGATGCCTCGTCGAACAGGGCGTCGAGCTGACCGGCCGCCGCGAGCAGGGCACCGGTGTCGACGTGGGTGGAACCGCTCATTTTCGATCCTCCGTGTCGGTCGAGACGAGATCGGACTCCCGCGGACGCGATCGATCCGCTAGGGTACGGGCATTATGCATCCTGGGGGGGATCGTGAATCTGAGGGACATAGCCCAGTGGGACACCCGCGCGCTGTCGGCCGTGCAACGGTCGCTGTCCGAGCGAGCGGCGACCCTCGCATTCGTGCAGGACGGTCTCGCCGACATCGGCCGGTTACCGGCGTGGCAGGGCGACGCCGCCGACGCCGCACGTCGGCGGTTCCGGATCTTCGCGGATGACCTGAATGACGAGGCGACTTCGGTCGCCGTCGTCGAGTCGTTGGCCCGCGAGTTGTTCGACGCGGTCACGCACCTGCAGGCCGAACTCGACGGCGTCCGAGACGCGGCTGCCGCCCACGGGATTGTCCTGTCCGACAACGGAGACGTCGCCGGACCGCCCGTCGACGGCTCCGCGGCCGCGCTGCGTGACGAAGTCCGCGCCGCCGCCCGGGCGCTGATACTCCAGGCGGAAGACCTCGTCGCCGACGCGGCCGCCGTCCTGGCACGGGCAGCGGACGGCGGCGTCGAACCCGGTGAGGTGGGTCGCGGACTGTCCGCCCCGGCGCCGCCGCCGGACGGCTCCCCGCTCGCCAACCGCGAGTACTGGGACGCCCTGCCCGCAGCCCAGCGGCGACAGGTGATCGAGCGGCATCCCGAGTGGGTCGGCAACCGCGACGGCATTCCCTCCGCGGTGAGGCACGAGGCGAACGTGAGCCGGTTCGACGACGAGCGGTCGCGCTGGCAGGCTGAGCGCGACCGGCTCCGGGAGGCTGTGGACCACAACGTGTTCGGTGGCGCATTCACCGACGACGACGCGCGGCTGTGGTACGCCGAGCAGAAGCTGCAGGACCTCGACGACCTCGAGGCACTCGTCCGCGACCACCCGGACGGCAGGCTGATGCTGCTCGACCTGCAGTCGGGCGAACGGGCGATGGCCGCATTCGCGCTCGGCGACCCCGACACCGCCGACCACATCTCCGTCACCACGCCGGGCATCGACACGACGGTGGCGTCGCTGCGGGGGATGACCGACGAGGCGACGGCGCTGAAAGCGGAAATCGAACGGCAGCTTGACCTTTCCGGCCGCACCGGCGACACGGTGTCGACGATCGCGTGGCTCGGGTATCAGCCGCCGACCACCACCGGTCCGGGCAATTACGACGTACCGTTCCTCGACCAGAACCTCGGGCGCGGATGGCTCCTCGACGCGTGGCAGTCCGACCGCGCGACCGCGGGAGCCCCGAAGCTCGCCTCGTTCTACGAGGGCCTCGACGTCGCCTCGCAGACGCCCGACCCGCACATCACCGCCCTCGGACATTCGTACGGTTCGTACACCCAGGGCCTGGCCCTGCAGGAATCGGGACCACGGCAGCCGGTGGACGACGCCGTGTTCTACGGTTCACCCGGCTTCGACGCGAACGACGAATCGGACCTCGGGCTGGCACCCGGCCACGGGTTCGTGATGCGCGCGCACGACGACCCGATCACCGTGGCGGACGGGTTCGGCCGGCTCGGACCGGATCCGGTGCAGACCGACCTCGAGCAACTGTCGGTGCGCGCGGCGACGACGCCCGACGGCGTCCGGCGGGAAGATGCCAACGGGCACAGCGAGTATCCACGGC
>JBCEBZ010000165.1:19275-20830 GCA_039206675.1 Rhodococcus sp. (in: high G+C Gram-positive bacteria) | reverse complement strand
TCCACCCGAGCACCCCGGACCGGCCCGCACCCAGGCCACGGTCCGGGGTGATCGCGTATCGAATTCGCACGCTCTGATCGAGGGAGGACATCACGATGTCGACGGATGACACGACGACACCCCGGCCGACGACACTGTCGATGACCGTGCTCATGACACCCGACGTCGCAAACTTCTCCGGCAACGTCCACGGTGGGCACCTACTCAAACTCCTCGACCAGGTCGCCTACAGCTGCGCGAGCCGCTACGCAGGCACCTACGTCGTCACACTCTCTGTCGACCGTGTCCACTTCCGCGACGCCATCCACGTCGGCGAACTGGTCACCTTCTCCGCCTCGGTGAACTACACCGGACGCACGTCGATGGAGATCGGGATCCGCGTCGACACCGAGGACATACGAGAAGGTCGCCGCCGGCACACCAACAGCTCCTACTTCACCATGGTCGCCGTCGATTCCGAGGGCAAACCCGTCCCCATCCCGTCCCTGCCCCTGCACACCGCCCTCGACGAGGAACGGTACGAAGCGGCACGGCAACGCCGCCGCGCCCAACGAGCGGCGTTCGCAAGCCCGCACGCGGTCGAGGCCCTGCCCGAGAATCTGACAGGACGAGCGGAGATTCGATGAGATTCGCCGTCCCCCTGGGGAATTTGAGGCTCCCGGCACCGTGTGCGGACGAATGGGAATGGCAGATGGGCGGGTCCTGCCGCGGTGCGGATTCGGATCTGTTCTTCGAAGCCCGCACAGAGCTCGTCGAGGCACAAGCGAAGAGGATCTGCTCGGACTGCCCGGTGCTCGAGCGATGCCGCCGGTACGCCGTGGACGCCGGCGAACCACACGGCATCTGGGGTGGCCTGACACCGCTCGAGCGAGAAAGGGCCCGGCGGCAACGCAAGTGGTTCACTCCCTCTCGCTCCGTCAGCTGAGCGAGGGCGGGGTACGGCACTGACGAACGACTCGCGTATCGATAGAGTGCGTCTGTTTCCGCCGAGGGCAAAGGAGTATGTCGATGACCAGCATCCCGATCACCATCTCTTCCGGTGCGGGCGGAGACGGTGCACTGGACAGCTGCGATGCCACCGCGCTCGACGACCCGGTGGGTGGATCGCTGCGATCTCGCCACGCACACCTCGCCCGCCGGCACGGCCGAGCCGCCACCTACCTGCCGGACGTGGCGACCTTCTCCGCGGTCGCCGCCGACCCGGAACCGCAAGTGTGGTCCGACCTGGCGCATTTGCTCGGAAGGGGCGCGCTGGCCGACATGTTCAGCTGCGCGGAAACACCGCCACCGGACTGGGAGCCGGTATTCGCCTTGGAGGGCCGCCAGATGGTCTGGGCCGGGATCGCGTCGGCCGATCGATGCGAGGCCGGAACAGACGTCGTCGTACTCGACGCGGAGAGTGGGCCCGAGATGCGCGACTTGGTCGCGCGGACCCGACCGGGGCCGTTCTGGACGCGCACCCCGGAACTCGGGTGTTATCTCGGCATCCGCGAGAACGGCAGGCTGGTGGCGATGGCGGGCGAGCGGATGAAGCTGACGGGCTTCACCGAGGTCA
>JBCEBZ010000165.1:12160-19265 GCA_039206675.1 Rhodococcus sp. (in: high G+C Gram-positive bacteria) | reverse complement strand
AACGGCTCCGGCCCCCGGGATGGACCGAGATCAGTGCCGTCTGCACCGCACCCGAGGCACGCGGGCGCGGCCACGCCGCCCGCCTCGTCCGTGCGCTCGCCGCGCAGATTACCGCTCGGGGTGAACGCCCCTTCCTGCACGTCGCCGAGGTGAACACCGGCGCGATCGCCCTCTACAAGCGGCTCGGCTTCCGCACACGCGCGCACGTGACCTTCCGCGGATTCCGCACACCCTGACCCCGTATGCGGGGTCATCACGGCGCCGCTCCGCCCGTGGGCGGGCAGAGCTCAGAGTGCGATGTATCTGGTCTCGAGGTACTCCTCGATTCCTTCGCTCCCGCCTTCGCGCCCGAAACCGGAGTGCTTGACGCCGCCGAAGGGGGCGGCCGCGTCGGAGATGATGCCGCGGTTGACTCCGACCATGCCGGTGTCGAGGGCGTCGGCCACCCGCAGAGCCCGGTCGAGATCGCGAGTGTAGAAGTACGCGGCCAGTCCGTACTCGGTGTCGTTGGCGGCGTCGATCCCCTCCTGCTCGGTGTCGAATCCGATCACGGCCGCGACGGGGCCGAAGATTTCCTCCCGCAGCAGGCGGGCATCTCGCGGAACGCGATCGAGGACGGTGGGTGCGTAGAAGTAGCCCGGGCCGTCCGGTGCGTGGCCACCGGTTCGGATCCGGGCACCCCGGGCGACGGCGTCGCGGACCAGGTCGGAGACGGTGGTGCGCTGGTTTTCGTTGACGAGGGGTCCGACGTCGGTGTCCGGGTCGGTGCCGTGGCCGATGCGGAGGGCGGCGATCCGGGCGGTGAGCTTGTCGGTGAACTCGTCGATCACGGGGCGGGCGACGTGGAATCGGTTGGCCGCGGTGCAGGCCTGGCCGCCGTTGCGCATCTTCGCGGCCATCGCACCGTCCACGGCGGCATCGATGTCGGCGTCGTCGAAGACCACGAACGGGGCGTTGCCGCCGAGTTCCATCGAGGTGCGCAGCAACTGGTCGGCGGAGTTACGGACGAGCAGTTTCCCGACCGCGGTCGAGCCGGTGAAGGTCAGCTTCCGCAGGCGTGGATCGTCGATCAGTGGTCCGGTCAGTGCCGCGGCGTTCGAGGTGGGCAGGATCGACAGCACACCGTCCGGCAGGCCCGCATCGGCGAAGACCCGCCCGAGCAGCAGCATCGTCAGCGGGGTTTCCTCGGCGGGTTTGACGATGATCGTGCATCCGGCCGCGAGAGCGGGGCCGATCTTGCGGGTTCCCATGGCGAGCGGAAAGTTCCACGGGGTGACGGCGAGAACCGGACCAACCGGGGCCTTGGTGACGAGGATTCTGCCCCGCCCGGACGGGGCGCCGGTGTAGCGGCCGGTGAGCCGGACGGCTTCTTCGCTGAACCACCGTAGGAACTCGGCACCGTAGGCGACCTCGCCGCGGCTTTCCGGTAGGGCTTTGCCCATCTCCAGCGTCATGATCTGCGCGAAGTCTTCGCTCCGTTGCCGGAGGAGGTCGAAGGCGTTCCGGAGAATGTCCGCGCGGGCTCGAGGTGCGGTGGATGCCCATTCCTTCTGCGCCGCGGTCGCCAGGTCGAGGGCGTGCAAGCCGTCACGGGGGTCTGCGTCGGCAACATAGGTGATGATCTCGCCGGTGGCGGGGTCGCGTACCGGGAGCGTGGCACCGGACGAGGCCGGCACCTGCCGTCCGCCGAGCCACAGGTTGGTGGGAACGGCCTCGACGATGCTGCTGGTGGTGGTCATCGGGTCACCTGTTCGGAAGATGTGGATGATGGGCGCGTGTTCGGTGCGACGGAGGACGTCTCCTCGAGTGAACGGCCGGCGGTTTCGGGGGCCCAGGCGAAGCAGACGAGGAACCCGGCGAGGGTGAGGAGTGCGCCGAATCCCATGGTGGGGCCGATGCCGAGACTGTCGATGCTGATGGGCAGGAGATAGGTGCCGGTGGCGGCGCCGATGCGGCTGATGCCCACGGCGGCACCGACGGCGGTCGCGCGGATCTCGGTGGGGAACAGCTCGTTCGGGTAGATCCATTCCAGGATGCTGGGTCCGCCGGAGGCGAATGCGTAGAGGCAGAAGGCGACGACGATCATCCACACCGGCCCGTCGGGTATCAGCCACAGGGCGATCAGCGGCAGCGCCATGATCGCGAAGGGGATGATGGTCATCTTCCGTCGGCCGATGGTCTCGACCCAGCGCAGCGCGGGGATGCAACCGACGGCGAACAGGACGATGATGACGGTCTCGACGATCAGTCCGGCCGAACCGGTATCGGTGATGGCGAAGCCGGCGAGAATGACCGGCAGGAAGGTCAGCAGTGCGTACTGCGGGGTGATCTGTGCCAGATACAAGGTCCCGCACATCACGGTCCTCTTCAGGTATCCGCCGCGCAGGATCGCACCGAAAGATGCCTTCTTTCCGCTGGATTCGGCCGGGGCCTCATCGGTGAGGTCGAGCTTGCGGCCGTACACCGTCATGATCACCGACTCCGCCTCGGCGACGCGCCCCTTGTTGAGCAGCCAGCGGGGCGACTCGGGAATGCCGCGGCGTGCGAGGACGACGACGACACCCAGGACGGCGGAGGTTCCGAGCATCCAGCGCCACTGGTCGTGGCCGCCGGTGGCGCCGACGATGACCGCGCCGACGATGTAGGCGAAGGCTGCGCCGACCGACCAGCTCACCCCGGTGAGCCCGATCATGAAGCCGCGCTTCTTGGTCGGGGTGAATTCGGTGAGCAGCGAGGTGGCGATCGGGTAGTCGGCGCCGATCGCGAGACCGATGATCAGGCGCAGGACGATCAGCTGCCAGGCCTCCTGCACGAAGATGCACAGCACGCAGGCGCCGACCAGGACGGTCAGGTCGAGGGCGTACATCTTCTCCCGGCCGATCCGGTCGGTGAGGGCGCCGAACAGGGTCGCGCCGAAGAAGATGCCGATCAGGGACGCGGCGCCGATGAGGCCGACCTCGGCGCTCGACGGCATCAGGTCGGCCTTGATACCGACCAGGGCGACTCCGATGATGCTCAGGACGTAGCCGTCGAGAAAGGGGCCACCGCAACAGGCGATCAGCAGTTTCCGATGGAAGCGCGACGTCGGCGCTTCGTCCATGACGTCGAAAGTGTTCATCAAGTTCCTCGAGGATGTGGTTTCCGCGACGGTGGCGCCGCGTGCACGCGAAATGCGGGATTGATCGAAACCATAGGGGACCGTGCCGCGCGCCGATATCGTGCCGGGGTACAGAAACGCGCCCGTGAATCGTTCGGCTGTATGAGGCCGACGAGGATGCCCAGCTCAGGTCCACGGCGGCGGCCGCGGTTGTACTCGAGTATGACTGTCTCGATGAATTCCGTGCCGTCGTACGAGTGTGCAGGAGGGGCTGCCTATGACACTGTCACCACGTATTGCCGCGCACCATTCGTCGCGCCGAGGTCCGCCGAGAGTCGGAGTGCCGGCGTGAGACAGAAAGGCCCTCTATGTCGACCGCGATCGATTTCCCGTCGTTGTTCAGCCCCCTCGGCGTGGGGTCGCTCGAGCTCAAGAACCGCATCTTCTCGTCGGGCCACGACACCGTGATGGCGCACGACGGCCGGATCACCGAACAACTGATCGCCTATCACCGAGCCCGCGCCGAGGGCGGTGCCGGTCTGATCATCATGCAGGTCGCCGGCATCCACGAGACGGCCCGCTACACGTCCCACGTTCTGATGGTCACCGACGACGGTTGCATCCCCGGGTACCGGCGGCTGGCCGAGGTGGTCCACGAGCACGGCTGCAAGCTGATCTCGCAGATCTTCCACCCCGGCCGCGAGATCATGGAGTCGCAGGACGGCGCCCTCCCGGTGGCGCTCGCACCGTCGGCGGTGCCGAACGAACGGTTCCACGTCATGCCCCGGGCCCTGAGCATCGACCTCATCGAGGAGATCGTCGCGGGGTACGCGAGCGGCGCGCTGCGGCTGCAGAAGGCCGGCCTCGACGGTGTGGAGATCACGGCGAGCCACGGTTACCTGCCCGCCCAGTTCCTCAACCCGGGGATCAACCTCCGCGACGACCGATACGGTGGCAGCCTCGAGAACCGCATGCGCATGCTCCGCGAGACCGCCGAGTCCGTCCGGGAGGCTGTCGGGCCCGATTTCGTGGTCGGCGTGCGCGTCTCGGCGGACGAGCGCACCGTCGACGGCACCGAGACTCGCGAGATACTCGAGTTGTGCCGGACCCTCGACGCGGACGGATACATCGACTACCTCAACGTCACCGAGGGAACCTCGGCGAGCCAGAGCGGTTCGACGCACATCGTCGCCCCCATGGCGTACGAGGCCGCGTACACGGCCCCGTCTGCGGCGCGCATCAAGAAGGAAGTGTCGGTCCCCGTCCTCGTCGCCGGCCGGATCAACCAGCCGCACGAGGCCGAGACCGTGCTCGCCAGCGGACAGGCCGATGCGTGCGCGATGACCCGCGCACTGATCTGCGACCCCGACCTACCCGTCAAGGCCGAGACTCGCCGAGTCGACGAGATCCGCGCATGCATCGCCTGCAATCAGGCGTGCATCGGCCACTTCCACCTGGGCTATCCCATCAGCTGCATCCAACGACCCGAAACCGGACGCGAACTTCACTTCGGCAGGATCACCCAGGCGACTCGCGCGAAGAAGGTCATGGTCGTGGGTGGCGGACCGGCCGGGATGAAGGCCGCCGCGGTCGCCGCGCAGCGCGGGCACCGGGTCACCCTGTACGAGGCCGCGGGCCGCGTCGGAGGGCAGGTGCTCCTCGCCGAACGCCTCCCGCACCGAGCCGAATTCGGTGGCGCCGTCACGAACCTGCTCGCCGAGATCGAACGATCCGGGGTGGAGGTGAAGACCCGCGTGCGCGTCGACCCCGACCTCGTGCGACGAGAATCGCCGGACGAGATCGTGGTCGCGACCGGGGCGGTGCCGTACCGGCCTGCGCTCGAACTCGATGGAACGCTACCGGTGTTCGACGCCTGGGACGTCGTGAAGACCGCCGCCGCCGACCTGCCCAAGGGTCGTATCGTGATCGCCGACTGGCGATGCGACTGGACCGGTCTCGGTGTCGCCGAGATGATCGCCCGCAGCGGGGGTCGCAAGGTCACGCTGTGTGTGAACGGCAACGCCGCGGGGGAGCTGTTGCAGCAGTACACGCGTAACGCCATGCTCGCCGCGGTGTTCGAGGCGAACGTCGACATCGTCACCAATGTGCGTCTCTACGGCGCCGACGACGACACGGTCTACCTGCAGAACACGCTGACCTCCCAGCCCGTGATCATCGACGATGTCGCCGGTCTGGTCCTCGCGCTCGGTCACCGGCAGGAGGACGATCTGCTCCGCGCCCTCGAAGGAACCGGTGTTCCCGTCCACGCGATCGGCGACTGCCTGGCTCCGCGCACCGTCGAGGAGGCGACGCTGGAGGGGCTGCGGGTGGCGAGTGGCCTCTGACAGGCCGCCGGGTGTCGGCGCTATTCCATCCCGCCGCGACTGATCCGCAGCGCGATCAAGGCCATCCAGAACGACGCGATATCTGCCGAGCTCTTCGTGCTGCGACCCGTGAGCGCCTCGATCCTCTTGAGCCGGTACGCCAATGTCTGGCGGTGGATCATCAGCTTCGCGGCCGTGGCCGACCAGCTGCGGTCCGACGTCAGGAACGCATCGAGTGTCTCGACCAACTGCGTCTGGTTCTTTTCGTCGTGGTCCATCAGTTCGCCGAGGATCGCGCGTGCCGCGAAATGCGCCTCGCTGAGCGTGCGGGGCAGGAACAGGGGAGCCGCGGTGGAATATTCCGCGACAGCGCTGTTGTCCGCACGCGCTGCCTGCAGCGCCCAGCGCGATTGCCGGACGCTGTCGGGCACGCGCTGAAGGGTGGACGTGCCGGCCGACAGGCCCATGTGGGGGATGTGCGGGCCCAGCAATTCGACAATTGCGTCGATGTCGCCCGCGGCCGACATCAGATAGCCCTCTTCGCCCACCGTGCAAGACAGACTCGCGATCTCGTTGTCGCCGAGAACGATACGAGCGGCCCGGAGATGCGGGGAGTCGAATCCGATCACCATCCATTCGCGGTCGGCGAGTCCGGTCTGCTCGAGGCGGGGCTGCGCGGCATCCGATCCCAGGGTCCCGTCGATGATCTGCTGGAACAACGCGGCCCCGAGGGCGTCATCACGCTCGCGCTGGCGGGTGGCCCGCTCCACCTCGATTCCGATCAGGCTCTGCGCGTGCAGCAGGCCGAAGGCATCGAGATCGACGTCGGAGGTTCCGGCGGCGACCAGCATGCACGTGCGGTGCGTCGGCAGCGGAAACGCCGTCGCGGCCAGGGTGCCGCCGACCTCGACGGCGAGTCGTGCGGGCAGCCTGTCGAGCCGGCCTTCGAGCCGAAGGCACAGCGCGCGAATCGTGTCCCCGTCGATTCGGCCCTCCCGGCCCAGCACCTCGGTGCGGTACTCCACGTCGACGACGTGCAATTCGTAGCCGAGTTCCGCGGACAGGCGTTCGAGCAGCGACGACTCTGCCATCGTCGCCGAGCGCGCCGCCTCGTACAGACGACTCAGCCGGGCGATCCGGCTGATCTGTTCACTCTGGCTGGCCACGGCAACGGTGCGGCCCATCGCCGAGAACGGGGTCGAATGGGACACGGTGAGCACCGGGAAATCGAGAGTGTCCGCCTCGGCGAGCATCGCGTCCGTCAACGGAGGGGCTTTCATGTCGTCACCGATCGCGATCGCGGCGATGCCTGCCCGCGCCAGTTGTCGAATGAGCTCGACCTGACGGTTCTCGTCGGCGGGAACGCAGATGCCGGTGGTCATCAGCAACTCGTCCGCCGCCAGCCAGTTCCACGGGTCGTCCAGCTCGCAGGAATGTGCCCACACCACCTTGCGGTCCAGGCCGCCCAGGCCTGCGAGGGTCCGGCACCCCAGTTGCCGCATCGCGACAAGATCGCCTACCGACAACTCCGACACGTCCACCTCGTCTTCCGGTACGCCCGAGCAGTACATGCGGGGCCACACCTGCATCAGCCGGTTCGGCGTACCCGACCACAGTATGTCGAAAGGCTCAGAATTCATACTCCAGCACAATCGATGTTTGCCGGTCCCTCGCATAACGTCGG
>JBCEBZ010000165.1:0-12150 GCA_039206675.1 Rhodococcus sp. (in: high G+C Gram-positive bacteria) | reverse complement strand
CGTCAGATCCAGATTCTTGCCGAAGCCGTGGATGCCGAGTCGACCCGCTGTCGTTCGGTCCGGTGGCAGGACCCACTCCCCATGGCCGAACGGGCCCCTCGATTGGACGGGATAGCAGAGATGGAAACCTTGCACAGAACCAGCGACTTCGCCAACGGCGACGTGTCCTTCTGGTTTCGAGAAACCGGCACGCCGTCGCGGCGGTCACCGTTGCCGGGATCGATCGACGTCGATGTCGCGATCGTCGGCGCCGGGCTGACCGGACTGTGGACGGCGTACTACCTGGCCACGGCCTCACCCGAGCTGAAGATCGCAATCGTCGAGAAGGAGTTCGCCGGGTACGGCGCCTCCGGACGCAACGGCGGATGGTTGAGCGGGGAACCGGCCGGGCAGTTCCGGCGATACGCGAAGACCCACGGCATCGAGTCGGCTACTCGGCTGCAGCGCAACATGTTCACGACGATCGACGAGGTGGTCGATGTCGCGCAGCGCGAGGGGATCGACGCCGACATCGAGAAGGACGGTCTGATCCATGTGGCGACCAACGAGGCGCAGCTCCACCGGTTGACCCACCACGTCGATCAACTTCGCACCGAGGGATGGGGACGGGAGGACCTGTTCCTCCTGACGCCGTCCGAACTCGACGACAGAGTGCGGGTATCGGGGGCGCGGGGCGCGTTCTGGACACCGCACTGCGCGCGCATCCACCCCGCCAAGTTCACGGTGGGACTGGCGGAAGCGGTGGAACGGCTCGGCGTCACGATCTACGAAGACACCACTGCGCAGAGCCTTTCGCCGGGCGCGGTGACGACCACGCGAGGAACGGTCACGGCGCGATATGTCGTGCAGGCGCTGGAGGGATACACCGACAGCCTGTCGGGTCAGCGCAGGAAACTGATGCCGATGAACAGCAGCATGATCGTCACCGAGCCGCTGCCCGCGTCCGTCTGGGCGGACATCGGGTGGCCGGGAGCCGAATTGGTGGGCGACATGGGGCACAGCTTCGCCTACAGTCAGCGCACCGCGGACGGCCGGATCGCGCTGGGCGGCCGGGGAGTGCCCTACAACTTCGCGTCGTCCTTCGACCCGGGCGGGACCACGGCCCGCAAGGCGGTGGGGCAGCTGATGGAGAAGCTGCAATCGATGTTCCCGGCAGTGTCCGGGTCGTCCATTCAACACACCTGGAGCGGGGTGCTCGGCGTGCCCCGAGATTGGTGTGCCGCGGTGAACTTCGACCGAACCACCGGAATCGCCAGTGCCGGAGGCTACGTCGGTCACGGACTGACGGGCACGAATCTCGCGGCCCGCACGCTGAGGGACCTGATCCTCGGCCAGGACAGCGAACTGACCCGACTGCCCTGGGTCGGCCGGCAGGCCCGCCGCTGGGAGGTCGAACCGATCCGCTGGATCGGCGCGTCGGCACTGTATGCCGCCTACCGCTTCGCGGACCGGCACGAGGCCGACTCACCACGCCCGAAGACTGCGCTCACCGCCACGATCGCCGACAAGATCAGCGGACGCTGATCCCGCTCCGAACCACCCGAAGGAACCCGAATGACGATAGGCACCAACACCATCGAGATCCGCAAGGCGCCCTTCACCTGGGCCGAGAACGCCGAGTACAGCCAGGCGGTGCGGGTGGGGGAGACCGTCTACACCGCCGGTCAGGGCGGATTCGACGACACCGGCGAACTGGTGGCCGGCGGTTTCGTCGAGCAGACCCGGCAGACCTTCCGGAACATCGAGGCGGCTCTGCGATCCCACGGCGCGGATCTGGACTCCGTCGTCAAGATGACCGTCCATATTCCCGATGTCGAGAACTACACGGTCTTCAAGGAGGTGCGGCGCGAGTTCTTCCAGGAGCCGTGGCCCGCCTCGACCGCCGTCTCGTCTGCCCTCCTCGTTCCCGGAATGCTGATCGAGATCGAGGCCGTCGCCGTCGTCCAGAGCCGCCGCCGCCTCACGGACTGACCAGCAGCTGCTCTCAGCCGGTGACGCTCATCGACACGCGATCGCGGGTCGATGAGCGTCACTTCGTTCACTCCACAGGGCCTACGCGGCGGGAATCGGCCCGGCAACCGACCCTCGCAAGAGACGTGTCCGCCGCATATGTGTGGCGATAGCATGAGTGGGGGAGTGCGACGAGGTGATTGCATGGCAGCTTCTGTCCAGACCAGGATCGAGTGCGTCCGCCGTCAGGCATCCATATCCCGCACCGAGGGTGACAGTGGCCGCCCCTGACGACGCGGTTCTCGCCGCGGACCTCGAAGCAGAGGGCTTCGAGAATGCGACCACGGTCGGTCGCGGAGGGTTCGGTGTCGTCCTGCGATGCCGACAGCGCTCCCTCGACCGCACCGTCGCCATCAAGGTCCTCACCACCGACCTCGACGCGGACAACATTGCACGCTTTCTCCGCGAACAGCGTGCCATGGGACGGCTCTCCGGCCACCCGCACATCGTCAACATTCACCACTACGGCACGACACCGAGCGGGCGACCGTACATCGTCATGCCGTACCACCAGCACGGCTCGCTCAAGGATCAGATCCAGCGCACGGGCAGGCTCGACTGGTCGAATGTGCTCACGCTCGGAGTGAAGATGTGCGGCGCGCTCGAGACCGCGCACCGCATCGGGACACTGCACCGGGACGTCAAACCCGCCAACATCCTGCTCACCGATTACGACGAGCCACAACTGACCGACTTCGGTATCGCACACATCGCCGGTGGTTTCGAGACCTCGACGGGCGTCATCACCGGATCCCCCGCCTACACGGCCCCCGAAGTGCTTCAGGGCCGGCCACCTACCGCGGCCTCGGACATCTACGGTCTCGGCGCCACGCTCTTCTGTGCGCTCACCGGGCACGCCGCCTTCGAACGCCGCGACGGTGAGAAGATCGTCGCCCAATTCCTCCGGATCACCAGCCACCACGTCCCCGACCTCCGCGAAGCGGGCATCCCCGACCAGGTGTCGGCGGCGATCGAACACGCCATGGCAACCGACCCCCACGAACGCCCCACCAGCGCTGTCGAATTTGGTTACCGCCTTCGCGACATCGAACAGCGCAACAATCTGACCGTCGTCGACATGGCACTGCCGCCCTCGGCCCGCACCGACTCCCCGACAGAGCACGACACCACGCACACACAGTGCGCGCAGAGCACGTCGAGTGTGGTGGCCGCAGGAAGGCCCTCGACGGCACCCACCCCGCCAGCACCCACCCCGCCGACACCGACGACGAAATATCGCCCGCCGTCACCGAACAGACGACTGGTGATCCGCCCGCGCCTGGTCGATGCGCTTCGCAGCGGTTCCGAACGGCATCTCACCCTGATCCACGCCCACGCCGGATACGGCAAGACCACCCTTGCCGCTCAATGGCGCGACATTCTCATCGAGGAAGGAACTACGGTCGCATGGCTGTCCATCGACCCGGACGACGACAACGTCGTCTGGTTCCTCTCCCACCTCGTCGAGTCCATCCGACAGGTACAACCACCCCTGGGCCGTGAACTCGGGCAGATTCTCGAGGAGCACGGTGACGAAGCCGAACGCTACGTCCTTTCCACCCTGATCAACGAGATCCACCGCGGCGCTGCACCCGTCTGCGTGGTCATCGACGACTGGCATCGGGTCAGCAGCAGTCAAACCCAGGCGGCCCTGGCGTTCCTGCTCGACAAGTGCTGCCACCACCTCCGCATCGTCGTGACCAGCCGAAGCAGTTCCGGGCTGCCGCTGAGTCGCATGAGAGTGCGCAACGAGCTGCTCGAAATCGATGCTGCCACGCTGCGGTTCGACTCGTCCGAATCTCGGGCATTTCTCGTCGACCTCAACGGCCTCGCCCTCGAGCAGCACGACGTCGACGACCTCACCGACTCGACCGACGGGTGGGTAGCCGCCTTACAGCTGGCCTCGCTCTCACTTCGGGGCGCGGCCGATCCGTCGGCGATGATCGGGCGCCTCTCCGGCCGCCATCATGCGATCGGAGAATTCCTGGCCGAGAACGTCCTCGACTCGCTCACTCCCGACCTCCTCGACTTCCTCGTCGCCACCTCCATCCCCGACCGGATCTGTGGTTCGCTCGCCGCGGCCCTCACCGACGGGAGTGACGGCCAAAGCCGTCTGGAAGACGTCGAACACCGCGATCTGTTCCTGCGCAGACTCGACGACGAGGGAGACTGGTTCCGGTACCACCACCTGTTCGCCGAATTCCTCCGACGGCGGGTCGAACGACACAGCCCCGACCACGCCGTCCGCTTGCACCGGATCGCAGCACAATGGTTTGCCGAACACCATCTCCTCCACGAGGCGGTGGACCACGCCCTTGCCGCCGGCGACGAACGCACCGCGCTCACCCTCGTCGAACGCAACCAGACCTACCTTCTCGAACAATCCCAGATGGCCACCCTGCTCGGCCTCATCGGAAAACTCCCGCCCCTGGCGGTCGAGGACAGCGCTCCTCTTCAGCTGGCTGTCGCCTGGGCGAACATCCTGCTCCAACGTTCGGACCCCGCGCAGGCGGCACTGCAGCGCCTGCGTCCGGCGTTGCGCACGAGCGCACTGTCCGGCACCGAATGTGAAAGCCTGCGGATCGAAGCGTCGGTCGCCGAGTCGGTGATCGAGATCTATGCCGACCGCACTGCCGGCGTCGCCGACCTCGTCCAGGAAGCACTCGAACGCCCCGACATCCTGCGGCCCTGGACCGTCTCGGTGGCGGCGAACGTTGCGACCTTCGTCGAGATCTCCCGGTTCAACTACGACGCCGTCCCATCCCTGCAAGCCTGGGCGCGTACCTATCACAACCGAACGAACGGGCCCTTCAGTGTTATGTACGGCTATGCCTTCGCGGGAATAGCCGCATACGAACAACTCGAGTTCGCTGACGCGGAAAGCAACTTCAGCAAGGCACTCGACGTCGCACGTCGCTCAGGGGGAATCCACTCGCATGCGGCCCGCCTGGCCGGGGCCCTCCTGGGGCAATTGCAGTACGAGCGAGGGTATCTCGACGAAGCGGAGAAGTTGATCGAGGAAAGCTACGAGCTCGGCGTCGAAGGCGGGCACGTCGACTTCATGATTGCCCGCTTCGCGGTCGGCGCCCGGATCAAGGCGCTGCGCGGTGATCGGTCAGGTGCCCAGGAACGACTCGACGAAGGTGCCAGGGCCGCCGCAGCACTTCACCTCGACCGATTGCGAGCCCGCATCGACAACGACCGTGCGCTCCTGCGGCTGCCACACCCGCCCACCCGGGCACTCGCACCGGACATCGACCTCGAGGTCGATGCCGTCACCGCAACGACCGCGCTGCTCGACGACGACACGGCCATCCGGCACATCCTGCTCCACGGTTCACCGGACGACACCGCGCGTGCAGTCGTTCGCGCGCAGCGCTGGGTCGCCATGCTCACCGGTACCCGTCGCCGCCTCGCGGCGCTGCAGGCCACACGGCTTCTCGTCAGCTGTCTGGCCGCTGTCGGCCGAGGCGAAGAGGCAAAGGACAGGTTGGCAGGAGCAGTCGCAATCTGCGCCGAACAGGGAATGCTGAGATACCTGCCCGACGGAGGAGAAGACATCGAGGAAATGCTCGATGCACTGCGCCGGGAACAGCTTGCGGGTAGCTGGGCCCCGACGCGGCCGACGGTGCCGGAAAGCTTTCTCGAATCGATTGCCCCCACCGAATCGTGACCATCCACCGGACGTCACCGCTCACGCATACGTAAATCGACCGATGTCGTCCCGATGTGATCTCTGTAACTTCGGTGAGCACGGACACGATGACAGGCCACCCGCCGTCGGCGGTGAGGATCCACCGGGCACGTTGTCCGGTTGTGAGGCCTGTTGTCCCTGGCAAAGGAGACCAATGTTCCGCATCGGAGTAGATATCGGTGGCACCTTCACGGACCTGTACGCGTTGGATGAAGCCAATCCCACGGCATCGGGTGTGCGCACCGCGAAGGTGCTCTCCACCCCGGAGGATCTGTCGTTGGGCGTGCTGAATGCGTTGCGCAGCGCCGGAATTGCCCCGCGTGAGATCTCGACGATCGTTCACGGCACCACGGTGGCGACGAATGCCCTTCTGGAGCGCAAGTATCCGGAGCCCGCCCTGATCACCACTGCCGGTTTCCGTGACGTCCTGGAGATCGGCCGACAGCGTCGGCAGGCTCTCTACGACCCCTACCAGGTCAAGCCCAAACCGCTCATCAGTCGCGCCAACCGCTACACCGTCACCGAGAAGCTCGGCTCGGACGGCACTGTCGTGATACCCCTCGACGAAGACGAGCTTCGTGCGACGGCAGCGAAGATCCGCGACCGCGGCATCCGCAACATCGCCGTCGCATTCATCAACGGCTACAACAGTGGTCATCACGAGCAACTGGCCCGCAAAATCCTGCTGGACGTGATTCCCGACGCCACGATCGCGCTGTCCTCCGAGACCCGCCCCAAGGTCCGCGAGCTCGGGCGCTTCGTCACCACCGCGATCCGCGCGGCCATGATGCCGGTGGTCGGCGACTACATGACGCGGCTCGAATCCAAGCTGGAAGCAGAAGGTTCGACCGCTCCGCTCTACATCGTCAAGAGCAACGGCGGCATGATGCGCGCCGAGAGTGCGAAGGAACACCCGGAGGAACTCATCGAATCCGGGCCGGCCGGCGGCGTCGCGGCCGGTGCATACCTCGCCGCGCTGCTGGACTCGCCCAACCTGATCGTCACGGACGTGGGTGGCACCAGCTTCGAGGCGGCGCTCATGGAGCAGGGCCGCGGCCTGGTGACCGACGAGTACGAGCTCGAATGGGAGATGCCGGTCATCGTGCCGATGCTCGACATCCGCAGCATCGGCGCCGGCGGCGGTTCCATCGCGTGGATCGACTCGGGCGGATCGCTGCGTGTGGGGCCCGAGAGCGCGGGCGCTGTCCCCGGCCCGGCCTGTTACGGCCGGGGAGGCCACCGGCCCACGGTCACCGACGCGAACCTCGTCCTCGGACGGATCAGCCCGGACCTCAGTGGCAAGTTCACCCTCGACGTCGAGGCGGCGGAGAAGGCGGTCGCGACCGTCGCCGACCCGCTGGGCATGACGATCCACGAGTGCGCGGAGGGCATCCTCGCGATCCTGTCCGAGAACATGGCGGGCGCCATTCGCATGGTCTCGAGCGACCGTGGTCGCGACCCCCGCGACCACGCCATGGTCGCGTTCGGCGGAGCAGGCGGGTTGAGCGCGTTCGAAACGGCACGAGGCGCCGGCGTCGACAAGATCATCATTCCTCCGTACGGCGGGGTCGCATGCGCCTTCGGCGCCATCACGATGGACGTGCGGCACGACCTCGAGGGGACGTTCTATCATCCCTTCGCCGATGTGAGCATCGACGAGTTCAACGTTGCGCTCGACAATCTCGAGGCTCAGGCGCGCGAGCTGCTGGCCAGGGACGGAGCCAACGCAGACACGGTCGAGATCGGTCGGTTCGCCGCGATGCGTTACATCGGCCAGTCCTACGAGGTGTCGACACCCCTTCCGGACGGCACGCTCTCCGATCGGTCGTTGGACGAGATCACCAAGGCGTTCTACCACGCGCACGAGCAGGAATACGGAGTCTACTCAACCGAATTCCCTGTCGCTGTGGTGAATTTGCGTATCACGGCGATCGGCAGGACGTCCAAGCCCGCCGAATCCGCCATGGTCGGGGCAGCAGCCGGCGGCACCGCCGAGCCCACGCGCCGGCGTGTGTACTTCGACGGCGCATTCGTCGAGATCGACGTCTACGGCCCCGACTCGACGCCGATCGGCCTCGAAGTCGACGGACCCACCATCATCGAGCAGGCGCACGGCGGCGTCGTCGTGCCGCCGGCCGCGAGAGTTCGGGTCGACCAGTACGGCAACATCATTCTCGAGAGCAAGAAGGATCAGTGACCGACATGACCGACACCACCACCACCGCCTCGCGCAAACTCGACCCGGTCACCTTCGAGGTACTGCGCCGCGGATTCGACTACGCGTGCGAACGCATGTCCCAGGTGCTCCAGAAGGCGTCCTTCTCTCCGATCATCTACGACATGGTCGACTTCTCCAGTGCCGTGTTCGACCCCGACGTGGAATTGATCGGACAGACGGCCAACTGCCCGGTGCACATCGCCGCCATGCACTACAGCGCTCGCGCCTCGCTGGCCAAGTTCCCGCGGGAGACGCTCGAGGACGGCGACGTGGTCATTCTCAACGACCCCTACCTCGGCGGGACCCACACGCCGGACGTCACGTTGACCACACCGATCTACTTCGAAGGCGACCTGATCGCCTATGCAGTGAGTCGGGCCCACTGGACCGATGTGGGACAGACGATGGACTCCCACATCGCCGGCGAGGGGTTCCGGCTGCCGCCGGTCAAGCTCGCCTCCGCCGGTGTCCTGAACCGGGACCTCATGGACATCATCAAGAACGGCACACGCACTCCGCAGTACGTCGAAGGTGACGTTCAGGCCCAGCTGGCCTCGCTCTGGGCGTGCCGTGACGAGATGCGACGACTCGCACAGCGCTACGGCGTCGACGTCATGCGAGAGGGCATGCGGGAGATCCTCGACTACACGCAGCGCCGCACCCGGAAGGCGATCGAGCAGATCCCGGACGGCGTCTACCACGGTGAGGACTACATCGATTCCGACGGCTACAGCGAGGAGCCGGTTCGCATCAAGGTGAAGCTGGAGGTGAGCGGTGACCGCGTCCACGTCGACATGACCGGGTCGGACAAGCAGTGCCTCGGTCCGATCAACTCGCCGCTGGCGAACACCGTCTCCGCGATCTACTACTCGCTGAAATTCTTCCTGGACCCGCAGGCCCCGGCCAATGCGGGCATGTATCGCCAGATCGACTTCACCGTCCCCGAAGGGACGTGGCTCAACCCGATCTGGCCCGCACCGACGCTGGGGTGCACCACGGCAGCGTCGTCGAAGGTCACCGGCGGCATCTGGTCGGCCATCGCCACCGCGATCCCGGATCGCAGTGTGGCCTCCACCTACGCGGACGCCAACTGGTTCACCGCGAGCGTGATCGACCCGGCCACCGATGAGAACCACGTGTTCTCCGACCTTCCGGCCGGCGGGTGGGGCGGTACACCGTTCAACGACGGCATGCACGTGACGATGGACCCGCTGGGCAACTGCCAGAACCTGCCAGCCGAGACGGCGGAGATGCTGTTCCCGTTGCGGTACAACTCGTTCCAGATGATCGAGGACTCAGCGGGCCCAGGTAAGTACCGCGGAGGTGCGGGCGTGCGCATGGAGGTCGAGTTCATCGGCACCGGCCAGATCATCACCATGGAATCGTCCCGCACCCGCGAAGGATCGCCCGGAACCAACGGTGGCGGATCCGGAAGCCGGCAGAAGCAGTTGCGGCGCAGGGCAGACGGATCCATCGAAACCGTCGGCGGGCTCGACGACGACGGCAACTGGCTTCCGCAGATGCTCGGTGGCATCCAGTTCAAGGCCGGCGAATCGTTCGTCTTCGAGAGCGGCGGTGGCGGTGGATGGGGTGACCCGTTCACACGCGATGCCGAACTCGTCGCGGAGGACGTACGCAACGACGTGGTCAGCCGCGCACGGGCGGAAAGCGACTACGGCGTCGTCCTCACCGACGACCTCCGGGTCGATGCCGACGCGACACGCGTCGCCCGAGCGGTCCACTGACGAACAGCCCGGGGTTGCGGGGCTCGACCGCCCCGCAACCCCGGGCACCGCACCGAGAGGATGGTCGACATGAGCAACGGGAGCGCCCTGTGGAAGGGCGATACGTGGGACACCGGATGGGGATCCATAGGGCTCGACCACACCGAGCTCACCGTGACCACGCCGAACGGCGAGCAGTCGATCCTCCTGAACTTGGATCGATCCGCCTTCGTGGACGCGTACGCGAGCGCAACGTGGGCCTGCATGATGGGCGCCGCGGGATCGCAGATCGTCCTCGCCCGGCGAGAAGGCCCGACGATCGACGTGATCGCCGAGGTGGAACGCATCGGCAGTGTGGGACGAGTCGGCACCGCCGACGAGGGCCCCGGGGCGACGATCGGAACCCACGCCGTGCGGTTCCACCCCCGTCCGGGGCGGGATCAATGCCTGCTGGCGTGGGAAATCGGCGTGGCGCTGATCGATCCCCACCGTGGTGTCGTCTGGACACACGTGCACGGGGACCCCGATCAACGAGTCCTGGCCACCACCGAGACGAGGGTCGAGCTCAAAGGCCTGCGTTCCGCGCTGACGATCGACCTCACCAGCGGCGAGATCGACTCCCGTGAAGAGGAGAACCCGATGGCGGTCGACCGTGCCACCCTGGCCGCGTGGAGGCAGAGCATCGGCCGGTGATCAGGAACCCCGACCGGCTCCGGCTCCCGACACCCACGGCGGAGGAACGAAACTCCCGGTGGCGTACGGAGTCGGAGAGACGAGGATGTCGCGCCCTCCCTGGATCTGAAAGATCGTGTGCGCCTGCGCGAGGGACGGGTCGAACGACACCCTGCCGAGGCTGAGGGTTCGGTGCTTGGACGGGTCGAACGCGTACGCTCCGTTCACCCCTCGATACCGGGTCTCCGACAGTCGATCGGCAACGTCGTCGAAGTCACGCACATCGGAAACCTGCCGCCACGCCTGGGCCAGGATGTGGATCCGGTCGTAGGCGATCCCCGCATGGGATCGACCCGGCGACCGGCCGAAGCGGGCACGGTAGGTGCGGGAGAACTCGAAACCCAGGTCGTCCGCGTAGGTCCCGGTCGTCGCGGACCACACGAGCCCTTCGCACAGTGCGCCCGAAGTCTCCCGGAAGCCCGGGACGGACGGGGCGTAGGTCGAATAGATCACCGTGTCCGATGGCGCCTTCAGGAATTCGCGCACGAATGCGGCGAGGTCCTGCGGAAAGTAGGTCCCGACCATGACCGCAGCAGGCGCGCTGCCCTGCACGGTGCGGGCTGCAGCGGCCCATGCACTCTCGCCGTCGCTACCGGACGCCCTGACCACGACCGGTTCCCATCCGGCCGCCACTGCCTCGCGGGTGGCGCACTCGATACCGAGATCGATGAATTCCCAGCGCGATTGGACGACGAAACAGATCCGGTTCGAGCGGGGGATCAGCGACCCGCTCTCCCGGAGCTGCGTCAGGAACGAGACGCAACAGGGTGCGTAATCGTCGTCGTCGGGGCTGAACTGGAACACGCCGTGGTGACGGCGCACGTCGTCGGCGACGAGGCCGCCGAGCAACGAGGACGCGGACGAATGGAGGAAGGGAATTCCGTCCGTCGCCGACGCGCTCATCACGGGCACCTGCCCGACGAGATACCCGGACGTGATGGCCGCGGGCCGTTGCCGCAGTAGGGCATTGATCGCGGTGCGGGCGCTGTTCTCGTCATCGGCATCGACGTCCGCGATGTCCATCTGCAGCAGTCGATCCTGAATACCGCCGCGGGCGTTGATCTGCTCGATCGCCAGCTGGGCGCCGCCCAGCATCGCCATGGCGTCGGCGCTCGCCCTACCCTGCGACGGGATGAGGGCGCCGATGCGGATCGGATCAGCGGACACGGAACGACCCCTGGCCGACACCCCGTGGGACGGCAACGTCCCCGAGGAACGCACCATCCTGCCGATCGCCAACTGGTCCAGGCCGTCGGTGTCGACCGGCAGGGGCAGCCCGACGAGCCCGCGGTCCAACGCTATGGTCGCGACCGCAGATCGATTGGTCACACCGAACTTCCGCATGAGGTGATCGAGGTGAGTGGTCACTGTCCGAGGGCTGACGTGCAAGGCCTCTGCGATGGCAGGATTGGTCAACCCTGCGATCAGCAGTGTCACCACGTCGAGCTCGCGCAGCGTAGTTTTCAACGGTAGTTCGCGGCACTGTTCGCCGACGATGCGCGCCGCGCGGTGGCCTCGCCGCTGTGCGCGGTGAATACAGATCCGCAGAGGTATCCGGGACCTGGTCCAGACGAATTCGACTCGCGACAGGTCCTCGGCCAGGAACCCGAGCGCGAGGTCCCTCAGATCAGGATCGACGATGTCGCCGTGCGGGCCCGCGATCGATCCGTCGTGCAGGACACGAACCTCGAAGATCTCAGGAGACGACTCGCGCCCAGCCAGGCCGACCGGTCGGTTTTCGGGCATGCCGTCACCTCCTTCGAAGAAGTCTC
>JBCEBZ010000164.1:0-5344 GCA_039206675.1 Rhodococcus sp. (in: high G+C Gram-positive bacteria) | reverse complement strand
ACCACACCGGTGGGCAGATGCCCCATCACGGTGCGGTAATGCGCCTGATCGATGGTGGAAGTAAGCATGATGGCTCCTCTACGGGTCGTGCGCTGGCGTGGATGCCGGTCGGATGAAAGATGCGTTCTCGATGACGTTCATAATGTGAACGTATCGTTCAAACTGAGATAAGTATTGCGTCCTGGGTCACACCCTGTCAAGCGTTTCGCGGTCCCCGGTCGAGCACGCATTCCATCCGCGGCCGAACGGGCGGTCAGACCCGTCGACAACCAGCCGCAAGCGGCGTCATGCACTCGAATCAATCTGCAAATTCGCCGCTTCGGGCATTTCCTACCTCAGCCGCCTCGACCGGCAAGTGCAATCCGAAAACGCGAGCCCGGCCCGGACGACGAGCGGCAGCAGCGTGACCCGGGACTACCTTGACGCCCTATGCGGTGCATGTCACAATTTCAACCGCTACGTTCGGTATCTGAACACACGCGCCTCCCGGCCCATTCGCCCCCGCCGGGCGCGCCGACCGGCGCTCGTGCCCGGCGCCTCGGTCTCACAATGAACAAGGAGAACAGGTGAAAATCTCGCAGATCGAACTCTTCCAGGTGGACCTGCCGTACTCGGGCGGTGTCTATCTGCTCTCGGGCGGCCGTTCGTACACCTCGTTCGACGCCTCGATCGTCCGCATCACCACCGACGACGGTCACCAGGGATGGGGCGAGAGCACACCGTTCGGCTCCACCTACATCGCCTCCCATGCCCTCGGCACCCGCGCCGGCATCACCGAGATCGCACCCCACCTCCTCGGCCGCGACCCCCGGCAGGTCGACCGGATCAACGACCTCATGGACGAGGCGCTCGTCGGCCACAACCACGCCAAGACCGCCCTCGACGTGGCGTGCTGGGACGTCTTCGGCAAGTCCGTCGGACTTCCGGTCGCCGAACTCCTCGGCGGCTCGACCGGTGTCCCGATGCCGATGATCTCCTCGATCTACGCGGGCGAGCCGGAGGAGATGCGCCGCCGGGTCGCCGACCACCGCGCGAAGGGGTACCGCGGCCACTCCATCAAGATCGGGGCACTCGACAGCGAGGGCGGACCCGCGCTCGATGCGGAGCGGATCGCCGCATCCCTGGCCGACAAGCAACCCGGTGAATTCTTCCTGGTCGACGCGAACGGCGGGATGTTGCCGGAGACCGCGCTGAGGATGCTGCGGATGCTTCCGCCTGGGCTCGATTTCGTGCTCGAGGCCCCCTGCGCCACGTGGCGGGAGACGATCTCGCTGCGCCAGCGCTGCCCGTACCCGATCATCATCGACGAACTCGCGCAGCACGACGACGACATCGCGTTCGCCACGGCGCACGACGTCGCCGACGGGATCGGGCTCAAGATCTCCAAGGCCGGCGGTTTGACCCGGGGCCGTCGTCACCGCGACATCTGCCGCTCCGCGGGGATGACCGTCAGCGTGCAGGACACCGTCGGCTCGTCCATCGCGTTCGCGGCGATCGTGCAGCTCGGTGCCACCGTCCCGCCGCGCACACTGCGGTGCGTCCTCAACTGCGAGGACATGGTCACGCTGCAGACCGCGAAGTTCGAGGTGCTCACCGAAGACGGCGGCATCCTGCCCCCGAACGCCCCCGGCCTCGGAATCGACGTGCACGAGGACGTTCTCGGCGATCCGGTCGCCGTCTGGACCGCCTGACCTGGCAGAAAAATCCCGCGTCGGGGTGAGTGTTGCTCACCCCGACGCGGGATTTCTTTTCAGCGCAGAAACGCGCGAGGTCAGAGCCGGGCACCCTGTGCGGCATACGATCCGCGCGACTGCGCCAACACCGCCTGCGCTCCGTCGTGAAGCAGTTCGTAGTCGGCGGCGAGAGCGACTGTCCGGATACCGTTGTCGGCACAGGCCGCTGTCATCTCCGGACTGCCCCCGTAGGCCGCGACGTCCAGTCCGCGGCGGGTGCATGCCTCCACGATTGCGCGGACGGCATCGGAAGTAGCTCCCCCCAGCACATCCGAGGCGGAACCGGCCAGGGACAAGGTGAGGTCTGCGGTGCCGATCAGGATCCCGTCGAGACCGGGTGTCGCGCAGATCTCGTCGGCATCGGCGAGGCCCTCCGTGTCCTCGATCATGAGGTAGACCCGCTGAGGGGGCGCCGAGGCCGGGCGTAGCGCTGCCCGGACCGGCCCCCACGAACGGTGCCCCGCAGGTGCGTAGCGGCAGAAGGCCACCGCCTCACGGGCCTGGGCCGCCGACCCGATCTGCGGCACGACGACGACGTCCGCCCCCATGTCGAGTGCCCAGTTGGCCTGCGCGTAGTTCATCGCCTGCGTACGCACCCAGGCCTCGACGCCGGCGCCCTGCACGGCAGCGAGCAGAGGCACCACAGAGTCTGTTCCTATCGCACCGTGCTGCAAATCGATGACCGCCCAATCGAATCCCGCGCGAACCATGAGTTCGGCAGCGAAGACGGAATCGAGTGTCAGCCATGCTCCGAGCGAAGGCGAGGTCGAGGTCATTTCTGTTTCACTCCATTTCGGTGGATCTGTCGGCGACCGCCCGTGACCGCACCATTGAATTCCGGACCGGCCGAGGCCCGGTCAGTTCGCCGGGGCCGGTGGAAGCAGCACGAGCTTGCCGGTGTGCTTCTTGGCGAGGAAATCCTCCTGCGCGCGCACGATGTCGGACAACGGGTAGGTGGCCGCGACGACCGGACGGATCTCGTCCCGCTCGATGTATCCGACGAGGTTCTCGAACACCACGTCGTCCTGGAAGGTGCACCCGAACAGCGTGAGGTCCCGGAGGTAGACCGTGCGCAGGTCGATCTCGGAGATCGGCCCGCCGATGGCTCCGGCGACGGCGTAGCGCCCGCCCGTGCGCAGCACGTCGAGCAGTTGAGGCCACTGCGGTCCGACGACGAGATCGATCACCGCGTCCACGGATCCGGCACCGAGCGCTCCGATCAGATCGACTCCCCGCCCGATGACCTGGTCGGCGCCTTGCGCCTTCACCTCGGCCGCCTTGTCGGGCGAGCAGACGGCGATCACCGTGGCGCCGCGTCGTTTGGCGAGCTGCACCGCAGCGAGGCCGACACCACCCGACGCCCCGGTGATCAGCACGCGTTCGGCTCCGACCGACGCACGGTGCAGCATGTTCTCGGCGGTGGAGTAGGCGCACGGTAGCGCCGCGAGTTCGGCGTCGCTCCAGTCGCAGTCCACCGCGTAGGTCTCCCGCGCCGGCGCCACCGCGTACTGCGCGAAACCGCCGTCGCATTCGCTGCCGAAGGTCCAGCATTCGTAGGGGCGGTAGTCGACGTAGCTGCGCAGCATGGTGCGCACGAGGACGCGTTCACCGATGCGGTCGGGGGACACACCGTCGCCGACCGCGACGATGCGTCCGCACACGTCCGCGCCCTGGATCCGGGGGAATTTCAGGGTGGTGCCGGACCAGCTGGCGTCGTCGTCGTCGACCGACTCGAAGCCGCTCGCGCCGCCGGAACTCGTCTCGGACGTGATCGTCTTCGAATACCAGCCGATGCGGGTGTTGATGTCGGTGTTGTTGATTCCGGCGGCGGCGACCTGGATCAACACCTCGCCCCGACCTGGTTGGGGGACAACGACGTCGGTGCGGTATTCGAGTTTGTCGAGTCCGCCGTGCCCGGTGAGGAGAACTGCGGTCATGTGTTCGGGTAACAAGGTTCGCTCCGTCTGCTGGTTCTGGGATGTGCGCTGTGGGAGGGGTACCCCGATCACACCAGGGCGACCGATTCGCTGGGGGTGAAGTTCTGGACGAGTTCGCCGATCTCGGTGATGCGGCTGCGCAGCACGTCCCCGGGGCCGAGGAATCGCTGCGGCGTCCGGCCCACTCCCACACCGGCAGGCGTGCCGGTGAACAACACGTCGCCGGGATAGAGCTCGAGGGTGTGCGACAGGTGCTCGATCAACGCCGGAACCGGGAAGATCATCTGGGAGGTGCGTCCGAACTGGACGAGTTCACCGTTGATGGCGGCCTCGAGCGTGAGGTCGTTCGGATCGTCGAATTCGTCGATCGTCACCAGCGCCGGTCCGATCGGGGCGAACCCGCGATGGGACTTGGCCAGGCTGAACTGCGGAACCGGGCCGGCCAATTGCCGTCCACGGTCGGACAGATCCTGCCCCACGGACAACCCCGCGACCGATTCCCATGCCCGGTCGGCCGGGATGTTGCGGCCACCGCGGCCGATGACGACCACGAGTTCGACCTCCCAGTCCACCGTGTCCGAGGGAAGCGGCACTGTCGTGACCGGGCCCGTGATCGCCGAGGCGAATTTGGTGAAGATCACCGGCGACTCGGGCCGTTCCACCCCGGACTCCGCCGCGTGGTCGGCATAGTTCAGCCCGACGGCGAACACCTGGCGCGGCGCCGGCACCGGCGCACCGATCCGGCTCGGGTCGATCTCGCCGCGGGGCGCCGGGGTGATCCTGTCTCGGTTACCCGTGTACCAGGTGACGAACTCCGCCCACCGCTCGTAGATCTTTTGCGGCTTCGAAGAAAAGTAGCCGTGGCTTTCCGCCTCGACATCGACGAGGCCGCCACGTGTCGCGACCTGGAGACGGCCATCGAGATTGACCAACCGCACCTGAACTTCTCCCATCGTCTGCGCTGAGTGTTCGATTCCGTGGATCGGAGGCGCTCTCACTTTTTGAACAGTGCGTTCACTGTGTGTGTTTGATGATAGTGCGGCGCAGGTCACAGCTTGTCAAGACGCAGGTCGGCCTTTCGCCCTTTTCGACGACCGTGGCGGGCGCCTCACCTGGACGAATACTGCACACGCCCGATAGCGGCAGGGCTTCACGCAGCTGTGACGTCCCCGGGTCTTGACGGAGCCTGAGGCCCATGTCACACTTTTGATCGTGGCGTTCACTTATTGAACGAGCGTGGATTTTCGGTTGAGCTCGGTGCCGCCGATCCACGTGAACACTTCATCCCCCGCCTTTCCCCGCCCCGGACGGCATTCGCACCGTCCACGTCGGCTGTCATGCCGACGCGCACCAGCAAGGAGTGACCTGGTGACGATTACCAACACGGATTCCGTCGGAGAGCATGAGGACGGCCCCGTCGACACGAAGGCCGCCCAAGGTCCGGTCGACAAGCAAAAGTTCGTAGTCAAGCTGACGGGCGTGATCGCCGGTGGCATGTTCATCGACGGCTACATCCTCGGCATCGTCGGCACCGTCATCGGTGCCATCACCCTCGATCTGCAGATGTCGCTGTTCTGGGAGGGGCTCATCGGCGCCTCCGCGCTGATCGGAATCTTCGTCGGCGGCCCCCTCGGCGGCTGGCTGGCCGACAAACTCGGCCGAAAGCCACTGTTC
>JBCEBZ010000163.1:0-20970 GCA_039206675.1 Rhodococcus sp. (in: high G+C Gram-positive bacteria) | reverse complement strand
CGACGAACGCACCCGTGTCGGTGCGGACCGCGTGTTGCAGCTGGGGAGTCGGCATTCCGCACTCCCGCATCCGGATTCGACTGAGCGACTCACCGGGACTCTCACTTCGTCCGTCGAGCAGAGCCACTGCACGGCGCGCGGCCCCGATGCCTTTCCGCCGCCCGTGACGCTCCACCACAGCGTGGACGTCGTCGATCGACACAACGCCGCGATGCAGCGCGGAGTCGCCGATCACGACGGTCTGGTCCAGTGATTCCGATCGTGCGACGTCCGCCACGGTCCTGGCGAGCGAGGTCACTGCCACTCCGTCGATCTCGGTGACATCGTCGGCGCCAAGTGGAGCTATGTGAACGTGCAGTGTCGCGGTCCGTCTGCCACCCGACCGGCGTACCCGGCTCAGGTGCACCCGATCGAGGCTGACAGCGCCGACATCGAGCCCGTGAAGCACAGCAGCGGACGCATGGCTGACCACGACCTCACCCCCGTGCGCCGCGACTGCCGCCGCGACCCTGGCTCGGTGCATCCCGATCGCGTCCAGTGCCGCCGAGTCGTCGCGACGGAGGTAGGCCCCCGCCGCCACGGCGATCAGTTGTCCCGTCGACCTGGCGCGACGCAGTTCCGGGTCGGTGAGTCCGTCCGCCAATGCGTGGCGACGAAAGATCAGATCTTCTGCCCTCATAGGGGCATCGTGCACGCCACTCGGCCCCGGCTGCGTTCGTCGACCTGGGCAAACAGTTCGCCTGTGGATAACCGTGTGGTTGTGGAAATCCACATTCGCACACCGATTTGTCGGATTCCCACGCAATAGCCCCGGATTCTGGCCAATGGCTGTGAATCCACGGCGAGAGGGGGTGCGTGAGCCCGTGCAAGAGGCGTGCAAGGCCGCTGCAAGTGGCGGGCTGCATCGTCTACGGCATGAACCTCACTGCAACTCCCCCAGCCATCGAGGCCGACGGGCTCGTGAAGCTCTTCGGCCGTCAGCGCGCCGTCGACGGCGTGAGCCTGTCGGTGCCGACCGGGTCGGTGTACGGAGTGCTCGGCCCGAACGGTGCGGGTAAGACGACCACGGTGCGGATGCTGGCGACGCTGTTGCGCCCGGACGGTGGCGAGGCCCGGATCTTCGGCCACGACGTGGTGCGGGAGCCGAACGCGGTGCGCTCGCTGGTCGGTGTCACGGGCCAGTACGCGTCCGTCGACGAGGACCTGTCGGCGGTCGAGAATCTGGTGATCTTCGCCCGGTTGCTCGGCCTGAGCCGCGGGGATGCCCGCCGCAAGTGCACGGAACTGCTCGAGGAGTTCGACCTGACGGAGGCGGCGACGAAGCCGCTGAAGAACTTCTCCGGCGGCATGCGGCGACGACTCGACCTGGCCGCCAGCCTGATCGCCCACCCGCCGCTGTTGTTCCTCGACGAGCCGACGACGGGTCTGGACCCTCGGACGCGCGCCCAGATGTGGGACACCATTCGCCGGCTCGTCGCCGAGGGGTCGACGGTGCTGCTCACCACGCAGTACCTCGACGAGGCGGATCAGCTGGCCGATCGGATCGCGGTCATCGACCGCGGCAAGGTGATCGCGGACGGCACGGCCGACGAGTTGAAGGCGTCCGTCGGCGTCTCGTCGCTGCAGCTGACTCTCGCCGATCGCGGACAGATCGACGACGCGCGTTCGGTGCTCGCCCACACCCTCGGCGTGGAGGTGGCGATCACGCCGGAGATCGGCCGCCTCACCGCGCCGATGACCGATCCGTCACTGACCGTGGAACTGCTGATCCGGCTGCGCGACCACGGGATCGCCGTCGACGAGATCACCGTCCAGAAACCGAGCCTCGACGAGGTCTTCCTCACCATCACCGGACACGGCGCAGAAGACGCCGACACCGAACGGAGCGTCGCATGACCAGCACCCTCGAATCCCGCGCTTCCGCGGGACCGCAACCGATTCCGGAGGCCCGCAACCGGATCAGCCTCGAACAGTCCGTCGCCAACACGCTGACCATGGCGTACCGCGGCCTTCTCAAGATCAAGCACAACCCCGAGCAACTGTTCGACGTCGTCGTCCAGCCGATCATCTTCACCTTGATGTTCACGTACATCTTCGGTGGCGCGATCTCCGGCGACGTGGCGTCGTATCTGCCGATCATCATCCCGGGCATCCTGGTCCAGACGGTGATCACCACGTCGATCGTGACGGGCACCCAGTTGCGGGAAGACATGGACAAGGGTGTCTTCGACCGCTTCAAGTCGCTGCCGATCGCCCGCATCGCGCCTTTGTCCGGCGCGCTCCTGGCCGACGTCGTGCGGTACGGCATCGCCACGACCATCACGTTCACCGTCGGCATCGCGATGGGCTACCGGCCCGGCGGCGGTGTCGTGGGCGTGCTGTCGGCCGGAGCGCTGGTCGTCGTCTGCGCCTTCTCGATCAGCTGGATCTTCGCGCTGATGGGCGTCCTGATGAGCAAAGCATCATCGGTGCAGGGCATTTCGATGCTCATCCTGTTTCCGCTGACGTTCATGTCCAACGCGTTCGTGCCCGCGAACACGATGCCCGGCTGGATGCAGGCGTTCGTGAACGTCAATCCTGTGTCGCATGTCGTGACCGCGGTGCGTGAACTCGTCAACGACGGCCATTTCGGGGTCCACGTCGTGTGGTCGCTGCTCGGCGCCGCCGTGATCGTCGCGGTCATGGCACCGCTGACCGTCCGGACCTACATGCGCAAGGCCTGACACCCGAGGAGCGAAGCGAGCCGGTGGACGCGGGGTCCACCGGCTCGCTTCGCCTATTTCTCCAGTTCGGGTGCGTCCGCCTGCAACTCCCCCACCTCCGTCTTGAGGATCCGCATCGACCGCCCCAGGCCGCGGGCGGCCTCCGGGAGCTTCTTCGACCCGAACAGCACCACGAGCACCACCGCGATGATCGCCCAGTGGCTCGGGCTCAGCGCCCCCACTACCGGGGCTCCTCGCCGTCGGGGTACACGGCGTCCACCTCGACCTCGACGAGCCAGCCCGCGGCGGGCAGGCTCGCGACCTCCAGCGCGAATCGACTGGGCCGCGCGGAGTTCCGTTCCATCGGAGCAGCGGGTTCCGCGGTGCCGAGCGGGACCAGTTCGGTGTCTCCGGTGTCGAGGTTGGTGTTCGCGAAGAACTGCCGGTAGGCGCGGTTCCAGCCGGCGTAGTCGGCGCGGTCGGTGCCGGGGGCGTTGTCGAGGAACACCCGCATGGTCACGACGTCTTCGAGGGTCA
This sequence comes from Rhodococcus sp. (in: high G+C Gram-positive bacteria), assembly GCA_039206675.1. GTDB lineage: Bacteria > Actinomycetota > Actinomycetes > Mycobacteriales > Mycobacteriaceae > Rhodococcus_F. The sequence goes on along the minus strand of JBCEBZ010000163.1, from coordinate 17,731 downwards.
GCCCCTGCGCCTCCAGGTTGTCGCGAATCCGCTTGAGCGCGTTGATGCCCTGCGCCTCGGTGATCGTGACGCCTGCCGGAAGTGCGCCGCCCGCGAACACGTCGGTGTCGATGTACGACTCGGGGCTGCCCTCGGGGGCGGTCTTGTCGGACGCGCCCGGGCCGATCCCACTCGACTTGTAGACGGCGGTGCCGCCTCCGATCGCGACGCCCTGCGCGATCATCGGATTCGCCTCCCCGGCCTCGAGAACGGACTTGGAGACGAAGGTGCTGCCGGGCGCTTCCGCCGCGGCCTCGTCGGAGGAGCACGACGTCGCCCCGGCGATCAGAGCGGATGCGGCGAGCGCGGCGGTCACGGCCTTGGTACGAAATGACTTCACAGTGCACAACTCCTTGTTCGAGGGAAAGGTCAGGCTTCCTGGGCCACGCGCTCGTGGATGTGGGTGACGACGTCGCGGGCGGACGTCAGCGCTCCGTGCTGCCAGGCGATGGCGTTGGACAGGTGGTCGCCGGCGAAGTAGATCTTGTCGACGGGTTCGAGCAGCTTCTCGTACTCCGGGGTGGCCGACCCGCCGTGCGAGCCGCCGCTGCCCGCCCAGTTCGCCCACGCGCTCTCGGAGTACTTGGTGCGCCGCCAGCTGCCCGAGAACGACGAGGAGATGTCGCGGGTGTACTTCTCGCCGTGGATCTCCGAGCCTTCCGCGATGGCCTTGGCGAGCCGCTGGCGGTGGGTGAGGGATTCGAAAGCCTCCTGCCGCTTGCCGCTGCTGTAGTAGGCGACGACCACGCCCCGGTCGGAGTTGTAGTGGTCGTAGGGGAACATGATCTGCGAGATGTCCTTGTCGGTGTTGGACGCACCGCCGTAGATGCGGTCCTCCGTCTCCCACCACCGGCGCGAGTATTCGATGCCGAGCTTCCCGGACGACGACGGCTTCGCCGCCTTCAGCGCGGTGAGCACGTCCGCGGGCAGATTGTTCTGCAGTCTGCCGATCAGGTGCGGCGGGATCGTGCAGATCGCGTAATCGGCGGTGATCGACTTCTTCGAACCGCCTGCCGTGTACTCGACGGTGACACCGCCGGACACGTTCTTCATCGACGTCACCTCGGCGCCGAAGACGATGTTGTCGGTGCCGATCCGGTCCTGGAACGCGTAGTAGATGCGGTCCATGCCGCCGACCGGGGAGAACATCATCATCGCCTGGTCGTAACCGAAATCGAAGCTGAAGTTGCGGCCGATGCCGCTGCGGATCACTTCCTGCATCGCGAACGGCTTCTTCTCGGTGCCGAAGTTCAGTCCGGCTCCGGGCTCGGAATCGTAACCGCGACGGGAGGATCCGAGGTAGCGGCCGTCGTCGGACAGGTCGCCGAAGTCGCTGAGGAACTCCGACAGCGCGTCCTTGTCCTCCCGGGTCAGCACCTGGTCCAGGGCGCCCTGATCGGTGGCCTTCTTCAGCAGCTCCGACATGTAACCGAACGTGTCGGCCTTCGCCGCGCGGTAGGTGACGGACTGGTTCGACAGCGAGGTGTCACTCGTGTAATTGACGAACGTGTTGGCATTCTGGTTTCCGAATCCCTGGATTTCGACGCCGAGTTCGCGGCAGTAGTCGAGAGTGATGTGGCTCTGCGGGATCCGGGTGGCGCCGACGTTGTAGAAGTGGCCGTCCGAGAACGTGCACTTCTGCGTCTCGCCGTTCAGGTCGGTCTCCTCGGTGCCGCCGCGGGCGGTCCAGACGCGGCCGCCGGGGCGGGTGCGGGCCTCGAGGACCGTCACCGTGTACCCGGCCTTCTGCAGTTCGAACGCCGAACACAGTCCGGCGGGGCCGCCGCCGAGCACGACCACGGAGTGGCTGCCCTTCACCGTGCCGATGAGGTCGCCGGCCGCGAGCGGCTGGAAGGCGCGGGCGGGCGCGGCGGTCGACGGCGCGAGCCCGAGCGTCGACATCGCGCCGTACGCGAGTCCTGCGCCCCCGGTGGCCCCGAGGCCCTTCATGAAAGATCTACGTGTGAATGCCAATTCGCGCTCCCATTCTTGCGCCCGGCGACCCGGGTAGGTTGTCCGGATTCATCCTGGGAGGCACGCGAGTCGGGAAGTTGTCGACGGCGAAACAGTCTGAGGCCACCGAGCGGGAATCGGCGCGGTTCGTTCTCACTCCGCAGTCCGCATTCGACCCGAAACCGAAACTTCTCCGCAACACGACGCGGCTAGTTTCACGCGCATGTCAGCCCTTTCCGACGCCATCGCGCGTTCGTTCACCACCGGAGAGCCCGCTCGTGCGGCCGTGTCGCCGTTGCGTGCGCTGGGCCGGCGGCAACTGTCGGGCGTCGAGGTTCTCGCACAGTCGGTGGCCACGACGGCGCCGGCCGTGTCGATGGTGGTGCTGCCCGTCACCATGTTCACCCACCAGATGCTGCTGAGCGGTCTGATCACGATCGTCGTCGCGACGGTGGCGGTGTCCCTGATCGCGGTGTGCGTCTCGCAGTTCACGCGGCGCATGGCGGCCGCGGGTGGTCTCTACAGTTTCGTGTTCCAGGGTCTCGGCACCCGGGCCGCGCTGACGGCGGGCGTCGCGATGCTGACCAAATACGTGGGCAGCGCCGTGATGACGCTGTACCACGGCGGCCAGGCCGTGATCGCGACGCTCGGCTTCTTCGGGCTCGAGTTGCGCGACCCGGCCGAACGCCTCCTCGTCTACGCCGGGATCGCGACCGTGATCCTCGCCTGCCTGGTCCGCGGGGTGCGGTTCGCGGCCCTCGCCATCCTCGCCGTCGAATCGTGCTCGTTGCTGTTCATCGCCGGTCTGATGATCGTGACGGGCGCGGGCGGCCAGCAGGCCGTTGTGCCACCGTCGGATTCGGCGTACGGGCCGCTGCTCATGACGCTGGCCGCGGTGTTCGCTCTGGCCGGTTTCGAGAGCGCGACGTTCTTCGGTCCGGAGGCCAAGCGCCCCCTCGCCACCGTCACCCGCACCGTGGTGCTCACGCCGATGATCTGCGGTGGCCTGTTCATCTTCTCGGCGTGGGCCGCGTGGTCCGGCCGCACCGACACGCTGGTCAACGCATACCTGCACGGCACCGCGACGGGCGTCGACCCGGCCGTGGTGATCGCCCTGAACCTCGGCCTGGGCACGTCGTGGCTGGCGTCGGCGATGGCGTCGTCGAATGCCGCTTCGCGCCTGCTGTATTCGATGGGGGTCGAAACCGTCGTTCCGCGCCTGTTCGCCCGGGTGCACCGCGGCTACCGCACCCCGTGCGCGGCCCTGGCCGTCATCGTGTGCGTCGTGTGCGGGGGTGCCGCGACGTTCGGCCTCGTCGGCAAATCGGCGGCGTTCGGTCACGTGCAGCTGATCGCCAGGACGGCGGTGGTCGCGGCGTACGTGCTGGTGGCGGTGGCGTCGGTGCGGTTCCTCAGCCGGATCGGGGAGCACACTCCGCTCGTCCTGGCGGCCGGAGTCGCGGGCAGCGCCGCCGGCGGAATCGTGCTGGCCTACATGCTGTTCGTGAACGTGGCGCACGGTTTCACGATGGTCCCGGCCGTGGTGCTGGCCCTGTTGCTGTCGGGTTCGGCGTGGCAGCGGTACCTGCGGTGGCGCCGCCCGGCGAGCCTGCGGTCGGTGGGTGTGTTCGACACGGCGGAGACGGACGACGTGCTGCCGGGGGCCGGGGTGTTCGCGACGGATGCCGCCGGGAACCTCGCGTTGACGGCGGCTGGACGCATGCCCGGGTCCCGGTGATGGGCGCCCGAGCCGGGGAGATCGCGGGCCACGAACCGCGCGCCGTGCAGAAGGCACTCGCCCTGCTGGAGGCGGTCGCGCAACTCGGGTCCGGGGCGACCGCGCGAGACATCGCCGCGCACGCCGGGATCCCCCAGGCCACGGCGTACCGGCTGCTCAATCTCCTGACCGCCGACGGCTATCTGGTGCGGATCGCCGACCTGTCCGGGTTCGCCCTCGGCCGCCGCACCCGGCAGCTGGCGGGTGCCGACGCCGCACCCGACCCGGTCGACCACCACGCCGTCCTCGAAGAACTGCGGGAACAGGTGCGGTTCGGGATCCATCTGGCGTCGTTCGCGGGCAACCGGGTCCGCCTCGTCGACCGGGATCCCGACCACGAACTCAGCGGCGAGAACACGATCTCCGCACACCTGCACGCGTCCGCCATCGGCAAGGTCCTTCTCGCGTCCCGTCCCGAACTGGTCCCGCCGAGCCTGCGCAGGGTGACGTCGTCGACCATCACCGAAATCGGCGCGCTGCGGTCCGAACTCGACGCCGTCCGGCACACGGGTTCGGCCCGCGAGGTCGACGAGGTGCGCGTCGGCCGCAGCGCGGTCGCCGTCCCGGTGCACGACGCGCAGAACGCGGTGACCGGTTGCCTCGCGGCGATCGGCAAGACGGGACGGCTGGCGGTCGACGACCCGGAGCTCACCGACCTCCTACGCTCGTGCGCGGCGCGCGTCGGCGGCCGGGTGCCCGCCTGAGCCTCCGTCGCGGATCACGGCAGCGAGCACATCCAGAATCCGGGTGTGCACCGCGCGACGCGACCACGTGCCGAACGTCGCCTGCGCCGACGTCCAGCGATCCGTGTCGACGTTCTCGAGCGCGAACGCCACGTGCCGGTGGTGTTGCAGGGAGACGTTGTCCTGCCGGGCGCGAGCCGGAACGGACAGTGCCAGTAACGCGAGACCGCGTTCGGAATCGCCGCGCACGATCTCGAAACATCCGATGCCCGCCGCGACGGCGCCGGTGACCGGCAGATCCGGATATGCGCTCACGCCCAGCCGGGACCGTGCCCACTGCGCGAGCTGCGGAACGATGTCCACCACCATCTCGGACCGACCGTGCAGCACGTGGGCGGACACCACCGAGGCCGCGAGCACGAGTCCGTACGGATCGGCGTAGGGCGCGGCCGTGATCCGGGGGTACATCAGATCCAGCGCCTCCCGGTAACGGGCGAGCCCCCGTTCGACGTCGCCGTCCGACAGATCGGCTTCCGCGAGACTGCTGATGGCGGCGATCCGCCACTCGTCCTGCTGGTCGTCGGTCCCCGCGCCGGGACCGCGATGCTCGAGCAGTGTCTCTGCCAGCACCTTGCGGCCCGCCGCCACGTCGCCGTCCGCGATCAGCGCGGAAGCCTGGAATCCCCACAGCTGATCCGCCTCCTCCTGCGCGCCCAGTTTCCGCAGCCCCGCGACCGCGTCCTGATAGAGCGACACCGCGTCCCGGTACCGGCCGGACTGGCTGTACAGCGAGCCGAGGAACTGTGCCGCCATCGCCGCGCCCCACACGTCACCGATCGAGGCGCACAGTTCGGAGACGGCCCGCGCGTCGCGCACGGCACCGCGGAAATCGCCGAGATTCTCACGCATGCTGGCTCGCGCGGCCAGCGCCGCCGCGTGGGTTTCCCGATCGTGCGAGCGCACCCCTTCCGCGACCACCCTGGCGTGCCGTCGCCCCGAACCCAGGGACAGGATGACCTTCACCGCAAAAGAGGACACCGGCGGCAGATCTCCGCGCGCGCGGACCAGGTGCCGCAATCGGGTCCGGGTGCGGGCGAGGGTGCGCGCCTGACCGCCGAACACCAGATGCATCGCCGCGAGCAGGAACGTGTACGCCACCAACTCCGAATCGACGTCGCTCAGATCCGCGCCTTCGGTTGCCGCGAGGATCCGCGGCGTCCAGTTCATCACCTCCGAGTGCGCGCCCCGAATGGCCCACAGGCCGCCCAGCACCGGGAACACGATCGCGACGGTCTCGGCGTCGCCGCGCTCCACCGCCCACCGGAGCACGGCGAGGAAGTTGTCGTGGTCGGCGTCGATGTCGTCCGCGAGCGCGACCTGGTCGGCACGGCACCGCACCAGCGCCTCCGACGCGAACTCGTGTGCCCACACCCGCTGGCGGGCAAACACTTCCGGCTCCTCGGCGGCCTCGGCGAGCCGCTCCTCGCCGTATTCCCGCACCGTCTCGAGCATGAAGTAGCGCAGCGTGTCCGACGTCTCCGAGACAGACAGCAGCGATTGGTTGACGAGGCCCTCGACGGCCTCCGTGACATCGTCGACGCCGTCCCATTCCGCGATCGTCCGGGCGGCGTCGAGGGTGAACCCCGCCGGGAACCGGCACAACCTGCGCAGCGCGATCTGCTGCTGCTCGCTCAGAAGCTGCCAGCTCCAGTCGATGACGGCGTGCAGGGTGCGGTGCCGCTCGGGCGACGTCGGGTCGTGCGAGCGCAGCAGCGCGAACCGGTGCTCGAGCCTTCGGCCGATGTCCTCGACGCTCATGCTGCGTACCCGCGCGGCGGCCAGTTCGATCGCGAGCGGAAGACCGTCGAGGGTGCGGCAGACACTGCGCACGGTCTCCGGGTCGAGCCGCGCCGTGGGCCGCACGGCGCGGGCCCGGGCCGTGAACAGTTGCACCGCGGGCGCGTCCTCGTCGTCGATCGCCAGCGGCGGTAGCGGGTACACCGCCTCGGACGCGAGCATGAGTGGCGATCGGCTGGTCGCGAGGACGGTCAGCTGATCGCCGGCGGCCACCAGGTCGGCCACGATCTCGGAGCAGGCCCCGACGACATGCTCACAGTTGTCGAGAATCAGGAGCATCGGCCCGGCCGACAGCGCTTCCCGGAGCTTTTCCCGCGCGGAATGGATGCGGCCGAGGGTAAGCCGCCCCGGTGCGATGTCGATCTCGCTGAGACCGAGGGTGCTGCTGATCGCCGCCACGACGTCCTCACTGCTGCGCAGCGATGCGAGTTCCACGAGGGCCACGGACGTCCGCGCGGCGGCCCGCGCACCCAGCTCGTGTGCGAGGCGGGTCTTGCCCGCACCGCCCGGTCCGAGGATGGTCACGACACGCGAGGACGTGAGCAGGCCCTCGATGTCCACCACGTCGGTGTCCCGCCCCAGCAGCGCGTTCGGTGCCGCCCGGAGGCCGATCGCCGTGCGGTCCGGCGCCGCGGCGCGCCGGACGTCCGGCTCGGGTGCGCCGTTGCCGCGCAAGATCTCGGTGTGCAGGGCGACGAGGGCAGGCGACGGGTCTGCTCCCAGCCGATCGACCAGCCGCCTGCGGAAGGTCGCGAACACGTCCAGCGCCTCGTTGTCGCGCCCGAGCCCGGCCAGCGCACGCATGAGGTCGGCGTGTGCCCGCTCGTCCAGGGGTTCCGCGGCCACGTGCGCCTGCGCCTTCGGCAGAGCGGACGCCCAGTCGCCGGCCTCCACCAGCGCGGCCCGTTCCGCGGCCTCGAGCCGGCCCCGGATCACCGCGGCGTCCGCAGCGAGTTCCGTTGCGGCGGCGCCCGCGGGAAGGTCGGCGCCCGGCTCTCCCCGCCACAGCGCGAGTGCGTCGCGGATCTCGTCCTGGCCGGCGCCGCCGACACCCCGGCCCGGCAGCCGGCGCGCCACGTCCTCCGCGCGGGTCAGGTCGACGGCGTCCCGGGACACCGCGAGCCGGTATCCGGCCGGGCCGATCTCCAGCGTTCCGTCCGGCAACGCCGCCCGCAGCCGGGAGACCTGCGTGTGCAGCGCGTTCATGGGCGACCGCGGCGGATCCTCGCCCCACACCTCGTCGATGAGGGCCTGCGCGGACCGGCTCCGGCCGGGATCGCGCGCGAGGGCGACGAGCAGGCTGCGCGCGCGGGTGCCGGGCAGCGGGGCGAGCGCACCCGATCGCCACGTCGATACCTCACCCAACAAGGCGACCTGGATGGGTGCGCTTGCCGGTGCCACCGTCTCGTCCACGCTCATCTGCTGGTCCACCGCGTTCGATGGTATTGCACCGGGCGGACGCGAACTTCTCGAAGTTCGGTGTGGGTGCGGGCGCCTTCTCGCTCGGTGCAAAGATCGGTGCATGGCAACGGCTGCTCAATGGATCGAAGGCGCTCGTCCGCGCACCCTCCCGAATGCGATCGCCCCTGTGCTCGTGGGCACCGGCGCCGCGGCATCGCTCGGCGGCGCGGTGTGGTGGAAGGCGGTGCTGGCACTGGTGGTCTCTCTCGCGTTGATCGTGGGAGTCAATTTCGCCAACGACTACTCGGACGGGATCCGCGGCACCGACGACGAGCGCGTCGGACCGCTGCGGCTCGTCGGGTCCAAGCTGGTGAAACCGTCGGCGGTGAAGGCGGCGGCCATCGCCTGCTTCGCGGTCGCCGCGGTGGCCGGGCTGGTCCTCGCCGTCACCACCGCGTGGTGGCTCGTGCTGATCGGCGCCCTGTGCATCGTCGGCGCCTGGTTCTACACGGGCGGCAAGAAACCGTACGGGTACAGCGGCTTCGGCGAGGTCGCCGTCTTCGTGTTCTTCGGCCTCGTCGCCGTCCTGGGCACCCAGTACGTGCAGGCCGAGACGGTGGACTGGGCCGGAGTCGTGTCCGCGGTCGCCGTCGGGTCGTTCTCGAGCGCCGTTCTCGTCGCCAACAATCTGCGGGACATTCCCACCGACACCGAATCCGGCAAACGCACGCTCGCCGTCCGGCTCGGCGACTCGCGTACCCGCATCCTGCATCTGGTCACGCTGACGGTGCCGTTCGTCGTGACCCTGGTCCTGGTGCTGCGCACCCCGTGGGCGCTCGTCGGGCTGCTCGCGCTGCCCCTCGCGGTCCGCGCGAACGCCCCCGTCCGCTCGGGCGGCCTGGGGCTCGCACTGATTCCCGCGCTTCGGGATTCGGGGCTGGCGATGCTGGTCTGGGGCGCCGCCACCGCCGTGGCGCTGTCGGCCGCCTGAGCCTCCCGGGTCAGTCGCCGTCCGGCAGCAGAATGCCGAGGACGAAGTTGACGATCGAGATGATCAGGCCGCCCCACACGGCCGTCCAGAAGCCGTCGACGGTCAGGCCGTACTCGGTCAGGGAGCTGAGCCAGGCGGTGAGCAGCAGCATCAGGGCGTTGATCACCAGGGTGAACAGGCCGAGCGTCAGGATCAGCAGCGGCAGCGACAGCAGCTTCACCAACGGCTTGACGAAGATGTTGACGACGGTGAACACCAGCGCGATCCCGAGCAGCACCACGATGTCCCAGCCGGTTCCCTTGCCCGAACTGGAGATGTCGATACCCGACACCCAGGCTGCCGCCAGCCAGATCGCGAACGCGTTGATGACGAGGCGTACCAAGAAGGTCATGCGTGCATGCTGGCACACCGATCGGACAAACGGGAACCGGGCGACCGGTCAGGCCGCGCGGTCGTCGAGCGCCGCGTGCACCCGGCGGCGGAGTTCGCCGACACCGACCCGGACCTCGAGGATCTCCCGCGTCGTGCCCTCGGCGACGCGCAGTACCCCGAGGAAGATGTGCTCGGCGCCGATGTGATCGTCCTTGCGCGCCAGCGCCTCCCGCAGCGATAGTTCGATCGCCTTCTTCGCGTCGCGGGTGAACCCGACGTGCCCGGACTTCCGGCCGAACCAGCCGCGCTTCTCCGAGGGCTGTTCCGGGTCGAGCACACCCTTGCCGAAGTTCTGCTCGAGACTCTGCCGCACGGCGTCGAGGTCGATCCCGATCGATTCGAGTGCTTCCGCGTCGGCGTCGCTCAGGGCGGTGCCGTGCGCCGCGACGGTTGCTCGCGCCGCGTCCTCCTCGATGCCGGCGTCGGCGAGGATGCCGTGGACGGGTTCGGTTTTCACGGACAGCAGGGCGAGTACGAGGTGTTCGGGCCCGATCTGCGGTGACTTCGCATCGCGCGCTTCCTGCTGCGCACCGACCACCACGGCCCGGGCGTCCCTCGAGAATCGTTCGAACATGCGCCGTTACCTCCCTCTCCGGTTGTGTTTCTGGTGAACGGCCTGCCTGCTCACCTCGAGGGAGTCGGCGATCGCCTGCCAGGACCAGCCCTGGGCGCGGGCGTTGGCCACCTGGATGGCCTCGAGCCGTTCGAGGAGTCGCCGCAGCGCACGCACGGCCCGCAACCCCTCCGCGGGGTCGGGGCTGCCCGCCGCTGCGGCGAGCGTGGTTGCTTCGGTCATGCATGTCAATTTAGGTTGACACCCCTCGGGTGTCAACCCTGATTGACAGATTCCGGAAAGACGATCAGTACGCCGCGACCGCCCCGTCGACTGCGATCTGCAGGTCCTTCTGCACGACGTGCGCGATGTCCATCGGTTTCGCCGGGAGGTCGAACACGGGCTCCGACACGAACACGCTGGCCGACTTCACGTTCTCGGGGTCGGGCCCGTGGGCGTCCGGCCCGTAACTGATGCCGATGGACAGCAGCACGGGTGAGACTCCGCGATCCGCCGCACGTTTGGCGATGTGGCCGATGCCGCTGTTGATGTGCTGCAACCGGGTCGGGTCGTCCTCGTTGCACGTGCCCTCGGGAAAGATCGCCAGGTTGTCGCCGCGGCAGAGCCGTTCGGCGGAGATGTCCATCATGAGCCTGCCCGCGTCGGCGACCGCCCGCAGTCCGTAGTTCTTACTGCGGAACACCGGAATACCGCCCATCATGTCGACCTTCTTGTGAAGGTCGGGGTCGACGAACAATTCGTCTTTCGCGAGCACCCGGGTCCGTCCGATCGCGCGGCGCAACGGCGTGTTCCAGGCTGTCGCCGCCAGCGTGTACTGATCGCTGTGGGTCACGTGATTGGCGGCCACGATCAGCACCCTGCCGGATTTCACCAGCCCGGCCAGCTGCGCCTTCGCGTCGTCCGCATACACGATCCGCGGCCGGTACTTCGCGTACAGCGACGCGTACGCCAGCTTGGCGAGCACCCGATTCTGCCGGTGGTCGCGGTAGTACGCGTACACCGCTTCGTAGTTCTCGAGAGTCACCTCGGGCTTGTCCATGCGCATCCCCGCTCCGTCGTCCTCACGTCAGGCTACCAACCTACGGTCCCGTAGCCTACGGAGGAGTAGGTATCGGGAAAGTGCAGGGAAACTGTGCGAACAGCACGATTTCGGGTACAAAAGACCTGTGATCCGCCCGGCCATTTCCACCGACCTGCCCGCTCTGCAAGACATCGAAATCGCGGCGGGTGCGCCGTTTCGTGACATCGGAATGGACGCCGTCGCCGACGATCCCCCGTTCTCACTCGACGAGCTGACCGAATACCTCCAACTGGAATGCATTTGGGTCGCGGTCGACGCAGACGACGCCCCGATCGCCTACGCACTCGTCGCCGTCGTCGACGGCGGCGCGCACATCGAACAGGTGTCGGTCCACCCCGGACACGCCCGCCAGGGCCTCGGAGCCCTGCTGCTCGACGAGATCTCGTCGTGGGCGGCCGTGCGCGGACTGCCCGCCCTCACGCTCACCACATTCGTCGACGTCCCCTGGAACGCCCCGTATTACGAGCGGCTGGGTTTCCGGTCCCTGCCGGAGTCCGACCTCACACCGGGCCTGTCGCGCATCCGCGACGACGAGGCCCGGCACGGTCTCGCCGCATGGCCGCGGGTCACGATGTCCCGCGCGGTGACCGCGCCGGTGCGTGCCCCCGCACCTCAGCCGGGCTGACCGGGCCACTCCCCGGTCGCCGCGAACCGGTCGAGCACCACGGTCGGACCCGAGAGGTCGATACCCTCCCCGGCCACCCAGTCGTCGTCGAAGTACGTGTCGGCGTACCGTTCGCCGCCGTCGCACAGGACGGTGACGACGCTGCCGGACCGTCCGGCCGCGAGCATCTCCGCGACGACGGTGAACGCGCCCCACAGGTTCGTGCCCGTGGATCCGCCGACCCGGCGGCCCAGCACCGCACTGGCGTGCCGGGCCGTCGCGATGGACGCGGCGTCGGGCACCCGCATCATGCGGTCGATGACCTGCCCGACGAAGGACGGCTCCACCCGCGGCCGGCCGATGCCCTCGATCCGCGAGGGCATTCCCGTCGCGTATTCGCAGGAGTTGATCTCGTAGCCGCCGAAGAACGCGGAGTTCTCGGGGTCCACGACGAGTAGGCGGGTCGCGTGCCTGCGGTACCGGATGTACCTGCCCAGCGTCGCGCTGGTGCCGCCGGTCCCGGCGCTCATGACGAGCCACTCCGGCACCGGGTGCTCTTCCCGGGTCATCTGCTGGTAGATCGACTCGGCGATGTTGTTGTTGCCCCGCCAGTCGGTGGCCCGTTCCGCATGCGTGAACTGGTCCATGAAGTGGCCGTTCGTCTCCGCGGCGAGCCGCCGGGCCTCGCTGTAGATCTCCGGCGGCCGGTCGATGAAGTGGCAGCGACCGCCCTGCGCCTCGATGAGGGCGATCTTCGCGCCGCTCGTGCTGCGCGGCATGACGGCCACGAAGTCGAGGCCGAGCATCTTCGCGAAGTACGCCTCACTGACGGCCGTCGATCCCGACGACGCCTCGATGACCGTGGTGCCCTCGGTGATCCAGCCGTTGCAGATCGCGTACAGGAACAGCGACCGGGCCAGCCGGTGCTTGAGGCTGCCCGTGATGTGGGTCGACTCGTCCTTCAGGTAGAGCTGCACATCCCACTCGACGGGCAGCGGGTATCGCAGCAGGTGTGTGTCGGCGCTGCGCTGCGCGTCGGCGTCGATGAGACGGACGGCGTTGTCCACCCAGTCCCGCGGCAGGCTCCGGTCGATGACGACGCAGTCGTCGACCGTCACCGGGACGTGCCCTCACCGCGAAGCCGGGCGCGCAGGTCGGCCTGGTCCGCGCGGCGCTGGGCGTCGAACGCGGCGATCCCCTCGTTGACCCGCTTGCGGAGTTTCGCGAACAGCAGCAGCGACAGCGGGAGCGCGATGAGGACCGCGAAGATCGCGGCGACGAGCAGCGGTACGGCGACACCGACGAGTGCGGCCACCCCGAGGATGATGGCGCCGATGACGACGACCAGCAGCAGCCGGGCGATCGAATAAATCGCCACGTCACGCGCCAGCTGCCCCTTGGTCACCCGCCCGTCGCGCTTCGCTGTCGCGCTCGAATCTGCGGGTTCGACCTGGTCTTCTGGCTTCTCGGATGACTCGCTCACGCTCCCAGGTTACCCATCGCCGAGGGGGCTCCTCACACGTCCGACTTATCCGATTTGTCTATTACCTCCCCTTTACCAACATTAGATCGTTCGAGTACCCGGGGTCCCGGATGTCACGATGACCGAGATCAGTCGCAACAGCGGCCGGCTTCAGCACAGACCAGTCGAAAGCAGTGGAGGATCGTCGATGAGCGCACCCACCTACAACGGACCCGGATTCAGCGGATCCAACGAAGCCCTCATGACCCCGGGCCAGGTGGCTGCCCTGTTCCATGTCGACCCGAAGACCGTGACGCGATGGGCGCACGCGGGCCGGCTGGGATCGCTGCGCACCCCCGGCGGGCACCGCCGCTTCCGCGAGGCCGAGGTCATGCAGCTGCTCCGCTCCCTCACCACGGAGGCGGGCCGACCCTGATGCTGGAGGCGGGCCGACCCTGATGCTGGAGGCGGGCCGACCCTGATACTGGAGGCGGGCCGACCCTGAGGTTCGCCGAGTGAATACCGCGCTACCCGGACGCCCCGCGGCCGGGTAGGTGCCCTCTGCCGCCGACGCGGCTACGCTCAGGAATACCGGCTACCCTCGAGCGGTGTAAGGAGGTGCGCGGTGATCTATCTGTTGGCACTCATCGGGCTCGTGACCGTGGCGGTCCTGATGTGGAAGGCGTTCGGCCCGAACACGCGGCCCGTGCTGAGCACGCGGGTGCAGGGGCCCGACGACGATCCGGATTTCCTGTGGAAGGTGGATCGGGAGACGCGTCGGAAGAAGTCCGACGAACCCGATGCCGGTCCGGCGGATCCGGCCGGGTGAACATCAGCCGTGGTGCCGGTCCGGCCGGCACCGTCGGCGTCACTGCCTCAGCGACGGTCCTGTAGAGCGAAACTCGACGCCGGGAAGTCGGAGGCCACCGCGGCGGCCAGTTCGAGGAGTGCGTTGCGCGTCTTCGGGCGCAGCCGCTCGAGTTCGATCTCGGCGCCCTCTTCGAGGTGCGGATCGAACGGAATCAGCCGCACCAGGCGGCATCGCTGCTCGAAGTGCTCGACGACCTTCGGCAGATCCACCTTGCCCGACCTCGGGCGCACGGCATTGACGACGGCCACCGAACGGGCCACGAGTTCGCGGTATCCGTGGGCGTCGAGCCAGTCGAGTGTGGCGGAGGCGCTTCGGGCGCCGTCGACGGATCCCGAGCTGACCACCACGAGCGCGTCGGCCTCCTCGAGGATGGTCTGCATCGCGGAGTGCATCAGTCCGGTGCCGCAGTCGGTGAGGACGATGCTGTAGAACTTCTCGAGCATCGTGACGGTCCGGGCGTAGTCGTCGGCACTGAACGCCTCCGAGACGGCAGGGTCGCTGTCGGACGCGAGGACCTCGAGCCGGTGCCTGCTCTGCGACGTGTAACTGCGGACGTCGCTGTACTTTTCGATGCTCTGCTCGTCGCGCAGCAGGTTCCGCACCGTCGCGGGCGTCTCGAGGGGAATCTTCTGGCTGAGCGTGCCGCGGTCCGGGTTGGCGTCGACGGCGATGACGCGGTCGCCGCGCAGTGACGCGAACGTGGAGCCGAGGGTCGCGGTGGTCGTGGTCTTGCCGACCCCGCCTTTGAGGCTCAGCAGCGCGATCTTGTAGCACCCCTGCAGCGGCTGGTTGACCTGTTTGGTCAGCTCGATCCGGCGCTGTTCCTTCCCGCTGTTCCCGACGTTGATGTAGCGGCCGGACAGTTGGTACAGCGCCTTGCGCCACCCCGTGGTGGGGGCCGGCTTGACCTGCTTGAGGAGCAGCGACGTCGACAGGTCACGGGCCGACACCGCGTACTGCTGCTCGGCGTTCGGATTGTGCGGACGATTCGCCGGCTGCTGGGGCGTGAACGCGCCGGGCTGGGCCGCCTGCTGGACCGGAGGCTGGGGTGTGTGCTGGACCGGCGGCTGCTGCGGGGGCGTGAACGCCGCCTGCTGCGGAGCCGGTGTCTGTTGCGCGGCCGGTGCCTGCTGCGGAGCGGAGACCTGTTGCGGAGCGGGGGCCTGGGTCTGTGGCCGCGCGGGTGCGGTGGCGGGGGCCTGCGCAGCGGGCTGCGCGAACGGATTGGGACCCTGCGGCTGCACGTACGGGGCCTGCCGCGCGGCGTTCCAGGCGACGGTCGATCCGGTGTCGTCCGCGGGCGGAGTCGATGCGGGCCGCACCGGCTCCCACATGCCGGAGTTGTTTTCGGACATGGCTGAACGTCCCCCTCGTGAAGTCTCCATCGTCCCCACCGGATCTCACCGGTCGGAGACGTCGCGGCGGAAGGATATCAGTCGGTGGCTACCGTCAGTTCAGGCCCGCGTACGAGTGCAATCCCGACACCACCATGTTGATGATGAACAGGTTGAACAGCATCGCGACGAAGCCCGCCACGTTGATCCATGCGGCCTTGGTGTCGCGCCATCCGGACGTTGCGCGGGCGTGCAGGTAGGCGGCGTAGATTACCCAGGCGATGAACGACACCGTCTCCTTGGGGTCCCAGCCCCAGAATCGGCCCCACGCGGCCTCGGCCCAGATGGCGCCGAGGATGACTCCCGCGCCGAACAGCGGGAACCCGATGATGGTGGTCTTGTAGGCCAGGCGGTCCAGGGTCTGCGCGTCGGGCAACCGCTCCGCGACCCGTGCGAACACGCCGGTCCCCTCCTCGCCGCGCGGGTAGCGCATGCGCAGCAGGAACAGCAGGCTCGCGATGCCCGACACGAGGAACACACCGGAACCGACGCTGACGATGGTGACGTGGATGGGCAGCCAGTACGACCGCAGCGCGGGCACCACGGGCGCCGCGTCCGCGTACAGCACGGTAGCCGCGAGGAACATCAGGATCAGGACGGGAACGAGCAGGAACACCCACATCGACCGGTACGCCGGCTTCGACAGGAGCGCGAGACCGACGACGAGCGCGGCCGCACAGGCCATGGTCACGAACTCGTACATGTTGCCG
The DNA here is from genome assembly GCA_039206675.1 of Rhodococcus sp. (in: high G+C Gram-positive bacteria). Classification (GTDB taxonomy): domain Bacteria; phylum Actinomycetota; class Actinomycetes; order Mycobacteriales; family Mycobacteriaceae; genus Rhodococcus_F. Next base: position 1,902 of record JBCEBZ010000163.1, on the reverse strand, counting down.
AGCGGGAAGCGCGCGGTCGCGAATCCGCGCAGCACGATCGACGCGAAGATCAGCACCGTGCCGACGACGAGCACCGCGGCGCCCATGCCGCCGAACCGTTCGGACAGGGGCTTCTTCGGCTGCTCGACGACCCGGCCGGGGACGCTGGGCGCCTCCGACGCGCGCGGGCCGGACCCGGCCGACACGAGTTCCCGGTCCTGCACGGCCTGCGCCCGGGTGGACGCGTACTGCACGATGAGCAGCACGAGCGCCAGCACCAGCACGGTGAAGGCTGATCGGAAGGCCCAGTCGCTGTACTGCGCCAGTGTCTCGTTGGTCGTCATCGTTGGTTCTCCTGCGCGTCAGGCTTCGTGTCGTCCGTGAGCAGACGGGTGCAGAGCCGGCCGAACTCGTCGCCCCAGCCGGCCTGATCGGTCCGGGCGAGTCCACCAAGCTCTACTACAGTACGTCGTGGCCCCGGATCGCCGGTGTCCGCGGGGTAGATGCGGGCCCAGATCCGGCGGCGCTTGACCAGCAGCGAGACGAGCAGTCCCGCCATCATCGTCAGGGCCGACACCAGCACCCACTGCTGCGCCGGGTCGTGGGACACCTGCAGGTTCACGAAGTCCACGGCGCCGTCGAACCGCACCTGGGTGCCGTCGGCCAGGATCGAACTCTCCCCCGGCTTCAGATTCACCCGGTCCTGCTTCACGAGGCGGCCCTGGTTGATCAGTTCCGTGTTGAGCGAGAACAGCGACTGCGGATTGCCCGTGTCGAGGCCGGTGTCGCCCTTGTAGATGTCGATGGCGACGGCCGGGTCGTTCATCGCCGGGTAGCTCGACGCCAGCAGGTTGCCGTGGAGCAGCGCGGTCGGGGCGAACAGCCCCTCGATCGCGATCTGGTTCTTCCGGCGCTCGTCGGTGTCGGTGTACATGCCGCCGGGCGGGTCGAACCGCATCGCGCCGCTGCTCAGGAACGTCGTCGCGTCGTCGGGCCGCCACTGCAACGTCTCGGTGCGGGTCTCGCCGTTCGGGAACGTGACGGTGAACGTCGGCGCGTACCCGTGTCCCTGCAGGTAGACGCGGTCACCCTCGACGCGCAGCGGGTGGTTGACCTGCAACTGCCCGTCCCGCCAGGTGTTGGTCTCGAGGTCGTCGCCGGCCTGGTAGGCGATGTTGGACGTGAACATCTCGGCCTGACCGCTGTCGAGGTAGTCGGCGGCGAAGTCCTTCACCTTGATGCACAGCGGCGTCATGCCGGTGCCGTCCTGGGTGTTGCCCGCCTTGAACGAGTCGAAGACCGCGGGCGACGTGGTGCAGAACCCCGGACCGTTGTTGGCGACGACGATCACGTTGCCCTCGTAGCCGAACAGCTTGCCGACGGCGATGGCGACGAGCAGCGCGACGAGCGACAGGTGGAAGACGAGGTTGCCGAGTTCGCGGAAGTACCCCTTCTCCGCGGAGATGGTGATCTCGCCGTCGTGGGCGGCCCGCTCTCCTCCGGCGCGGGTCTCGACCCGCCACCCCTTCAGGTGGGTGCGGATGCGCGCGGCGAGTTCCTCCGGTGTCTCGTCGACCCGGTCCTCGTGGTGGTGCGGAAGTCGCGCGAGGTTGCGCGGGGCGGGCACCGGACGGGTGCGCAGCGCCTTGGCGTGGTCGACGCAGCGCGGCAGGATGCACCCGACGAGGGAGATGAAGAGCAGGACGTAGATCGCGGTGAACCAGAAACTCCCGAACACGTCGAACAGTTCGAGCTTGTCCATCCACGGACCGAGGGTGGGCCGGTTCGCGATGTACTCGTCGACCTTGCCCGCGTTGAGGCTGCGCTGCGGCAACAGGGCGCCCGGGATCGCGGCGAGGGCCAGCAGGAACAGCAGCACCAGCGCCGTGCGCATCGACGTGAGGCCGCGCCACGTGTTGCGGA
>JBCEBZ010000162.1:0-5350 GCA_039206675.1 Rhodococcus sp. (in: high G+C Gram-positive bacteria) | reverse complement strand
GGTTCAGCAGGCGGCCCTCGGACAGCACGATGATCGAGTGGCCGTCCTTGAACCGGAACTCGTCCACCTGCGGCTTGATGTTGATGCGGGTGACCTCACCGGAACGCTCGAGGCCCGCCATGTCGATCTCGTTGTCGAAGTGACCGATGTTGCCCAGGATGGCCTGGTGCTTCATCTGCTTCATGTGATCGAACGTGATGATGTCCTTGTTGCCCGTGGACGTGATGATGATGTCGGCCCAGCCGATGGCCTGCTCGACCGTCTTCACCTCGAAGCCGTCCATCAGTGCCTGGAGGGCGTTGATGGGGTCGACCTCGGTGACCGCGACGCGGGCGCCCTGTCCGCGCAACGCCTCGGCGCACCCCTTGCCGACGTCGCCGTAGCCGCAGACGAGTGCGGCCTTGCCGCCGATCAGCACGTCGGTGCCGCGGTTGATGCCGTCGAGCAGCGAGTGGCGGGTGCCGTACTTGTTGTCGAACTTGCTCTTGGTGACCGAGTCGTTGACGTTGATGGCCGGGAAGACGAGTTCACCGGCAGCAGCGACCTGGTACAGACGCAGGACACCGGTCGTGGTCTCCTCGGTGACGCCCTGCACCGACTCCGCGACCTTCGTCCACTTGGTCTTGTCCGCTTCGAGGGACTGACGCAGCAGCGCGAGGAACACCTTGTACTCGTCGGAATCCTGGTCGTCGTCGGTGGGCGGCACGACGCCCGCCTTCTCGAACTGCGCGCCCTTGAGGACGAGCATCGTGGCGTCGCCGCCGTCGTCGAGGATCATGTTCGCCGGCTTGTCGGCGTCCGGCCAGGTGAGCATCTGCTCGGCGGCCCACCAGTACTCCTCGAGCGTCTCGCCCTTCCACGCGAAGACGGGGGTGCCCTGCGGCTCCTCCGGCGTGCCGTGCGGGCCGACGACGATCGCGGCGGCGGCGTGATCCTGCGTCGAGAAGATGTTGCACGAGGCCCAGCGGACCTCGGCGCCCAGCGCGGTGAGCGTCTCGATGAGCACGGCCGTCTGGATGGTCATGTGCAGCGAACCGGAGATGCGAGCGCCCTTCAGCGGCAGCACCTCTGCGTACTCGCGGCGGAGCGCCATCAGTCCCGGCATCTCGTGCTCGGCGAGCCGGATCTCCTTGCGGCCGAACTCGGCGAGCGAAAGGTCCGCCACCTTGAAATCGATCCCGTTGCGGCTCTCGGCCACCGGCGTGGTTGAAACTGAGGTCGTCATCTGCCTCTCCTGGTTGACTGCTGTTTCGGTCAAGGCTATCGGTACTGCGGCCCGGCGGTCACACTCACGCGACGCTCCGCGGCCGGGCGATCACCCACGATCGGCCCCGCCCACCGCCTCGTCCACGAAAGGCCCCAGCAGAGCACCCAGATCCTCGGCGACGTTGGCCTCGGATTCGGGCGGCATCGAGATGTAACTCATAGCGAGACGCACGATGGCGCGGCTGAGAATCCCCGCGTCCGACGGATTCGCCCGCACCCAGCCCCGCTGGAACACCTCGGCGAGCCGCGTCGACGCCCGCTCGATGATCGGGGCGCTCTCGGTCGTGATCAGCCGCAGCAGGTCGGGCTTGGCCTCACCGCGCAGAAGCGACTGCACCAGAGGGTCGGACAGGCTGGCCGCGAAGAACGCGGTGAATCCGGCGAGCAGCGCGGCGCGGCCCTGCCCGACGTTCGCCACCAGCGCCTCGTCGACCGCGTCGACCAGTTCGTCGGCGAGCCGGAGGGCGTACGCCTCCGCCAGGCCCTGCCGGGACTTGAACTCGTTGTAGAGCGTCTGCCTGCTCACCCCGGCGCCGGCCGCGACATCCGACATCGTGATGTCCGACCAGTCCTTCTCGAACAGAAGGTCCCGCATCGCGTCCAGCACCGACTGACGCAGCAGCAGCCGCGCAGCCTCCTGATAGGGCACCCGGACACGCGACGAAGTCATGGCGAAGACCTTAGTGCCCCACTTTCGCCGCACCGTCATCCGGGCGGCACCGGCCGTCCGGGGCGCCGTCCCAACGAATTCCGGCGCCGCACCGCATCCGGGCACCGAATCCCACTGCGCTCCAGCCGGAAACCCCGCGAGGATCAGACCTCGCCGCGACTGCGCCTCTCCATCATCGAGTGACGGCGACTGTACGCGAAGTAGATGATCACGCCGAGCGCCATCCACACGATGAACCGGATCCACGTCTCGACGGACAGGTTGATCATCAGCCACAGGCAGGCGAGAACCGCCAGGACGGGAATCACCGGAACCAGCGGGACCCGGAAGCCGCGGGGCAGGTCCGGGCGGGTGCGGCGCAGCACGATCACGCCGATCGACACGAGGACGAACGCGAACAGCGTGCCGATGTTCACCATCTCCTCGAGGGTGCCGATCGGGAAGACGCCCGCCAGCACGGCCACCACGACACCGACGAGCACGGTGATCCGAACGGGGGTGCCGTGCTTGCCGGTCGGCGCCAGCCGCCTCGGCATCAGCCCGTCCCGCGACATGGCGAACAGCACGCGGGTCTGCCCGAGCATCAGCACCATCACCACGGTGGTCAGGCCGGCCAGCGCACCGAACGAGATCAGGTTCTTCGCCCACGTGATCCCGTGAATGCCGAACGCGGTGGCCAGATTGGAAGTGTCCCCGGCCAATTCGTGGTAGTCGACCATGCCGGTGAGCACCAGCGTCACCGCCACGTACAGGACCGTCACGATCAGCAGCGATCCCAGAATTCCGCGGGGCAGCGCCTTCTGCGGATCCTTCGTCTCCTCGGCGGTGGTCGCGACGATGTCGAACCCGATGAACGCGAAGAACACCAGGCTCGCCGCCGCGAGCAGCCCGTACCAGCCGAACGTGCTGCCGCCCGCGCCCGTGGCGTACGAGAACAGGGACTGGTGGATGCCCTCGCCCGTGCTGCCCGCCTCGGACGGCGGGATGTACGGCGAGTAGTTGTCGGGGTCGATGTAGAACGCGCCGACGACCACGACGACCAGCACCACGGCCACCTTGATCGACGTGATCACGAGTGAGACGCGGGACGACAGTTTGGTGCCCGTCGCCAGCACGACGGTGATGATCGCGACGATGAGTACCGCGCCCCAGTCGAACGTCACCGAGCCGATCTGCGCGATCGGCGAATGGTTGCCGATCACCTCACCGAGGTACAGCGACCAGCCCTTCGCGACGACCGACGCCGCGAGCGCGAATTCGAGGATGAGGTCCCAGCCGATGATCCACGCGACCAGTTCACCGAACGTCGCGTAGGAGAACGTGTACGCGCTGCCCGCGACCGGAACCGTCGAGGCGAACTCGGCGTAGCAGAGCGCGGCGAGGCCACACGCGATGGCGGCGATGACGAATGCCGCCGACACCGAGGGCCCCGCGACGTTGCCCGCGGTGCGGGCGGTGAGCGTGAAGATGCCGGCACCGATGACGACGGCGACACCGAAGACGGTCAGGTCCCACGCCGTCAGATCCTTGCGGAGTTTGGTCTCCGGTTCGTCGGTGTCGCGGATCGACTGCTCGATCGACTTGGTGCGGAACAATCCGGTCGGCCTGCCGCCGATATCCGGTCCTCCGCTGCCTTTGTCCTGGATGGCCACGTCAGCCTCCTCAATCGAAAGTTGCCGTTCAGCCTATGCCTTAGGTTGCCCGGAACAGGTCGGGTTCGATGTAGATGCGGCGAGCCGCCGGGACGGCGCCCCGCACCCGCGCCTCCGCCTCGTCGATGGCCTCGGCGACCGCGCCGGTGAGCCCTTCTCGGATCGCAGCGCGGGACACAGGCTACGCGATCGGGGGGCCGACCCTCGCACTGAACAACTGGGCGCACTCGGTGCCCGCCGTCACCACCACTTCGGGATCCTCGGCCGCGATCCAGACGGCGTTTCCCTGGGAGAGTTCGAGGCCGTCCGTTCCGCAGCGCAACGCCACCGAACCCGAGGTGCACAACAGAATGTGCGGTCCCTCCGAGTCGAGCCGGTGCTCCGTCGGTCCGTCCGGTGACAGGTCGATCCGCGCGAGGACGAATTCCGGCGCAGGCGTCGAGTACACGAATTCGCCCCCGCCCGGACGTTCCTGCGCCTCCAGGATCGGAATGTCGACGGTGTCGAAGTCGAGGACGCGCAGCAACTCCGGAACGTCCACGTGCTTCGGCGTGAGTCCCCCGCGCAGCACGTTGTCGGAGTTGGCCATGATCTCGACCGCCATCCCGTGCAGGTAGGCATGGAGGTTTCCGGCGTCGAGGTACAGGCCCTGCCCTGGTTCGAGGGTGACCCGGTTCAGCAGGAGCGCGGCGAGCACTCCCGCATCCCCCGGGTACACCTCGCTCAGTTCGAGGGCGGTGCGGACCTCCGCCGCGAATTCACCGTCCTTGGTGTTCGACAGGTAGTCGACGCACCCGTCGAGCACCCGCGGCATCAACGCACCGAGCACGGGCTGCGGCAACGTGATCCACGTGGTGAACAGCGCGCGGAGACCGTCCGAGTCGGGTTGGCCGGCGATGAGGCCGACGTAGGGCTGCAGTTCCGGAACGGCGACCGCCTCGAGCAGTTTGACCGTGCGCTGAGGGTCCCGGAATCCGGCGAGCGCGTGGAACCTGCTGAGGGCCACGACGAGTTCGGGTTTGTGGCTGGCGTCCTTGTAGTTGCGCACGGAGGACTCGAGGGGGATTCCCACCTCGTTCTCCCGGGCGAATCCTTCCCACGCCTGCTCGGCGCTCGGGTGCGCCTGCAACGACAGCGGCTCCTCCGACGCGAGCAACTTCAGGAGGAACGGGAGGCGTTCGCCGAACGTCTCGACACTGTGCTTCCCGAGCTGGCGTTCGGGCTCCGAGTGCACCAGGTCCAGAAGAGACCGCGGGCCCTCGTCGGTGATGACGCGGGCGGGATCACCGGGGTGCGCGCCCAGCCACAGTTCCGCCTCGGGGTGGGCCGTGGGAACCGGAAGTCCGCGCAGCTGTGCGATGGCGGTGCGCGATCCCCACGCGTAGGACCGGAGCGCACCTTCGAGTCGGTGCACTAGATACCGCCGATCAACTGTAGATACGCGGCAGTCATGTCGAGCCTGCCGACCAGGACCGCCGCCTGTTCCAATTCGGGGCGCTGCGAGGGAACCTGCCCCTCGTCGGACGACGCGACGACGAGGTCGACGTCGCCCAGGACCGCGACCCTGCGTTCGACGAGCATCCGGTCGGCATCGGCCGACAGCACGAACGTGCGCACCGGGCTCGCCGGCGGCGGACCGTCCAGTTCGGGATCGTGGAAGATCGAGTCGTGCGCGGAGAGCGCCTGGTCGACGCGGAACGTGCCCGCCGCGCTCAGCACGTCCGGAAGCTCCGACGCCGTCGCCACGCGGCCGGCGTGCAAC
>JBCEBZ010000161.1:0-20982 GCA_039206675.1 Rhodococcus sp. (in: high G+C Gram-positive bacteria) | reverse complement strand
GCTCCGGGCGGAGCAGACCGATCAGCGATTTCAGGAACACCGACTTACCCGTACCGGACGGCCCGAGTAACGCGCTGACCTCGCCGGCCGGAAGGGTCAACGAGACGTCCTGCCAGATTCTCTGCGAGCCGAACGACTTGGTCAGTCCCTCGACGGATACCTCGACACCCACGACAACCTCCACTGATTGGGGACCGGCCCGAATCGTTCGGACCGGTAATGACTGGGCGAGGAATTGCGCGCAGATGGAAGCGGCGCCATGAGAATTGCATGGGGCTCGTCCACTGCGGCGAATGCCCAGCGTTGATCGACTATCGAGATATACCACCACACCGCGTCTCGGCGTAAGGACCAATTGGCCGATTTCCGTATCCGGTTGTGTCGAAGGCGCTCTCGTCGAGGATGCTGGGTCGTCGACCTTCCGGCCATCATTCCGAGCAGGTATAGACAACGCATATGAACACACTGTATGGTCGCGATGTGCTGCGACGAAGCAGCCATTCAGCGAGAACAAGGAGTCTTTCGATGCCGGCCACTGAAGCGCTGATCTTCGACGCGATCCGGACGCCACGGGGTAAGGGAAAGCCGAACGGTTCCCTGCACACCGTCAAACCGATCGACCTGGCGGTCGGACTGATCGGAGATCTGCTCGACCGTAACCCCGGCATCGATCCGAATCGTGTCGACGACGTCGTTCTCGGCGTCGTCTCCCCGGTCGGCGAGCAGGGCGGAAACATCGCTCGCACAGCGAGTATCGCTGCCGGTCTGCCGGACACGGTTGCCGGGGTGCAGATCAACCGCTTCTGCGCATCGGGGCTCGAGGCAGTGAACATCGCAGCGCAGAAGGTGCGTTCGGGGTTCGAGGACCTGGTGTTTGCAGGTGGCGTCGAGTCGATGTCCCGGGTGCCGATGGGGTCCGACGGCGGCGCGTGGATGGACGATCCGGCCACCAACCTCGCGAGCCACTTCGTTCCCCAGGGTGTGGGCGCCGACCTGATCGCCACGATCGAGGGCTTCACTCGCGAGGACGTCGACGCCTACGCCGTGCGTTCACATCAGCGCGCGAGCCGGGCTCAAAAGGAGGGCCGGTTCGACCATTCGACCGTCCCCGTGCGCGACCTGAACGGCCGCGTGGTGCTCGACACCAACGAAATGATCAGGCCGAGCACGACGGTCGAATCGCTGAGCGGCCTGCGGCCGTCGTTCGCCGCCCTGGGTGAGACCGCCGGATTCGATGCGGTTGCGCTGCAGAAGTTTCACACGGTCGAGCGCATCGACCATGTCCATCACGCGGGCAACAGTTCCGGAATCGTCGACGGCGCATCCCTGTTGGCGATCGGAAGTGAGGAAGTCGGACGCGAACTCGGGCTCACCCCGCGGGGACGTATCGTGGCGACCGCGGTGTCCGGCGCAGACCCCACCATCATGCTCACCGGGCCCGCCCCTGCCTCGTGGAAGGCGCTGGCAAAGGCCGGACTGACGCCCGCCGACATCGACCTGGTCGAGATCAACGAGGCATTCGCCTCGGTCGTCCTACGGTTCGTCCGCGATCTCGACCTCGATCTGGACAAGGTGAACGTCAACGGCGGCGCCATCGCGATGGGGCACCCGCTCGGCGCCACCGGCGGGATGATCGTGTCCACCCTCCTCGACGAACTGCACCGCAAGGGTGGGCGTTACGGCCTCGTCACCCTCTGCGTGGGCGGTGGCATCGGCATCGCCACCGTGATCGAAGCACTCCAGGCAAGCTGAAACCGGAAGGACCGCACAGGCTATGAGCCAGAACCCGATCATCCGCTGGGAACGTGACGACGACGGAATCGTCGTGCTCACGATCGACGACCCGGCGCAGCGCGTCAACACGATGAATGCCGGCTTCGTCGACGCGCTCGAGGCGGCACTCGACCGCATCGAGACCGAACGCGACACCGTCACCGGTGTCGTCGTCACGTCCGGCAAGGACACCTTTTTTGCCGGCGGAGATCTCAACGATCTCCGGGATGCATCGAAGGACCGCATCGACGAGTTCGCGGCGTTCGTCGACCGGAACAGCGCGCTGCTGCGCCGCCTCGAGACGATCGGCAGGCCAGTCGTCGCGGCAGTCAACGGTTCGGCGCTCGGCGGCGGACTCGAACTCGCGCTGGCCACGCACCATCGCGTCGCATTGGACGGTCCGCGGAACTACGTCGGACTGCCCGAAGTGACCCTCGGTCTGCTGCCCGGTGCCGGCGGCGCCGTGCGCACGGTGCGGATGCTCGGCGTGGAACGCGCGCTCTCGGAACTCCTGCTGCAGGGTCAGCGCCGCACCGTCAGGTCGGCACGCGAACTCGGGATCGTCGACGAGCTCGTCGAGTCGCGGTCGGAACTGCTTGCCGTGTCGAAGAAGTGGATCCTGACACACCCCGAAGCGGTTCAGCCGTGGGACGTGAAGGGCTACCGCCTTCCCGGCGGAACACCCGGCGACCGGAGCGAACAACTGCACTCCCGGCTCCCGGCGATTCCCGCTCTGCTGCGCAAACAGTCGAAGGGGGCGAACTACCCGGCGCCGCAGAACATCGTGGCGGCAGCGGTGGAGAGCGCCCAGGTCGATGTCGACAACGCGCTGCGGATCGAGGCCCGTTACTTCCTCGACCTCGCGACCGGACAGGTCGCCAAGAACATGATCCAGGCCTTCTTCTTCGACATGCAATCCGTGAACGGCGCCCGCGGGCGCAGCGCCGATCGCACGACCTGGCGCGCACAGAAGGTCGTTGTTCTCGGTGCGGGAATGATGGGCGCCGGAATCGCATACGAGTGCGCCCGCGCCGGTATCGACGTCGTCCTGAAGGACGTGACACTCGAGGCCGCCGAACGAGGCAAGGGATACTCGCACAAGCTGGTCGACAAGCAGGTCGCTGCGGGCAGGACCTCGAAGGACGAGGGGGATGCACTCCTCGCACGCATCACGCCCACCGACCGCCCGGAAACGGCCGACGGCGCCGATCTGGTGATCGAGGCAGTGTTCGAGGATCCCGCCGTCAAAGCCCAGGTGCTCGCCGAGATCGAACCGTACCTCGCCGACGGCGCCCTCATCGGATCGAATACGTCCACCCTGCCCATCACGGGGCTGGCCGAGAACGTCGCCCGCCCCGAAGACTTCATCGGACTCCATTTCTTCAGCCCCGTGGACAAGATGCCGCTGCTGGAGATCATCAAGGGCGAGAAGACCTCGGCCGACACGCTGTCGCGGGCGCTGGACCTGGCGAAGCAGATCGCGAAGACCCCGATCGTCGTCAACGACAGCCGTGGATTCTTCACGAGCCGCGTGATCGGCACGTTCATCAACGAGGCCCTGGCGTTGCTCGGCGAGGGTGTCCCGGCGACGACGATCGAACAGGCCAGTTCGCAGGCCGGATACCCGGCTCCCGTGCTGCAGCTGACCGACGAATTGAACCTCGAGCTGCTGCGCCGGGTTCGCGACGCGAGCAGGCAGGCCGCGGAAGACGCCGGTCAGGCCTGGATCGGTCACCCCGCCGAGGCCGTGCTCGACCGCATGCTGTCCGAATTCGGGCGGGCAGGCCGGCTGGCCGGAGCCGGGTTCTATGAATACGACGAGAACCGCAAACGCACCCGGCTCTGGACCGGCCTGACGGATGCCTTCGGCGGTGCGAACACCGACATCCCGTTCGACGATGTGGCCGAGCGGCTGTTGTTCGCCGAGGTCATCGAGACGGTCAAGTGCCTCGACGAAGGAGTCCTCGAAGCGGTGGCCGACGCCAACGTCGGCTCGATCCTCGGCATCGGGTTCCCGGGATGGACGGGCGGAGTCCTGCAGTTCGTCGACGGATACGAGGGCGGTGTCGCGGGCTTCGTCGCCCGAGCCCGGTACCTCGCCGAAACCTACAGCGACCGCTTCACCCCGCCCGAATCGCTTCTGCAGTTGGCGGAATCGGGTACGACGCTCGCGCGGTCCCGATCCGCCGAATTGGTCGGCACCCCATAGACGGCCAGGCGGACGGGAGTCGATTCGGCCCCGTCCGCCGGGCATTCCACGTCGCCCGGCCGTGTGGTCGCGGAGCACGAAGAGGAGAGAAATGAGTTCGACGTTGGTGGAGGTCGAGCCCGGAGTCCGGGTCAAGGTACTCGAACTGGGCGTCGGGGACCCGGTGCTGTTGATCCATGGCTGGAGCCTGAGTTCCGCGGTGTGGGACCGGCAGATCCGAGTGCTCGCGGAAGCCGGACATCGTGTGCTCGCTATGGACCTGCGCGGGCACGGTGGGTCCGATGCGCCCTTGAACCGATACGACATCGACCGGCTCGCCGACGACGGTGCAGCAGTCCTGGATGCATTCGATGCGCGCGGCGCCACGGTCGTCGGCTGGTCGCTGGGCGGTATGACCGCTCTGCGCATGGCCCACCGCTTTCCGGGTTCGGTCGACCGCCTCGTGCTCGTCGCCTCCAACGGTGTGGCCGGGGCGCGGCAGCCCGATTACCCGTTCGGCGTGCCGGCAGACGCGGTCGAGGGCGGCATGCACGCGGCCGAGCACGCCGGACGGCTGGACTACCGGAGGCGGGCGGTGGGTGACCCGTTCGGCACACCGCCGGACGGGCAGACCCTCGACTGGCTGCAGCGCATCTCCCTGCAGACGCCGAGCTGGGCGGCGAACGCGTGCATGACCACGCTCCTGCGGACGGCGCAGGCGTTCGCCCTCGACGACCTCGATATTCCGGTCACCCAGATCATCGGCACGGCGGACCCGGCGCTGTCCGTCCGCGGCGCGCGCTGGGTGCAGGAGCGGATCGGAAGCACCCTGGTGGAACTCGACTGCGGGCACTATCCGATGCTGGAGCGGCCGGACCTGTTCGACGAGGCGCTGCTCCGTGCGGTGCGCAAGCCGAAGGACCCGGCGGTGCGCCGGGTCGCGGCACCGTCCAGTCACAGTGTCCAGACATAGGGTATTCTCGAAGCGTGAGTACACGGCCGGTAGTGCGACAACGACCCCGCGCCCATGACGGGCAGCGTGGCGCCGAGGTGGCGGTGTTCGAGGCAACCGAGCAGTTGCTGCAGGAGACCTCGATGCAGGATCTCACCGTCGCGCAGATTATCAAGCGCGCCGGCCTGTCGCGAGCGAACTTCTATCACTATTTCGCGTCCAAATACGACGTCCTCGTCGCGATGATCGCGCGACTCTTCGACGACGCCTATGCGGAGGCCGGCCCCTGGCAGGCGCCTCCCGGTAAGAACCGGGCCAAGTCGATGGACGCCAGCATGCGCGGCACCATCGACATGTGGTCCGGGCACGGTGAGGTGATCTGTGCGGCGGTCGAGCAGATGCACAGCGTGCCCGCCGTCGCGGCCGCGTGGAAGGTGATGCTCGAGCAGTTCGTCGGTGCTGTCGCCGAGCAGATCACCCACGAGCGCGCGAACGGTGCCGCCCCGGATGGTGCGCCCCCGGAGATGATCGCCACCATGCTGGTCGGGGGCGTCGAGCGAACGTTCTACGTCGGTTCCAAGGGACTGGACGAGCGACTGCCGTCCGCGGAGAGCGCCGTCGAGTCGATCCTGGCGCTCACCTTCGCCGCGATCTACGGCAACCAGCGGCCGGTCAAACGCGCGAGGCGCAAGAAGTCGGCAGCCAAGAGCACGCAAGCGGTGGCACCGGCGGTGGCCGCCGTAGAGGGAACGGCGAGCACCGACACCGCAGCCACCATCCTGCAGGCGGTCAACGACCTGCTCCAGGAGCAGACCCTGGACGAACTCAGCGTCGCCCAGATCCTCGAACGCGCCGACGCGTCCCGCGGGACGTTCTACTTCTACTTCGGCAGCAAGGACGACGCGTTCGTGGCGTTGTTCAAGGAATTCGCCGAGCGGATCGCAAGTGGATTCGAACTGCTGGTGCAGGTGGATCGCAACGACCCGGCCCGGATCCGGGATCTGGTTGCCGATTGGCTCGATCTGGACGAGGCCACCCTCGCAGTTGCCCGCAACGCCGTCCACGAATGGCCCCGACGGCCGGAACTGCGGCGGCACTACCTCGACACGATGACCCGGATGACCTCGGCGCTCCAAACCATGATCGAAGCCGACCGCGCGGCCGGGATCGCTGTGGAGGGCCCTCCCGCAGCAGCATTCGCCGCCGTGTGCATGTGGACCATCGAGCGGACCGTGGCCGGCGCGATGGCGAACGAGGAGCACCTCGAAGATCTCGGCGCCGTGACGAAACTGCTCGGCGAATTGCTCGTCTCCGCCATTTACGGTCTCTGACCCGTGAGTACTTGTTAACCGCCGGCGGTTGACAAGTACTCACGGGCCGCAAGGCACGCCTCCTCGCGAGGCGTGCCTTTTTGCGTTTCGAGTGCGCCTGGCGGCATCTCCGACCTCATTGACAGCGCGTCTGAACACTCTGTATTGTCCGTGACATGACTCACACTTTCACGTCTCCTGTGGCCGGCGACACCGGGTCGCCGGCTCCGCTCGTCCGCACCATCGAGGAACTGACGCCCGAGTGGATGACCGCCGCACTTGCCAAGGCGCGACCCGGAATTCAGGTGACGGGGGTGGACATCGACCGCATCATCTGGGGCTCGGCCACCAAGGCGTTCGCGAAGCTCGAATTCGACGGCGACTCGCAGGGGATCCCCGAAAGGGTCTGCGTCAAGGGAGGATTCGACGAGCGGAGCCGGGCATTCGGGCTCGGTGCCGCGTACGAACTCGAGGGGTATTTCTACCGCGACCTCGCGCCGAATCTCCAGGCGGAGGTTCCCGCCTGCTACTACGCGGAGGCCGAACCCGAGCAGGGCATCGTCGTCCTCGAGGATCTCACCACGCGTGGAGCCGAATTCGGCGAAGCGACGAACCTGTGGTCCGTCGACAGCGTCGCCGAAACGCTCGAGGTGCAGGCCAGTTGGCACGGACCGCTGTGGGGTAGCACGAAGGGGCAGTACGAATGGCTCCCCGTCGGCGTCGAAGCGGCCCGGCAGGCGTTCCAGGTCATGCTCAGCCCCGAACAATTCCACCCCCTGATCGGTCGCGACGAGGTTCCCGAACTGTCGCCCGGACTGCAGGACGACGACAGGGTCCGGCGCGCCTTCCGTGCGCTGTGGGAGCACGACGACAGCGCGGTGCACACCATCAATCACGGGGACGCCCACTTCGCCCAGCTCTATCGGATTCCGGGCCGGGCACCGGCGTTCCTCGACTGGCAGACCGCCTGTCTGGCGCCGTGGTCGCACGACGTCACCTACTTCATCGGCTCGGCCCTGACCGTCGAGGATCGTCGCACGCACGAACGCGACCTCCTGGCCCACTACCTCGACGCTCTGGAGGCTCATGGCGGACCCACGATGTCACGGGACGGCGCCTGGGAAGACTATCGGAGACACACGCTGCACGGCTTCGCGTGGATGTGCGTTCCTACCGTGATGCAGCCATCGGAAACCGTTGCCGCCATGGCACATCGGTACGCGGCTGCCATCGAGGACCACGACCCGTTCGCCCTGCTCTTCAAGGGGTAGTCCGCCGTTCCCTGCCGCGGGGGATGGGCTGAAGTTCGTTTCATGGCCTGAGTTCGGCCGCGTTCCTCCGCCCATCCCCTTTCGCATGTCCGCACCTTGCCACCCTCAAGTGATTGACATCACGTATGAACACTTTGTATGGTCACTCTATGCAGCAGACCACGACGCCGGGATCGGCGCCCGATTCCTTCTCTGACCAAGACCTCCGCGATGCGCTGGCGGTGGCGAATCTGCCCGCCCTGCTCGCGGCGCTGGCGCACCTGACCGGCGAGGACCGCTGGATCGAAGAGCCGTTCGTTCCGACACCGCCGATCGACCTCGGCGACCACGACTCCGGCGGGTTCACCGAGGAAGTCCAGGACCGTATTCGTCTGGAGGCCTTCGAGGTCCTGCGCCGCTATCGCGACGGGGAGCTCGAGCCAGGGTCGATGCCCGAGCCCGCGAGGCTGGTCCGGCTCCTGAGTGTGTCGCTGGGGGAGCAACTGCCCGCCGACTACGGCAACCTTCTCGGCGAGGAACTCGGAATCTACCCCCGTGCCTCGGTTCCCGCGGCTGCCTCCGGGGGCGAGGCACCACTGCGGGTCGCCATCATCGGTGCCGGACTGTCCGGGCTGTGCCTGGCCGTCCGGCTCGAAGAGGCGCACATCCCCTACGTCATCATCGAGAAGAACGACGACGTCGGCGGAACCTGGCACGAAAACGTCTACCCCGGCTGCGGTGTGGACACCCCGAGCAACCTGTACTCCCTGTCGTTCGCGCTGAACCCGGATTGGACCCGGTTCTTCGCGGGCCGCGACGAACTCGCCGAGTACTGGCGTTCGCTCGCGGACCGGTGGAACATCCGCCGGAACATCTTGTTCTCGACCGAAGCGGTGTCGGCCGAGTACGACGAGGACCAGGCGCTCTGGAAGATCGTGACGCGCGGCGCGGACGGGCTCGAGGACGAACTCGACGCCGGCATCCTCGTCAGCGCGGTGGGCCTGCTGAACCGCCCGAGCACCCCCGCCATCCCCGGACTAGACACCTTCGAGGGCCCCTGCCTGCACACCGCGCGCTGGGACCGCGCCGTCGACATCGAAGGTAAACGCGTCGCGGTGATCGGCACCGGGGCGAGCGCAATGCAGTTCGTGCCCGCCGCCGCCGGCGTGGCGAGCAACGTGCGTGTCTTCCAGCGTTCCCCGCAATGGGCCATGCCGCACCCGAATTACCGCCGGGACATTCCCGAGGGCGTCGGATTCCTGAACCGCCATATCCCGCACTACCAGGGCTGGTACCGCCTCCGGCTGTTCTGGCGGATGGGGGACAAACTGCACGGGCTCCTGCAGATCGATCCCGAGTACCCGCATGCCGACCGGGCGATCAACCGCGGCAACGACAAACTGCGCAAGATCCTCACCGCGCACATCGAGAGCGAACTCGACGGTCGCCCCGACCTTCTCGAGAAGAGCCTGCCGTCGTACCCGCCCTACGGCAAACGCCTCCTCATCGACAACGGCTGGTTCCGCACGATCCGGCGCGACGACGTCGACCTGGTGACCGACAACATCGAGACCGTCACCCCCCGCGGTGTCCGCACCGCGGACGGCGTCGAGCACGAGGCCGACATCATCGTTCTGGCAACCGGATTCGACGCCGTGCAGGTGCTCGGGTCGGTCGACATCCGAGGACGGGGCGGACGGTCCCTGCGCGACTACTGGGGACACGACGACGGTCGTGCCTACCTCGGAATCACCGTCCCCGGATTCCCCAACTTCTTCTGCCTCTACGGTCCGAACACCAACACCGGCCACGGCGGCACCGTCGTCGCGGGCACCGAGATCCAGGTCCAGTACGTCACGCGTGTCCTCGCCGAGATGATCGACGAGGGTCTCGCGAGTGTCGAAGTCCGGCAGGACACCTTCGACAAGTACGACGACGAACTCGGAGAGGCGTTGTCGCGCACGATCTGGACCCATCCCGGCATGACCACCTACTACCGCAACAGCCGGGGACGTGTGGTGACCAACAGTCCCTGGCAGTACATCGAGTACTGGCGCCGCACGCACCAGCCGAACATGGACGACTTCGACGTGGAATCAGCGCTGTCACCGGCAGCCCGGACGGATGGAAGCTTCGCATGAGCACCGCAACTCGCAAGGCCGCCCCGGCACCGGCACCGATCGCCTCCGCGGCGGAGGATCCCGGTCAGCTCCCTCTGCTGCGCTCGACATTCCGCAGCGGACGCACCCGCTCGCTGACCTGGCGTCGCGCCCAGCTCGAGGGTCTGGCCCGGCTCCTGTCCGAGCGGGAGAAGGAACTCGCCGCCGCGGTCGAACAGGATCTGGGGCGCTCGGCGATCGGGACCTTCATGGGTGATCTCGCCCCGGTCCGCGCCGAGATCCGGCACACGCTGAAAAACCTGGAGCGGTGGTCACGGCCGCAGCGCGCACCGCTGCCCGTGACGCAGCAGCCGGGAAAGGCATGGACCGTGGCGGAGCCGAAGGGCGTGGTCCTGGTGATCGGTGCCTGGAATTTTCCTCTCCTGCTCACCCTCCAACCGCTCGTGAGCGCTCTGGCGGCCGGCAACGTCGTGCTCGTCAAGCCCTCGGAGTTGGCCCCACGCACCGCACAGGTGCTGGCCGAGTTGCTTCCGAAGTATCTCGACCCGTCCGCGGTCGTCGTCGCCAACGGCGGCGCCGAGGTGAGCGCTGCCCTCCTCCGGGAGAAGTTCGACCACGTGTTCTTCACCGGATCGGCGCGCGTCGGGCGACTGGTCGCGACCGCGGCCGCCGAGCACCTCACCCCCGTGACGCTCGAACTCGGCGGCAAGAGCCCGGTGATCGTGGCGGCGGACGCCGACCTCGACGTCGCCGCGCGGCGCATCGCGTGGGCGAAATGCGTCAACAGCGGACAGGCCTGCATCGCACCCGATTACGTTCTTGTCGAGGACTCGGTGCGGCCGGCGTTCGTCGAACGGCTACTGAGGGAGCTCGACAAGGCCTGGCGGGCGGAACCCACCCGCATCGTCAACGAGAATCACTTCGATCGCCTCACCGCGCTCCTGGACGGGCACGGCGGCGACACGACCGGTGGGCAACGCGACCGTGGCACCCTCCGATTCGGCGCCGCGGTGGTCACGGACCCCGATCTCGACTCGCCGCTCATGACCGAGGAGATCTTCGGGCCGATTCTGCCGGTGGTGACGGTGACTTCCGTCGACGACGCCGTCGAGATGGTGAACAGCCGGCCGAAGCCTCTCGCGCTGTATCTGTTCACCGAGAGTGACGACACCGTGCAGACCGTGCTGGGCAACACTTCCTCGGGCTCGGCCGGCGTCAATCACCTCCTCTACCAGCTACTCGTCCCCGACCTCCCGTTCGGCGGCGTCGGTGCCTCCGGGACCGGTGACTACCACGGCGAGCACGGGTTCGCCACCTTCAGTCATCGAAAGTCCGTGCTGCGCAAGCCGACCAATCCCGATCCGTCGTTCGCCTACCCGCCCTACGGGGCCTTCGCGACCCGGCTGCTCCGCCGCATCATGGGATAGCTGCCCGCGTGGAATCGTCCGGACCCCCTTCGCCGTAAAGGAACCAGAGCGTTGTCACCTCGAGTATTCCGCTGTGTCCGCACAGCCCCGTATCCAGAGAAGGGCCCGTCATGAGTGTGCCTGTGCGCGAGTCCGCCACCGCGAAAATTGCGTCCGGCGTCGACACGGGGCTGCGCGCGGTCGGCGGCTTCTTCGAGTTGTGCGGTGAGACGTTCCGGGCCATGGCGAAGCGTCCCTTCCAGTGGCGCGAGCTGGTTTTGCAGTCGTGGTTCATCGTGCGTGTCGCGCTGCTGCCGACGCTCCTGGTCGCATTGCCGTTCACCGTGCTCGTGGTGTTCACCCTCAACATCCTGCTCGTGGAATTCGGTGCGGCCGACCTGTCCGGTGCCGGTGCGGGACTCGGCGCGGTCACGCAGATCGGACCACTGGTCACCGTGCTCATCGTGGCGGGTGCGGGTGCCACGGCGATCTGCGCCGATCTGGGTGCCCGCACCATCCGGGAGGAGATCGACGCGATCAGGGTGCTCGGAATCGACCCGATCCAACGACTCGTCGTGCCACGCGTGCTCGCGTCGATGTTCGTGGCGGTCCTGCTCAACGGCCTCGTCATCACGATCGGCCTCACCGGCGGGTTCCTGTTCTCCGTCTACATCCAGAACGTCACTCCCGGTGCGTACGTGTCTTCGCTGACGTTCGTGACCGGGCTGCCGGAGGTGATCATCTCGGAAGTCAAGGCCACCCTGTTCGGGCTGATCGCCGGCCTGGTGGCATGTCACCGCGGGCTCACCGTCAAGGGCGGCCCGAAGAGTGTCGGCGACGCGGTGAACGAGACCGTCGTCTACGCCTTCATGGCGTTGTTCGCGGTCAACGTCGTGGTCACCGCTATCGGCGTCAAATTCGGAACAGGAGCCTGACCACCATGGCAGTGCACGAGACCGTTGCCGGAAGCCGGCACCCGAAACTGGCTGACGCAGCAAGAGTCCCGGTCCGCATCCTCCAAACAATCGGGCATCAAGCAGACTTCTTCGGCAAGACCATCCGGCTCGCCCCGCACGCGATCAGCAGCTACAAGAAGGAGACCGTGCGACTGATCGCCGAGATCGGGATGGGGTCGGGCGCGATGGCGATCATCGGCGGTACCGTCGTCATCGTCGGATTCATGACGCTCTCCGGCGGAACACTTCTCGCGATCCAGGGATTCAGCTCGCTCGGCAACATCGGTGTCGAGGCCCTGACGGGATTCTTCGCGGCGTTCATCAACGTCCGCATCGTGGCCCCGGTGATCTCGGGGATCGCCCTCGCCGCCACGATCGGCGCGGGCGCCACGGCCCAATTGGGTGCCATGCGCATCAGCGAGGAGATCGACGCCCTCGAAGTCATGGGCATTCGCTCCATGTCCTATCTCGTGTCGACGCGCCTGATCGCCGGCATGATCTCGATCGTCCCGCTCTACTCGATGGCCGTGATCATGTCGTTCGTCGCCTCCCAGTTCACCACCACG
This sequence comes from Rhodococcus sp. (in: high G+C Gram-positive bacteria), assembly GCA_039206675.1. Lineage (GTDB taxonomy): Bacteria > Actinomycetota > Actinomycetes > Mycobacteriales > Mycobacteriaceae > Rhodococcus_F. Next base: position 8,461 of record JBCEBZ010000161.1, on the reverse strand, counting down.
TACGTGTACGGGCAGTCCTCCGGTGTGTACGACCACTACTTCACCACGTTCCTGCGGCCCACCGACCTGTTCTGGTCGTTCCTGCAGGCGGTGGTCATGGCGCTCGTGGTGATGCTCATCCACTGCTACTACGGCTATCACGCCAACGGCGGACCGGCCGGCGTGGGCGAAGCAGTCGGACGTGCGGTCCGGACGTCGCTGATCGCGGTTGTGTCGGTCACCCTCATTGCATCCCTGGCGATCTACGGAGCGTCCGGCAACTTCAACCTTGCGGGCTAGGGGTAGGAATTCATGTTCTCCAGAAGAAGTGCCAAGTCGCACTATCACCCGCCGCCCCTGAAAACGAAGGGCGCAGCGCTCGTCGTCGGGCTCGCGGCGATTCTGTTCGGCTGCCTGCTGTCCTTCAAGGGGGCGTTCAACAGCACGGTTCCCCTGACCGTCGTGTCGGACCGCTCCGGCCTGGTGATGGATCAGGGAGCCAAGGTGCAGCTGAACGGAGTCCAGATCGGCAAGGTCCGCGAGATCGATCACGTCGGCGACGGCGCGAGCCTGCAACTCGACATCGACGAGCAGTGGTTCGGACTCCTCACCGCCGACACCGTCGCGGAGATCAAAGCGACCACCGCGTTCGGGTCGAAATACGTGGCCCTCGAAGTTCCGGACGGATCGTCGGGCGAGCCTCTCGCGGCAGGACACGAGGTGCGGTCACGCAACGTCACCACCGAAATCAACACGGTGTTCGAGAACCTGACCTCGGTCACCGAGCACGTCGACGCAGCGAAGCTGAACGCGACCCTCGGCGCGGTCGCCACCGGTCTGCGCGGCCGCGGTGATCAACTCGGCACCACGTTCACCGACGCCAACACCTTCCTGGCAGCGGTCAATCCGACCCTGCCCACCCTCGCGAACGACTGGCGCGACACCGCCGTCACGGCAAATACCTACACACAGGCGGTGCCCGACTTCATGGCGTTGCTCGGCAATGCCAGCGTCACCTCGGACACCCTGGTCGCCGAGGAGAAGCCGTTCGAGTCGACCCTCCAGGCCTTCCGGACGATGGGCGACGAGGGATTCGGTATCGCATCCGAGAACGAGAAGAGCTTCCTCGACACCATGAGACTGTTCGTGCCCACCACGGCGCTGCTGGCCGAATACAGCCCCGAGTACGCCTGCCTCTTCCAGCAGGCCGCAACGACCGCGGAGGCCGAGCAGCGCTTCGGCGCCGGAAACACCGGTTACTCACTCGAACTCGACGCGGGCATCATGCCCGGCGACGACAACTACTCGTACCCCGAGAATCTCCCGATCGTCCAGGGGCGGGGCGGCCCCGGCGGAGCGCCGGGCTGCTACCCGGAGATCACCAAGGACATGTTCCCGACCCCGCACCTGGTAGTCGACGGCGGCGCGAACATCGCGAATGCCACCGCGCCCCGCGCGGGATCGCCGAGCTTCGTGGAATACCTCTTCGGTACGGCCGTCGGAGGGGTGGTCCCGCGATGAAGATTTGGGCAACAGCAACGAAACTCGCGATCTTCACCCTCGTGATGGTCCTGTTCACCGCAGCGGTCGTCATCGTCTTCGGGCAGTTCCGCTTCGGCAGCGAAAAGCAGTACAGCGCCGTGTTCGACGACGTGTCCGGACTCCGGGACAACGAGTTCGTCCGGGTCGCCGGCGTCGAGGTCGGCAAGGTGAAGTCGGTCGACGTGCGGGAGGACTCCACGGCGCTGGTGACCTTCGCGCTGACGAAGAACGTTCCCCTGACCGAGTCGACGCGAGCAGCGGTGAAGTTCAGCAATCTCATCGGCGATCACTACCTCGAACTCGTCGAGGGCTCCGGTCCGCTCACACCGCTGACCGAAGGCGACACCATCCCCGTGGAGCGCACGGTGCCCGCGCTGGACCTCGACGCCCTCATCAACGGATTCCGGCCCTTGTTCAAGGCACTCGATCCCGAACAGGTCAATGCCTTGTCGACCTCCCTCGTCGACGTCTTCCAGGGGCAGGGCGGCACCATCGACCACTTCCTGCAGCAGGCCGGGCAGCTGACGTCGGTGCTCGCCGACCGGGACCAGTTGATCGGTGCCGTGATCGGCAACCTCAACACCCTGCTCGGGACCGTCGACCGGCGAAACGCCGAGTTCAACCAGGGCATCGACCAACTCCAGCAACTCGTCACCCGGCTGGGGGAGCAGTCGGATCCGCTCGGCGACGCCCTCGTCCACATCGACGACGCGTCGAGTTCGATGGCCGCGCTGCTCGAATCGACCCGGCCGGATGTCAAGGAAGACATCGTCCAGGCCGGCAGGCTCTCCGATCAAGTGGTCGCCGACCAGGACTACATCAACTGGGCGTTCAATTCCCTTCCCGCGGCCTACAACAAGCTGTCGAGGCTGGGCCTGTTCGGCGACTTCTTCACGTTCTACCTCTGCGACGTGCAACTGAAGGTGAACGGTCCGAACGGAGATCCCGTGTACATACCGATCGTCGGCCAGCGGGCCGGGAGGTGCACACCACAATGATTCGCTCCAAAACCGCACGAATGGGCCTGATCGGCATTGCGATCACCCTCATCGTCGTGCTCACCTCCATGAACTTCGAGAAGCTGCAGTACCTGACCACCTCCTCCCGCTATTCGGCGTACTTCGGTGATACCGGCGGCCTCCTGACCGGCGACAAGGTCATGATCGCCGGCGTCGAGGTCGGCAAGGTCCACTCCGTCGAACTCGACGGCGACAAGGTCCTCATCGAGTTCACGGCGGACGGAGTACGCCTCGGCAGCAAAACGGAATTGTCGATCAAGACGCGGACGGTACTCGGCAACAAGTACCTCCAGGTCACGCCCCGCGGCGACGACGACCTCCTCGCCACGGACGACGTCATCCCGCTCGCCCAGACCACCACGCCGTACCTGCTCACGGACGCCCTCGGCGACCTCACCACGACGATCAGCGGACTCGACACCGACAAACTGACCGGCGCCCTGCAGACGCTGGGCGACACGCTCGATCAGACCGAACCGAACCTCAGCGCGGCACTGGACGGAATGTCCCGCTTCTCGGACACCCTGAGCTCCCGGGACCAGCTGATCCAGGACCTGTCCCGCAACGCCGAATCGGTGACGGGTGTGCTGTCCGAGAGGAGCACTCAGATCGACAGGCTGCTCGTCGACGGCAACACCCTCTTCGCTTCGCTCGAGCAACGCCGCCGGGCGATCGACACCCTGCTCGGCAATGTCACCGCGGTGACGGCGCAGGTGAACGGTCTCGTCGACGACAACGAGGCGCAGCTGCGGCCGGTTCTCGAGCAGCTGAACACGACGACCGATCTGCTGAACCAGCAGAAGGACAACCTGGCGGCGTCGCTGAAGCCGCTGTCGCAGTACGCGACGTCACTGGGGGAATCCGTGGCCTCCGGGCCGTTCTTCAAGGCGTACATCATGAACCTGCTGCCCGGGCAGTACCTACAGCCGTTCATCGACGCCGCGTTCGCGGAGCAGGGCATCAACCCCGGCACCCTGAACGGACAGAACACCTTCCCGGTGACCTGTGGCGACAACAGCGCACCGGGCGCCGTTCCCCCCGGGAGCACGACGCCGTTGCCGAACCCGAGCAACTGCCCGGTGCAGCCCGGTGAGCTACCGGTCGCGAATTCGACGCAGGCTCCGGCGGTACCCGCTCTACCCGCGCTGCCGCAGATCTCGATCCCCGGTCTGCCCCCACTGCCCGGACTGGGCGGATAGGACATGTCGACGATGTTGAACGCACTCCGAGGCTCACGCCGCGTCTGGATCGCCGCGCTCGTCGTGGCGGCCCTCGCCGTCGTCGCCGCCACCGGGTGGAGTCTCTACCGCACGAAGTCCACGACGACCGTGACGGCGTACTTCGCGAACACCAACGGAATCTACGTCGGCGACCAGGTGAAGATCCTCGGCGTCGACGTCGGCAAGATCGACGCGATCGAGCCCGACGGCGAACGGATGAAGGTCACCTTCCATTACGACTCGCAGTATCAGGTTCCCGAGGATGCGAAGGCCGCGATCCTCTCACCGAGCCTCGTCACCTCCCGGGCGATCCAGCTGACCCCCGCCTACACGGGGGGTCCCGCCCTCGCCGACCAGGACGAGATTCCGCTCGAACGCACCGCCGTGCCGATCGAGTGGGACGACTTCCGCGCCCAGCTCCAGCACCTCTCCGAGTCGCTCGGCCCCACCCAGGAGAGCGCCAACGGCCCGCTCGGCCAGTTCGTCAACGATGCCGCGGATTCGCTCAGCGGCAAGGGAACCGACATCAACACCACCCTCACCAAGCTGTCCGAGGCGATGTCGACACTGTCCGACGGGCGGGACGACGTGTTCGCCACAGTGCGCAACCTGCAGGTGTTCGTCTCCGCGCTCGCCGCGAGCGACCAGCAGATCGTCCAGCTCAATCAAAATCTGGCGTCGGTCTCCGGTGTCCTCACCAACTCCGACCAGGAACTCGCGACTTCACTCGACAGCGTGGACGCCCTCGTGCACCGCATCGGTGAGTTCATCGGAGACAACCGGGAAGGTCTCGGCAAATCCGTCGACGACCTCGCCGCGGTGACGACGATGCTGAACGAATCACGACCCGACATCGAGCAACTTCTCCACGTCCTGCCGAACACGTTGCAGAATTTCTACAACATCTACCAGCCCGCGCAGGGCTCGATGACCGGTGCGCTAGCGGTGACCCAGATGCAGAACCCCATCCAATTCATCTGCGGTGCAATCCAGGCCGCGAGCCAGAAGGGGGCCGCCGAATCCGCGAAACTCTGCGTCCAGCATCTCGCCCCGGTCCTCAATCTGATCCAGATGAACTACCCACCCGCCGGCGCGAACCCGATCACCAGCGTCCAGGTGCGCCCCGACCAGATCGACTACAGCCAGGACTCGCTGCGCGGCACGGTGCCGACGGCACCGGTGCGCACGATCGACGCCCGCGGCGGCATCGCGGGCCTGCTCGGGCTGGCCATACCGACGACGAGTGGAGGCCGATGATGTTCCGGCACAGGACCCTACGACGGTCGATCGGGCTCGCGTTGACCGGACTGTCCGCGGCACTGCTCACCAGCTGCGGCTGGGAGGGCGCGAACTCCCTGCCGCTCCCCGGAACCGAGGGGTCGGGAGACGGCTCGTACACCGTGACCATCCAGATGCCCAACGTGACGTCGATCCAGCGCAACAGCCGTGTCCGGGTACACGACGTGACCGTCGGGAACGTCACGGACGTGCAATTGCAGGATTGGCACGCCCTGGTCACCGTGCGGCTCGACGGCGGTGTCGCCCTGCCGAAGAACGCCACCGCGAAGATCGGGCAGACCAGCCTGCTCGGTTCGCTCCACGTCGAGCTCGCGGAACCGCTCGACGAGGCCCCGAGCGGCTCGCTCGGGGACGGCGACACCATCCCCCTCGATCACGCGGGCCAATACCCGACCACCGAGCAGACCCTGGCAGCCGTGTCGGTGGTGCTCAACGGCGGTGGCCTCGGCCAGCTGCAGGAGATCGACACCCAGCTCAACGCGGCCCTCGGCGGCCGCGAGTCGGACGTGCGTACCTTCCTGACCCAGCTCGACACGTTCACCAGCGCACTGAACACCCAGAAGGACGACATCCTGACGGCGTTGGAGGGACTCGATCGGCTCTCGCTCACCGCGAACGAGCAGACGCAGACCCTCGAGAGTGCACTCGAACGGATACCGCCCGCCATCGAGACCCTCAACCGGCAGAAGGACAACCTGACCGGATCGGTGACCTCCGTCGGCAATTTCGCCGACGTCGCGAACCGGACGGTGACGGCCGGGTCCGAAGACATTCAGCAGAACCTGCGGGATCTCGCTCCGACCCTGCGCGAGCTGGCGAACGCCGGACCGGGCCTCGCCGGCTCCCTGGGCATGCTGCCGACCTTCCCGTGGCCACTTGCCGGTCTTCCCAAATACATCCAGGGCGACGCGGGTAATCTCTCCGCCACCCTCGACCTCACCCTGGGCCGCATCGACGCGAACTTCCTCCAGGGCACGCCGCTCGCCGGCACCCTCTACAACGCGGAGACCGCCCTGGGCCGCACCGTCGGCCGGATGCCGACCGCGGACAAGAACCCGTTGACCGCTCCGCTCGAGTCGGTCGTGATCCGAGGTGGACAGTGATACTCACGCGTTTCGTCCGCATCCAATTGACCATCTTCAGCATCCTCACCGTGGTCGCGCTGACGGTGATGGGTCTGCATTACATGCGCCTGCCCGCGATCGCCGGCTTGGGCCAATACGACCTGACGGTCGACCTGCCCACGAGCGGTGGCCTCTACGGAACCGCCAACGTCACCTACCGCGGTGCCACGATCGGCACGGTCACCGACGTCGTTCCCACGGCCACGGGAGCGCGGGCGACCCTGCGAGTCGACAGCTCCACGAAGATTCCCGCCGACGCTCGTGCCGAAGTGCACAGCCGGTCCGCGATCGGCGAGCAATACGTGGATCTCGTCCCCACCGGCCTCGACGGCCCGTACCTGCAGGACGGCGATCTGATCCCCGTCGACCGGACGTCGGTTCCGCAGGACATCGCCCCGATGTTCGACACCGTCAACAAGGGACTCGAGGCCATCCCGGAGGACAAGCTCGCCGCCCTCATCGACGAAAGCTACAACGCCTTCAACGGAACCGGCGAAGACATTCAACGACTGCTCGAATCGTCGAGCGCGGTGGCGGCCACCGCCGCCGACACCGCGGATCCCACCGCCCGCCTCATCGAGGATGCAGCACCGTTCCTCCGATCCCAGGTGGACAGCGGCCCGGCCCTGCAAGAATGGGTACGACACCTCCGCGAGGTCAGCGCGCAAGCGGCCGGACGTGACGCGCAGGTGCGCAGCATTTTCCAGACCGCGCCGACGGCGTCGACGGAGCTGACGGAGCTGTTCCGGCGACTGCGCCCGACAACGCCCATCCTGCTGGCCAATCTCACCAGCCTCGGCCAGGTCGCCGTCACCTACAACCGTTCTCTCGAACAGGCGCTGGTGCTGGTACCTCCGAGCGTCGGCCTGATGAAGACGATGACCGTCCCCAACGAGGACTCGACGGGTGCGGCGTTGATGGACTTCAACCTCAACCTCAACACCTCCCCGCCGTGCACCACGGGCTTCCTCCCGGCGTCCGAGCGGCGCGACGGTTCGGCAGTCGACTCGCCGGTCCGAACCTCCGACGCGATCTACTGCGCCGTTCCGCAGGACGCCGACGTCGCTTCGCGCGGTGCCCGGAACATGCCGTGCATGGACAAGCCGGGCAAGCGGGCACCCACCGTCGAAATCTGTAAGAGCGATGAAGAATACGTGCCGAAGGGCACCAACCCCTGGGTGGGGAATCCCACCCCGACCACCGACAACCCGCTCGCGGCCGAGGGCAACGCCGCATTCGACGCGATCGGTGTCCCGCAACCTGCCGCCGCGCCGGCGTCGGTGGGAACCGCGGGTTACAACCCCTCCACCGGTGAGTACCGGGGTGCCGACGGACAGGTCTACCGCCAGTCCAACCTGGCGCCGGGCGGGGTGCCCACTCTCGAAAATCTGCTGACCCAAGGACGCTGATCATGGTGCGACGCGCAACTTCCCGACCCGCAGCCACCGCGGCAGACGCCGCGGCCCAGGCCTCTCGAGCCGCCGCCGAAGCGGAAAAGGCGGCGCGCGAGGCCGAGACGGCGCTCGCCCGGGCACTGGCCGAGGACGCGTCCCCCGCCGCGGACGACGGTTCAGGCGAAACCGGGGGGTCCGTCCGGCCGACCCGGCCGCGTCGACGGCGTGCCCTCGCCGGTGCCGTCGTCTCGGCCGTTGCCGTGGTCGCCCTCGCGTCGACGTCCGTGGGGCTGTCCCACTCCCACGCCGCCCGTCAAGCCGCCGCCGACCACGACCTCGAGCTTCTCCAGGGAACACGGCAGGCGGTGATCAACCTCATCACCCCGAGCGCCGCCGACCCGGCGGGCAGTGCCCAACGCATTCTCGACGGTGCCACGGGGGAGTGGAAGACCGAATTCGAAAGCACCAAAACCGAGTTCATCGACACCATCGCACAGTCGAAGACCGAATCGACCGGTGAAATCCTGGGAGCCGGAATCGAGCGCGCGAACGACGACGGCACCACCTCGGTCATGGTGTCCGCAGTGACCAAGGTGACCAACGCCGCGGGGGCCAAGGACGAACCGCGAACCTGGCGGCTGCGCGTGCAGGTCGGCAAGGACGGGGATCTCTACAAACTCGCGAAGATCGAGGTAGTGCCATGACCGTGAACCAGACGCTCGAATGCGTAGCCGACACGAACGACGACCCCGGATCCGCCGAGCCGGCACGGCGATGGCGCTCGTCGCGGGCGCTGATCGTCCTTGCGACGGCCACGCTGATACTCCTGTGCTACAGCGCGATCATGCATTTTGCCATCGGTGCTCGGGACCGCGGCCTCGAAC
>JBCEBZ010000160.1:0-5371 GCA_039206675.1 Rhodococcus sp. (in: high G+C Gram-positive bacteria) | reverse complement strand
ACGTACCCACCGGGACCGGCTCCGAGGACAACGACGTCATAGTGTGAGGTCACGGGTACTGATCCTGCCGCTCTACGTGTTGGGTTCGGCTCTATGTGAGAGCTTCGGAAGATTGTGATTTGCGTCCGTGCGGCATCAGCAGCGTCGCAACGAGTCCGATCACCGCCAAGGCAGCCGCGAGAATATAGACGGCGGTGAATCCACTGCCTCCGTAGATCGGCGAGCCGTTGACGACCGTGGCGACGTTGAGCGCGAGGATCGCGAATCCGATCTGAACTGCGATGGCACTTCCGAGGGACCCGACGACGTTGACGGTGCTCGCTGTCACCGCCTGGAGGCGGACCGGGGTGGCCGCGATTACGAGGTTAGGGATTGCGGCGCTGATCAGTCCGCCGCCGAAGGCGTAGACCAGATAGCCGAGGAGAATCGGAGTGAACTCGGTGTGGCTGAAGGCGAGTGCCAATGATCCGACGGCCATCAGGCAGAAGCCGATCCAGTTCGGCAGGCGCGCTCCGCGCCGTTCGGCGAGATATCCCACGAGGAACCCCATCAGAACGGATGCGAAACCGGCGGGTGTGGTGATCCGAGCCATGAAACTTGCATCTTCGCCGAGTCCGTAGGTGAGACCAAGCGAAATGGGGGTCTGCACGATGAAGGACAGCAGCACGAACTGCAGTGCGATCACCGCTTGACCGGTGAACTGGGTGATCAATGTGGTGACAACGGGACGCCCACGGAGGACCGAAAGGTCGATGAGCGGACTTGCCGACCGCTTGGCCTGCTGAATCCAGATCGCGAAAGTGGCGATCGCCAACGCCGCGCACAGCAGGGTCTTCCATGATGTCCAGCCCCAGGTGCCGCCTTCGCCGATGCCGAACAGCAGTATCGCCACGGTGAGACCGAGCAGAAGGCCTCCGGTCCAGTCGATCTGGGTGCGCACACGTACCGGTGATTCGGGCACGACGAGCAGGACCAGCGCACCGATCAGGACCGGGAAAACGGCGAGTGCGAAGAACACACCGCGGTAACCGAAGTTGTCGATGAGAAGGCCGGCGAAGATGGGGCCGGTGATGGTGGTGACGCCGATGCCTGCCGTGGCCAGGCTGACGGCAACGGCCAGCATGCGTTTCGGGAAGATGTCGCGCATCAGGGAGTACACGATGGGGACGATTGCGAGACCGAATCCCTCGACCGCACGGCCAACGAGCACGAGTGGGAACGTCGGAGCAAGCGCGACGATCAACGATCCCACCGCCATGCATCCGGTGGTGATCAACAGCCACTTCTTCTTACCGTCCCGGTCGGCCAGCTTGCCGACGAGGGGCGCGCTGATCGCGCCGGTCAGGGTGAACAGTGTGGAAACCCAGGCGATGTACGGAGTCTGGAAGGTTGCGGCCATATTCGGCAGCGCTGGTGTGACCAGGTTGAACGCGTAGGCGACTTCTTCGGACAGAAGTACCAGGATCAGGAGGACACCAATCCACCCGGCGGTGGACTTTTGGCTCACTCCTTCGGGGGGCAAGGTGGGGTCTTCATCGAGCGTCGGGTGCGAGGCACCGTCCGTGGGGGTAGCGGTCATCTTGCTTCCTGCATTTCTCTGACGGGAAGGTGGAACGCTGATGCGCTACGCGGCCGGGGAGGCAGCGTGCGCGAGGAGAGGAGTCAGCGTCACTCCAAGCTTGTGATGTGAGGCACAGTAAAGTGGAGCGATCAATTCTGTCAAGTGATCCACTGTGGGGATTCGTCTCTGCTCGGATGAGATGCAGAAGGGGCGTGAACGCCGAATGTCGCGACGGCTTTGCAAGACGGAGCATGCACACCCCCTCGGGTTTGCTCCGCCGCGGGCTGCGGGCATCAGCCGATGAAGCGACCGACAACGGAGCCTTTCGCTAGGGTCGGCTACCCCGCATGAGAGTCTCCAGGCCGCCCGCGACGAAGTCGACCAGCACATCGAACTTCGAGTCCGAGAGCGCACGCGATTTCTCGCTACTGGCGTCAGACCAGCGCGCAGCCATCACGATGAGGGTGTTCACCGTCAAAGACCAGTTCAGGTCGATGCTGTCATCGTCCACGTCCGGATACGCCCGCTCGAGAATTTGGCGGAGTAACTTCGCGGTGTCGTCCTCGACGGGGAATAGGCGCGGGTCGTTCGCGAGGCTCAGTTGCCCGCAGATGGTCAGCCAGCGCACACCCTTGTCCGGTTCCTCGACCAGGTATTTCCGGTACGGAATCGCAAGCAGGTTGACGATCTGCCCCGCGTCGGGGATCTCCTCCGACTCGACCATGTTCTTGGTGAGGGTGTGAATGTGGGACAGCACGCCCGATCCGGCGTCGAGGAGGACTGCGTCGAGGATCGCGTCCTTGGATCCGAAGTGATAGTGCGCCGACGCAGCGCCGAGGCCGGCCTCTGCGTTGATCGCGCGAATGGAGACCTTCTCGACGCCCTCCGCGGCAAAGAGCTTGGTGGCGGCGTCGATGAGGGCGCGGCGGGTCGCGGCGCCGTCTCGGGGGCTGGATCGAGGCACAATTCCACCTTTCCTGGTTCGTTGTCGTGATCATATCGTGTGATCCACTTGGTGGAGTTTCCGCATTTCAAGCTGTGTTTCGTGCGTTCGTCGGGGCAGGAGACTGGTAACAATTTTTAGTGGCGCACTTGATTGAAGCACTCGATCCACTTACTGTAGTCTGTGACAGCTGACACAGCTACCCATTCGCGTTCACGTCGCCACATCTCGGTGTCCCAGGGGCACCGATCACGAACCATGAAGGAGGCCACGATGGCATCGCCGCACAGCGAGCATCGGCCCGACAGCTCCGAGTCACCGACGGTGAGTGCGGAACTGATGCTGGACATGTTCACCGTCATCGCTCGTGCACGTGCTCTGGAGGACGCGGTTTCGGTTCACATTCGCGATCACGGATTCGCCGGCTTCTGGCATCCGGGTAAGGGGCAGGAGGGTGCTGTGGCGGGTGCTGTTGCCGCCATGGCACCCGACGATTACCTCTTCTACCAGGGCAGGGGTGCAACCTGGCCGCTCGCCAAGGGTATGGGCCTGGCCCCGATCATCGGCGATCTCCTGGGCAAGGCGACAGGCTCGACCGGCGGTAAGGGCGCCGGCGTACCCCACTGGGCCGATCCGGCTCTCGGCATCATGGGTGAAGGTGCCACCCTCGGGTCGGTGTACCCGGTCGCTGCCGGCGCGGCCCTCTCCGCCCAGTTGCGCGGCACCAGCCAGGTCGCACTCGCCGACTTCGGAGATGGCACCGCGGCACGCGGCACCTTCCACGAAAGCCTCCTCGAGGCCGCTCGCTGGAAGCTCCCGCTGGTCTACTTCTGCGAGAACAACGGCATCTCCGTGTCCACCACCTTCGAATCCGTCAGCCCGACCAAGACGATCGCGGAGCGTGCATCGGCATACGGCATTCCGGGGGTCCGCGTCGACGGACACGACGCAGTCGAGGTCTACGTCGCAGTGAAGAACGCAATCGACCGGGCCCGTGCCGGGCAGGGCCCGTCCCTCATCGAAGCAGTGGTCACCCGGGTTGGCGGCCACTGGGAAGGCGACGCGCAGAAGTATCGCCCAGCCGACTTCCTCGCCACCTACAACGACCCCCTGGAGGTCATGCGGAAGCGCATCGACTCCGCGACCGCAGACCGAATCATCGCCGCAGCAAAGACCGAGATAGCGCAGGCACTTATCGAGGCCGAAGCCGCCCCGCTGCCCGATCCCTCTGTCATCCTCAAGGACGTGTTCGCATGACCATCGCTACCCCCACGACAGGCACCGCAATCTTGAGCTACGAGGCCGCGCAGGGTGCGGCCATCGCCGAAGAGATGCGCCGCGATCCATCGGTCTTTCTCATGGGCCAAGACATCGCTTCGGGCGGATTCTTCGGTGGCACACGTGGACTCGTCGAGGAATTCGGGCTCGGCCGGATCCGCAACACCGGCATCACCGAGGCGTTCATGGTCGGCGCGGCTGCCGGTGCGGCCATGACCGGCATGCGGCCGATCGTGCAGCTCGGATTCGCCGACTTCAGCCTCATCGCAGGTGACGAGATCTTCCAGAAACTCGGCAAATGGCGCCACATGCACGGCGGCCAGTTCGAGCTGCCGGCCGTGATCATCATGCCGATCGGACCGAGCGGCGGCGCCGGCCCAGAGCACTCGGGCTCGATGGAAATGCTGCCCATGCACTTTCCCGGGCTGAAGGCCGTGGTGCCATCGAATCCGGCAAACGCCAAGGCACTCCTCAAAGCCGCGATCCGCGACCCCAACCCGGTGCTGTACTACCCCAGCAAGCAACTCAACTTCAAGCGCGGGGAGGTCTTCAACGACCCCGACTATGTGCTGCCGCTGGGCAAGGCATCCATCGCACGCGAGGGCACGACCATCAGCGTGATCAGCTACGGCTGCATGGTTCCACGCGCCCTCGAAGCAGCTACCGTGCTCGCCTCCGAGGGAATTGAACTCGAGATCGTCGACCTGCAGACGCTGGTTCCGCTCGATCGCGACGCCATTGTCAATTCGGTCGTCAAGACCGGACGAGCGATGATCGTGCACGAAGCCCCGCGAACCGCGGGCCCCGGCGCCGAAATCGCCGCACTGATCCAGGAGCGATGCTTCTACTGGCTCGAGGCACCCATCGCTCGTCTGGGGTCCGTCGACGCTCCGATTCCCGCGAGCCGATTCCTCGAGGATCACTGCTTCCCGAGTGTCTCTGACATCGTCGAAACAGCCCGCCACCTAGTCCGTGACTGACAAATCGAACCACGAGGACCTTCTCATCATGCTCGAACTAACCGATGTTCACATGCCGCACATGGGCTCCGTGGAGTTCGCACTCTTGACCGAATGGCTGATCAAGCCGGGCGAGAATGTGCAGGAAGGCGATGCCCTGTGTGAGGTGTCGACCGACAAGGTCGATACCGAGGTGGAATCGCCCCAGTCCGGAATATTGATCAGCTACGTCGCTGCAGTTGACCAGGAAGTCCCGGTCGGTGACGTCATCGCCCGCTTCGCTCCGGACGACAGCGATCCCGAGCTGGTCGCGCGAGCCATTGCCGACGCGAGCGGAGAGTCGATCTCTTCGGCTACTCCGAACACCGACGACCGCACCACAACCGCACCCTCGCCGGCATCCGCGCCGCCATCCCCCGCCGGGGTAGCGGCGGCTCCGACGCCGACCGTCTCTGCGCTCGAGGAATCGGTGCCGCCGACCGACTCACTCGTCCTTGCCGCCTCGTGGATCACCCACGTCAACCGGCCTCCGGCGGGAGCGCGTCGGGGCTCTGCGGGTTCGTCGGCCGCGGAGCTGCCCGGTGAGCTTGCCAGCAAGAGCGGATTCCTGCAGACGCAGCAGGGTACGCC
>JBCEBZ010000159.1:0-5389 GCA_039206675.1 Rhodococcus sp. (in: high G+C Gram-positive bacteria) | reverse complement strand
GGGCCACACAGCATGTCCTGTGCGAGCCGGGTGATCGTGGAGACGACGGCGTCGATGTCGGATGCGTCCTGGGGACGGAACCACCACGCCACCCAGTTGCACATGCCCAGCAGGCTGAATGCGGCGGTGCGGGAATCGACAGGGCGGAACTGACCGATCTTCACGCCTTCGTCGATGATGCTGACCAGTTCGCGGACGATGCGCCGCTTGGCCTCGAGATGCTCGGTGCCTGCGGGCTCGGGCAGAACCGTCTCCGAGCGGTCCAGGATGCGGAACTGGCTCGGATGTTCGGCGCGCTGGCGGACCAGCAATTCGGTCAGGTTCCGCACCTTGTCGACGGGCGACAGGTCGGGCCGGGCGCGGAGTTCCTCGAGAACCTCGGCGAGGCTGCGGGAGACCTGTTCGACGAGCATGGCGAGCAGGTCGTCCTTGGTACCCAAATAGTGGTAGAGGGCGGACCGGGACACGTCCATCGCGTCGGCGATGTCCTGCAGGCTGGTTGCCTCGTAGCCCTTGACCGCGAACAACTCCGTCGCCGTGTCGAGCAGTTCACTGAGAATCAGTTCGCGGCGGCGTGTACTTCTCGCCCCGTTGGTTCGCTTCACCGACATGCCTGCAGTGTATCGGCGCGTTCGGGCGCCGCCGGTCGCTGTTCGGCTCCGTGCGGCGCCTGCGCTCATCAGGCGATCACGACGGCATGGCACCGGCCTGCGGCCACGGCGGCGGCCCCCTCCGGGCGGGCGGCGTCGGGCAGCGCCACCAGAACCGCGCACGGGATGTCCCACCTCAGCCGTTCGGCCATGTCGATGCGGGCGCCGACAGCGGGTGCGTCGTCCGGGCCCTCCAGCAGCACCACCGTCGTCTCGGGTTCGGTGCGGAGCCGAGCGCGGAGGTCCGCTGCCCGTTCTCCCCCGACGTCGCCGTCGGACCACGTGATCCGACGGACGCCGTCGGGCACACTCCCCGGGTCCAACTCCCGCCGGGGCCGAGTGAGGGCGGCGTGTTCGAGGGGGCGGGACAGGATCCAGTCGTCGAGTGCCGCGGGCACGCTGACCGGCGCATCGCCGAGGTCCCGCAGTGCCTCGCGGACGGTGCCGGGGTGGTCGGCGGCGTAGTCGGCGACCGTGAGATTGCCGGCGCGGGTCATGTAGGACAGCGCGACCAGTTCGGGCGACTGCTCGTGCCGGAAGCGGTAGCTCGACCACCAGCCCTGGCTACGGGCGGCGAGGTGCTTGAACCGGTCCACCCCCGGTCGGCGAGCAGCCTCGTACTGCGTGAATGCCTGTGTCACATCGGAATTCTCGGCGAGTGCGGCGGAGAGGGCGATCGCATCCTCGAGCGCGAGTTTGGTTCCGGACCCGATCGTGTAGTGGGCCGTGTGCGCGGCGTCGCCGAGCACGACGACGTTGCCGTACGACCATCGGTCCAGGCTGACCGTGGGGAACCGGGCCCACCGAGTCCGGTTGGTCAGCAATGTCCGGCCGCGGAGATCGCCGGCGAAGGCCCGCTCGAGCAACCGCACGCTGGCCTCGTCGGTCTCGCCGGGCGCCAGCCCGTCCTCGTTGCTCGCCAGCCCCGCCGAGGCCCAGGTCTGCTCGTCCGCTTCGATGAGAAACGTGCTGCGATCGTCCGCGTACGGGTAGGCGTGGGTGACGAACAGGGAGCCCTCGAGCGACCGCGCCGCGAAGTAGGCGGTGTCGACGGCGAAGTCGGCCCCGCACCACATGTAGTGCAGGCTGCCGTAGGAGATGCGGACACCCAATTCGGCGGAGAGCTTGTCCCGCACCGCACTGCGGGCACCGTCGGCGGCGATCACCACGTCGGCGTCCGTGTCGGAGAAATCGACGCGAGATCCCATGCGGATGTCGACGCCGACGGCGGTGGCGGCATCGGTGAGCACCTGCAGCAGCGCGGCCCGGCCGATCGCGAGGTTTCGTGCCCCGTGCAACTGCACGTCCCGGTCCGCGCCGCGCAGGGTCAGCGAATGCCCGGCGTAACTGACCCGGCGGATCTCCTCCGCGGTGGCGGGATCGACCGCCGCGAGATTACGCATCGTCGACTCGGTCAGGCTCACACCGAACCCGAACGTCGCGGTGCTCGAATCCGAGCGCTCGTGCACGGTCACCCGGGCCGAGGGGTCCGCGAGCTTGATCAGGCGGGCGGCGGCCAGACCTGCCGGTCCGCCTCCGATGACGTCGATGGTGCGATGGGCCATGGTGTCTCTCCCTCTAGCGTGCGCCGGTCACGGGCGAATTGTCGTGTTCGTGCTCGGCCAGCAGCACGGCCGT
The DNA here is from genome assembly GCA_039206675.1 of Rhodococcus sp. (in: high G+C Gram-positive bacteria). GTDB lineage: Bacteria > Actinomycetota > Actinomycetes > Mycobacteriales > Mycobacteriaceae > Rhodococcus_F. The sequence goes on along the minus strand of JBCEBZ010000159.1, from coordinate 3,101 downwards.
AATCTGCTCGCGCAGTGTCTTCTTCGATACCTTCCCGACGTTGGAGAGCGGGAATTCGTCCACGATCTCGACCCGTTCGGGCAGCTTGTACCTGGCCAGGCCCTGCCCGAGGAGGAATTCCCCGAGAGTGGACACGGTCAGGTGTGGGGCGTTCTGCTCGAGGATCAGATAGACGCAGGCGCGCTCGCCGAGCACCGCGTCGGGCATGGCGACGAGGGCGGCGTTGGTCACGTCGGGATGGCGCAGGATCAGTTCCTCGACCTCTTCGGCGTGGATCTTTTCCACACCCCGATTGATGACGTCCTTGATCCGGCCTTCGATGGAATACACCGTGGTGCCGTCGAGGTGGTGTGCACGGGCGAGATCGCCGGTGCGATAGAAGCCGTCGCCCGTGAACGCGTCGGCGTTGTGCCGTTCGGCGCGGTAGTAGCCGCGGATGGTGTACGGGCCCCGGACGCAGAATTCGCCGACCTCTCCGAACGGCACCTCGGCGGTACCGTCGATCTCGAGGATGCGCACTTCGTCGGACGCCGAGATCGGTTGCCCGACAGTATGAAACCGGAGTTCCTCACTGCCCTCGTCGGGGGTGACCAGGAACATCCCCTCCGCCATGCCGAACATCTGCCGCACCGAGATACCGAGTTCGTCACGCAACCGTTCGGCGATCTCCACCGGCAGCCTCTGGCCACCGACGATATAGTCCTCGATGCAGGACAGGTCCACGGTGCGGCTGCGCGGTTCCTCGAGCAAGCGGATGGCCAGAGCGGGGGGAACCAGCGGCAGTGTCGTCGGACGCTCGGCCTCGATCAGGTCGAGCAGGACGTCGATGCGGGCACTGGGCGCCAGCACCACGGATGCACCGGACAGCAGGGCGGGCTGCAGGGCGAGCGCGATGCCGGCGTTGTGCAGCAGCGGCAGCGGGTAGAGCAGTGTCGTTGCCGGTGACCAGCCGAGTGCCGCCGCCCAGGCCTTCGAGTTGTAGACGTACTCCTCGTGCAGGCGCGGTGCCACCTTGGGCAGTCCGGTGGTGCCGCCGGACAGCTGGAAGACCACGATCTGATCGGGATCCACCGGATCCGGAACCGGCCGCGTGCCACCGATCCGCATCAGGTCCTCGAATGCGACGGCGCCGTCCATCGGTTCGCCGCGGGCGACGACGACGGTGCCGATCACTTCCCGGCCGAGTAGCGAACGGGCCGTGTTCAGCGGTTCGCCGCGCCCGAAGTCCGCCTGGACGAGCAGCCCCCTGGCCCCGATGTGCTCGGCGAGCAGGCCGACCTCCCGCTCGCCGTGCTGAGGCAGGGTGCACACCGGCCGCACCCCGGCGATCAGACACCCCAGGTACGCCACCACGGTCTCGGCCACGTTCCCCATCTGGAACATCACGGCATCACCGGCGCGCAGTTCGGTGCCGGCCAGCAGTCCGGAACCGAACCGTGTTGCCCGGGAGAAGAGTTCGCGATAGGTCCACCGCACTTCGGGCGTCACGAGCGCGACCCGGTCCGCGTGAACACGCGCCGCGTCGGACAGTTCGGCAGGCAAGGAGCGGCCGGCCCACAGCCCGAGGTGGCGGTACCGATCGACGGCGTGCGACGGATAGGGCGTGAGCCCGTCTTCGGCGGACTCCGACGCGGCAGGTGGCGTGGCGAGGTTTCCTGTCATAGACGTCACACTATCGACGGTCGAGTCGAATTGTCAATATTGATGTCGAACTATTGACACCGGTATCGAAATGACGACAATCGTGTTACCCACTTCACACCCCTGGAGTTCGCATGCCCCCTCACACACAGCACGTCAGGCGCTATGCCGTCGTGGCAATCTGCTTCGCCGCCATCATCTTCGACGGCTACGACCTGATCATCTACGGATCGACGATCCCGGCCCTGTTGACCTACGAACCCTGGTCCCTGACCCGAATCGAGGCCGGCGCCATCGGCAGCTACGCCCTGCTCGGCATGTTCTTCGGTGCCGTCGCCGCCGGCACACTCACCGACCGGTTCGGGCGACGACGCCTGTTCCTCGGATGCCTGATCTGGTATTCCGTGGCCATGCTCGCCGTCGCCGCGGCACCCACGCCCGCATTCCTGGGACTGTTCCGCTTCCTCGCCGGCCTCGGCTTCGGCGGCATCGCCCCCGTGGCGATCGCCCTCGTCGTCGAAGTGGCCCGCGACACCGAACGCAACCGCCTGAACGCACTGATGCTGGCCGGCCTACCGGTCGGCGGCGTCCTCGCGGCGCTCGCAGCCCTGCAGCTGCACGACATCCTCGGCTTCCGCGGTCTGTGGGCGCTGGGCGCGCTCGCACTCGTGCTGGTTCTGCCGTTCGCCTGGCGAGTCGTCCCGGAAACCGCACCCCCATCAGGACCGGATCGCCCGCAGTCGGCCCCCACTCGAACCTCCCCGCTGCGTGAACTCTTCACTCCCGCTTCGCTTCCCACCCTCCTCCTCTTCGCCGCGGCCAACTTCATCGGCTTCCTGCTCGTGTTCGGGCTCAACACCTGGCTTCCCGAATTGATGCGGGAAGCCGGGTACAGCACGGGCTCCGCGCTGACCTTCCAGGTACTGCTCAACGCCGGCGCCATCATCGGCGGCATCAGCGGGTCGTCACTGGCGGACCGGTTCGGCAGTCGTCCCGTCGCGGCATCCGCGTTCCTCCTCGCCACGATTGCGGTCGGCGGCATGGCGACAGCCCCACCTCCGCAGGCGATGTACTTCGTCGTCCTCCTCGCCGGCGCCGGATCGATCGGCACACAGATCGTGCTCTTCGGATACGTCGCCACGCACTACCCCGCACGGATCCGCGCCTCCGCACTCGGACTCACGACCGGAATCGGGCGACTCGGCGCCGTCACCGGCCCGCTACTCGGCGGCGTTCTCCTCTCCGCCGACCTCCCCTTCGGATGGGTCTTCGCCATCTTCGGCGCGATCGCCCTCCTCGGCGGGCTCGCGTGCCTCCTCATCCCCCGCAGCCGCGGCGATCGGTCCGAGCAACTCTTCGAACCCGACCGCGGCACCGAACGAGTCGGCTGACCGCCACCTTGCAGCGAATCCTCATCGCGAAGGGCATCCAGTCGCCACACCTCGAGGATCGCTCCCACC
>JBCEBZ010000158.1:0-21120 GCA_039206675.1 Rhodococcus sp. (in: high G+C Gram-positive bacteria) | reverse complement strand
CTGGTCACCGAGGGCTTCCAGCCCGGCCAGGTCGGGTCGTCGGCGATGCCGCACAAGATGAACACCCGCTCCTGCGAGCGCGTCAACGGACTGCAGGTCGTGCTCCGCGGATACGCGTCCATGGCCGCCGAGCTGGCGGGCGCGCAGTGGAACGAGGGTGACGTGTTCTGCTCGGTGGTGCGCCGCGTCGCGCTGCCGGACGCGTTCTTCGCGATCGACGGACTGATCGAGACGTTCCTGACGGTGCTCGCCGAGTTCGGTGCCTACCCCGCCGTCATCGAGAAGGAACTCACCCGGTACCTGCCGTTCCTCGCCACCACCAAGGTCCTGATGGCGCTGGTGCGGGCCGGAGTCGGCCGGGAGACCGCGCACGAGGTCATCAAGGAACACGCCGTCGCCGTCGCGCTGGCGATGCGCGAGCAGGGCAGGGAGCCCGACCTCCTCGACCGCCTGGCCGCCGACGACCGCCTGCCCCTCGACCGGGCCGCCCTCGACGAGGCCCTCGCCGACAAGAAGGCGTTCATCGGTGCCGCCGAGGCGCAGGTCGCCACGGTCGTCGCGCAGGTGCAGAAGCTCGTCGACGCCAACCCCGAGGCGGCCGCCTACCAGCCGTCCCCGATCCTGTAGGCGGCTCCGCCGCCCGTGCGTGGTTAAGGAGTGCCTGCACTCGCTAACCACGCACAAGCACCGGAGGTGCCTGCGTGAACTGCATTTTCTGCGAGATCGTGTCGGGCCGATCCGACGCCAGCGTCGTGCACGAGGACGAGAACGTGCTGGCGTTCATGGACATCCGGCCGTGGACGTCCGGACATCTGCTGGTGGTCCCGAAGCGGCACGCGAGCGGGCTCGCCGACCTCGACCCGGGCGACGGCGCGGCGGTGTTCGCGGTGGGGCAGCGCATCGCGACCGCGTTGCGGCACGGGCCGATGCGGGCGCAGGGCGTCAACCTGTTCCTGGCCGACGGGATCGCCGCCGGCCAGGAGGTCTTCCACGTCCACCTGCACGTCGTCCCGCGCACCGCCGGTGACGGGTTCGGGCTGCGCGGAATGCCGAAGTCGCCGAGCCGGATCGCGCTCGACCAGACGGCGGGGGTCATCCGCTCCTCCCTGAGGTGAGTGGCAAAGCGTGCGGGAGCACACTTTGTCACTCACGTGGGGGGAGGGGGCCGTTCTCGTCGAACCGTCGTTCGGTGATGTCGTAGGTGCCGTCCGCCCGGACCCGCAGCACGGTCGACGCCCGCGTCCCGTACCCGCCGTGGCGGATGAACCGGGACGACAGGGCGCGTTCGAGTTCGGGTTCGATGCCCGTGTCGGGCAGCGCGTCCCACGGTGCCGGGTCGCTGTCGGCGAGCACGTCGAAGTACGTCCCCGGATCTGATTCGGGACTGCCGTCGTCGGCGGCGAGCGCGGCGGCGAACGCCTGCGTGCCGCCCGTCACCTTCGGCCACGGGGTGTCGAGTTCGGCGTTGGACAGGCCGTGGACGCCGGGTTCGACGCGCTGCCTGCGACCGTGCGGCCGGTTGGTGACCCACCACAGTTCCGCGGGGTCGCCGACGAGCAGGTTGAAGCTGCCGTACTCGGCGGCGGTCGCAGCCACCTGTTCGGCGTGGTCGGCGGGTGAGAGCCGGCTGCGGAGGTAGTCGACGGGTAGGACTCCACGGGACCGGGCGCCGGTCGCGGGGGCGCCGTCGCGCACGTTGGTGACGGCCGCGAACCGCAGGGTGTCGGAGATGCCCATCCACGTGCCGCCTGCCAGCAGGTCGCGGCCCGCGACGAAGCCGTCGTCCCATCGGCGCAGCGGTTCGGTGGGGCGGGCGTAGAACTCGTCGCGGTTGGCCGCGACGACGAGGGGGAGATCGGGGCGCGTATGCCAGGCGAACAGGACCAGGCACATACGGACGTCTCCTCGTCACCCTCGGCTACACGGTTGCAGGCCCGAGCGTAGCCGTGCACGCCCTGTGCCGGCCGAGGACATACCGCTGGCAGGGGCGGCGGAACGGACCTTCGCGCCGGCTTCGACCGGGTACCCCGCGGCGCCGGTCGACCCGACGTGATCGTCGCCCTGACCGACGGACAGACACCGTGGCCGGCGACGAGGCCGGGGTGTCGGACCGTGGTCGGGCTGTTCCCCGGCCGAGCTCGTGGAACGAGTGCCGTCCTCACCACGTCTCCGACCGGCCGCCCGAGCGGGCGAAGGTCGTCGAGATCGCTGCGTCGCGGTGAAGGTGCAGCGTCCGCGACGTGGAGGTGCTCCGCGACCTCCGTGAACACCTCATCAACGGCCCGTTACGCGACCTGCCTGACAGCTCGAAAAGCGTCTAGGAAAAGATGGAGCCCACCGTGTGACGGCGACGATAGGAATGGACCGGTGACTGAGACGTATGCCGGTGACACGATCCCGGTTTTCTTCCTCTCGGACAGCACCGGGATCAGCGCGGAGACCATGGGCAACGCCCTGCTCCTGCACTTTCCCGACCACCGGTTCGAGCGGACACTGATCCCGTTCATCACCACGCCCGACGACGCCCGCGAGGTCGTGCGCAGGATCGACGCCACGATGGACCGCGGCATGACACCCCTGGTGTTCGTCACGGCCGCGCTCGATGACGTTCGTCACGAATTGCAGCGGACCCGCGCACCTGTGATCGACTTCTTCGACATGCACATGCAGCAGGTCGAGTCCATCCTCGGCACCCGGGGCGCCCGGACCCCCGCGCGCCTGCACGGCGTGGGCGATGTCAAGCGCTACAACGCGCGTATGCAGGCCGTCGAGTACGCGATCGAACACGACGACGGCCAAAGTGTCCGCACGCTGGACAAGGCCGACGTGATCCTGGTTGCGCCGTCGCGCTGCGGCAAGACCCCGACGACCATGTACCTCGCACTGCAACACGGACTTCGCGTCGCGAACTACCCTCTGGTCGACGAGGATCTGGTGAGCACCGACCTGCCACGCCCCATCCTGCATCTGCAGGACCGCTGCTTCGGGATAATCACCACCGCGGCTCGTCTCAGCGCGGTCCGGACGGAACGTCGCCCAGACTCGACGTACGCGTCGCTGCGCCAGTGCGCTTACGAACTCAAGCGTGCGGAGGAGCTGTACCGTACGCACGACCTGCCCGTCATCGACTCGTCGGCCAAATCCGTCGAAGAAATGTCCACACTCATCCTGCAAGTGCTCGCACGCAGGGCCCACCGTCACGATTGAGGAGCCCGTCCATGAACAGCAACGTCCGATGGTTCGCCGACCTGGGCCTCGCCGATCTCGAGCAGGTGGGCGGCAAGAACGCGTCTCTGGGCGAGATGGTCCGCAACCTGACCAACGTCGGGGTCCGGGTCCCCAACGGCTTCGCGACGACCGCCGACGCGTTCCGCCGATTCGTGAATCAACCGAGCGCTGCGGGCACCGTCCTGGCCGAGAAGATCAGCGCGCGGCTCGCCGCCCTCGACACCGACGACGTGCAGGCGCTGGCCGAGGCGGGCCGTGAGATCCGCGCGGCGGTCATGGAGCAGCCGTTCCCGACCGATCTCGAGGCCGACATCCGGACGGCGTACGCGGAGCTGTCGGGCGGATCGGACGACGTGTCGTTCGCCGTGCGGTCCAGCGCGACCGCCGAGGACCTTCCGGACGCGTCCTTCGCCGGGCAGCAGGAGACCTTCCTCAATGTGCGCGGCATCGACGCGATCCTGCAGGCGATGCACGAGGTGTTCGCGTCGCTGTACAACGATCGCGCCATCGCGTACCGGGTGCACCACAAGTTCGACCACGACGCCGTCGCTCTGTCCGCGGGCGTGCAGAAGATGGTGCGCTCCGACATCGGCACGTCCGGGGTCATGTTCACCATCGACACAGAGTCGGGCTTCGCCGACGCTGTGTTCGTGACCTCCTCGTACGGCCTGGGTGAGGCCGTCGTCCAGGGTGCGGTGAACCCCGACGAGTTCTACGTGTACAAGCCTGCCCTGCGCGCGGGCCGTCCTGCGGTTCTCAAGCGCGGCGTCGGATCGAAAGCGACAAAGATGGTCTACACCGCCGACCGCTCGGTCGGCCGGACGACGGAGTTCGTCGACGTCGAGCCCGTGGATCGGCGACTGCTGAGCCTCACCGACGCGGAGGTCGAGGCGCTCGCCCGCCAGGCGCTGCTGATCGAGGAGCACTATGGGCGTCCGATGGACATCGAGTGGGGCAAGGACGGCGTCGACGGCGAGCTGTACATCCTGCAGGCGCGTCCGGAGACCGTGCAGTCGCGGGCCGCGGTGACCGGCCAGCAGCGGTTCCGGCTCAACGAGACCGGCTCGGTCCTCGTCGAAGGCCGGGCGATCGGCGCCCGCATCGGAGCCGGCGCCGTCCGGGTGCTCGAATCGGTGGAACAGATGCACGAGTTCCAGGCCGGTGAGGTGCTCGTCGCGGACATGACCGACCCCGACTGGGAGCCGATCATGAAGCGTGCCAGCGCCATCGTCACCAACCGCGGTGGCCGCACCTGTCACGCCGCGATCATCGCGCGCGAACTGGGCATTCCCGCCGTCGTCGGTACCGGTGGGGCCACGCGGTCGCTCACCGCCGGTCGCGAGGTGACAGTCTCGTGCGCGGAGGGCGACACCGGTTACGTATATGAAGGGCTGCTCAACTTCGACGTCACCGAGTCCTCGATCGAGGCGATGCCCGAGATCAGCACCAAGATCATGATGAACGTCGGTACCCCTGAACAGGCGTTCGCATTCTCCCGCCTGCCGAACAGTGGTGTCGGACTCGCGCGCCTCGAGTTCATCATCAACCGCCAAATCGGTATCCACCCGAAGGCCCTGCTCGACTTCGACACCCTCGACGGGTCGCTGAAGGAGCAGATCGGTGAGGCGATCGCCGCCTATCCGGGCGCCCGCGAGTTCTTCGTGGACCGGGTCGCCGAAGGCGTCGCGACGATCGCGGCAGCCTTCGCGCCGCATCCGGTGATCGTGCGCATGTCGGACTTCAAGTCCAACGAGTACGCGAAGCTCGTCGGCGGCGAACTCTACGAGCCCGAGGAGGAGAACCCGATGATCGGCTACCGCGGCGCGTCGCGGTACCTGTCGGAGGACTTCGCCGACTGTTTCGCCATGGAATGCGCCGCACTGAACTACGTCCGCGACGAGATGGGCCTGACCAACGTCAAGATCATGATCCCGTTCGTCCGAACCCTCACCGAGGCCGAAGGTGTCATCTCGCTGCTGGCCTCGCACGGCCTTCGCCGCGGCGAGAACGGACTCGAGGTCATCATGATGTGCGAGGTGCCTTCGAACGCGGTCATCGCCGACGCGTTCCTGGACCACTTCGACGGGTTCTCCATCGGATCGAACGACATGACGCAGTTGACGCTCGGGCTCGACCGCGATTCCGCGCTCGTCGCAGACTCCTTCGACGAACGTGACCCCGCTGTGAAGCACATGCTCGCAGCGGCGATCTCGGCGTGCAAGGCGCGCGGCAAGTACGTGGGTATCTGCGGGCAGGGGCCCAGCGACCATGTCGATCTCGCCGAATGGTTGCTCGAACAGGGCATCGAGTCCATGTCGCTGAACCCGGACACCGTCGTCGACACCTGGACACGCTTGGCCGCACTCGGCTGAACCGACCGCTCCCAACGCACTTCGCGCCGCGGAGTGCGTTGGGAGTGACGGTCCTTCAGCCGCGACGGCAGGTCACTCGAGCACGAAGACCGGGATCCGTCGTTCGGTCTTGGTCTGGTACTCCGCATACGGCGGAAAAGCGGTTACCGCCAGCTCCCACCAGTGCTCGCGCTCGGCGCCGTCGATCTCACGCGCGGTGAGGTCGCGAACCGTCGCCCCGTCCTGCACCGAGATCCGCGGGTGCGCCTTCACATTGAAGTACCACGACGGGTGGCCGGGTGCGCCGCCCTTGGACGCAACCATCGCGTACCTGCCGTTCTCCTCGACCCGCATCAACGGGACGTAGCGCTTCTTGCCGGACTTCGCCCCGGTGGTGGTGAACAGGACGATCGGACGGTCCAACACCTGGACGCCGTCGGTCGTACCCTGTTCCAGGATCTTCTCGGTCTGGTCACGTACCCACCCCTCGGGGCTGAGTTCTGGCTGATCGCTCATACTCATCTCCAACGCCTTGGAGGCGCTCGCCATTCCATGGCCAGGCTGGAACGGGCGTCGTCGCGCGGGTGCGCCAAAACCCTCGACGAACGCGTGCCGGCGTCAATCGTGTTGGTGGTGGCTGGGGTCACGACGTGACGAACGTCTTCTCCAGTGCCCGGCGCAGTTCCGACTTGCTGATCTTGCCGACACCGGTGACCGGGAACTCGTCGACGAACACCACCTTGTCGGGCACCTTGTAGTCGGCGAGTCCGCGGCCGCGGACGAACTTCTTGAGTTCGACGGCCTTCGGCTGCTCACCCTGAACGACGACGAACGCGCAACTGCGTTCGCCGAGGTACTGGTCGGGCATCGACACGACCGCGACGTCGGCGACGGCGGGGTGCGCGAGTAGATGGTTCTCCACCTCTTCCGCGGCCACCTTCTCGCCGCCGCGGTTGATCTGGTCCTTCGCGCGGCCCTCGACCACGAGATAGCCGTCGTCGGTGAGCCGGACGATGTCGCCGGTGCGGTAGAAGCCGTCCTCGGTGAACGCCGTCGAATTATGTTCGGGAGCCCGGTAATACCCGCGGATGGTGTAGGGACCGCGGGTGAGCAGATGGCCCGACGTGCCGGCCGGGACGGGCGCACCCTGGTCGTCGACGACCCGCACCTCGTCGTCGGGGCTGATCGGCCTGCCCTGGGTGGTGACGATCGTGTCTTCCGGGTCGTCCAGCCGGGTGTAGTTGACCAGTCCCTCGGCCATCCCGAACACCTGCTGCAGCGTGCACCCCAGTTCGGGACGCACCCGCTTGGCGGCCTCGGCGCTGAACTTCGCGCCACCGACCTGCAGCACCTCGAGGCTCGAGATGTCCCGTTCCGTGCGGCCTGCGGCGGACAGCCACGCCAACGCGAGCGGCGGCACCAGCGACGCGATCGTGACGCCCTCCCGCTCGATGAGCGCGAACGCGGTGTCGGGGCTGGGATCCGGGGCGAGCACCACGCGGCCACCGGCGTGCAGCACGCCGAGGATGCCCGGGGAACTCATCGGGAAGTTGTGCGCCGCAGGGAGAGCGACCAGCAGGCGGGTGTTGTCGTCGATGCCGCAGATGCGGTCCGACTCGCGCACCGAGTACAGGTAGTCGGTGTGGGTGCGCGGAATCAGCTTCGACACCCCGGTGGTTCCGCCCGAGAGCTGCAGGAACGCCACGGATTCCGGACCCGCCGCCGGTGCGTCCGAGATCGGTTCCGCCGCCCGCAGTTCGTCGAGGGAGGTGAACTCCTCGGCGTCGCCTGCCACGATGACCCGCGGCGGGTTCTCCGCCGACGCCACCACGTCGCGGGCGAGGCCCCGGTAGTCGAAACCGGCGTGCGTGTCGGTGATCACGTAGGCCGCCGCGTCGGCGAAGCTGCAGAAGTAGGAGATCTCCTGGGAGCGGTGCGCGGGCAGCGCGAACACCGGCAGCGCTCCGAGCCGGAAGACCGCGAAGATCACCTCGACGTACTCGACGATGTTCGGCAGTTGCACCACCACCCGGTCGCCGGGCTGCACCCCCGACGACTGCAGCCCGGCGGCGAGCCGGTCGGCGCGGTCGGACAGTTCCCGGTAGGTGAGGGCGCGGTCGGCCCCGGACGCGTCCGGTCCGGTCACGGCGATCGCGTCCCCGAATCGCTCGGCGCGGGCGCCCAGGAACTGCTGGAACGTCTCGTCCGTCCAGTACCCGGCGGCACGGTAGCGTGCGACGAGTTCGGCGGGATAGCCGGTGGTGGTCTCCAGGGGAGCGCGAACGCTCGTGGTCATCGAAAGTCCTTTCACGGGCATGGCTGTTCGGGGCCGTCAGGCTTGGAGGGTAGCGCCGCCGTCGACGTAGAGCGCCTGCATGGTGATGTGCCGCGCCCGGTCCGACAGGAGGAACTCGACGGAGTCGGCGATGTCGGCGGCGTCGGCGATGCGGCCGAGCGGGATGCCGACCTTGAACGAGCCGAGGTCGCCGTCGATCGCTCCGCGCGCCCCGGTGTCGTCGGCGGGGTCCGACCACAGTGACCGCTGCATCGCGGTGTCCGTCGAGCCGGGGGCGACGATGTTGGCGCGGATTCCGTATTCGGCGAGTTCGAGGCCGAGCACCCGGACGATCATCGCGACGGCGGCCTTGGACGCGCCGTACGCGCCCATCCCGGTGCGGGGGACGCCGGCGGCGTTCGAGCCGACCACGACGATGGAACCGGCCGACCGGTCCCGCATTCCGGTGCCGACGGCGCGCAGCACGTTGACCAGACCGGTGACGTTGACGTCGAACACGCGCTGCCAGCTCGCGGGATCGGCGTCGAGCACCGACCCGGTCTCGAGCACCCCGGCCACGTGCGCGAGGGCGGTGACGGGACCGTGCTCGTCCTCGATCCGGCGGACGGTGTCGGTGACGGCGGTGGTGTCGCGGATGTCGGTGACGGCGGTGCCGAGCGGAGGAGTGTCGAGCAGTGCGGCGGTGGCGGCGAGGCCGTCGGTGTCGCGGTCGAGCAGTACCAGGCGGTGGCCCGCACGCGACAGGGTGACGGCCGTGGCCCGCCCGATGCCCTGCGCCGCCCCGACGACCAGTGTCGTGCCGCTCATCGGGGAAGTCCCAGTGCCGCGAGGACGGTGCCCAGTTTGGTTGTGGTCTCGGCGAGTTCGTCGTCCGGTTCGGAGGCGGCGACGATGCCCCCGCCCGCGTACGCCGTGACGGTGGTGCCGTCGGCGTCGATCTGCGCGCAGCGGATGGTGACCATCCATTCGCCGTCACCGTCGGCGTCGGCCCAGCCCACGGCGCCGGCGTAGAAGCCGCGGTCGCCCTCGAGTTCGCCGATCAGCGCACGCGCGGCGCCGGTGGGGGTGCCGCACACGGCCGGTGTCGGGTGCACGGCGACGGCGAGATCCAGTGCGGTCACCGAGCGGTCCCGCAGCCGTCCCGCGACGGGGGTGCCGAGGTGCCACAGTTGCGGTGTGCTGGTGAGGGTGGGCCGGTCGGGGATGTCGAGTTCGGTGCAGAACGGTTCGAGGCTCGCGCGCAGTGCGTCGACGACGAGGGCGTGCTCGCGCAGGTTCTTCTCCGAGGAGGCGAGGTTCTCCGCTGTCTGCCGGTCGATCTCGGGGTCGGCGTGCCGGGGAGCCGAACCGGCGAGAGGATGGCAGGTCACGGTGTCGCCGCGGCGGCGGATGAGTACCTCCGGGCTCGAGCCGACGAGGTGCCGTCCCGACCACCCGGTTCCCGCGGCGCTCAGATCGACGCTGAAGCCGTTGCCGCCGAGGTCGTTCGCGACGAGCCGGGCGAGCAGGGTGTGCGGGTGCAGCGGTTCTTCGGCGTGCAGGACGACCGACCGGGCGAGCACCACCTTGTGCAGTGCGGCCTCGGGTTCGCGCAGCACGGAAATCGCGGCGGCGACGCGGGTGAGGTGCTCGTCTTCCGGGGGGATCGACGCCCCGGCGCGCACGGGCGGAAGCGTCCGCAGGCGGGGAGTCCAGCTTCCCGGGTGATGACGCAGCGTCTGCGGTGCGACCAGCGCGGCGGGATGCGACGGGTCGAAGGCGAGCGCGCCGGCCACCGACGTGACGGTGCCGCTCGTCAGGGCCGCGGCGGCGTCGCGGGCGGAGTCGAATCCGGTGCGGATGCCGTCGGCGATCACGGTGCCGTGTGGGCGGGAGAGGACGAACGGCGCGGCCGGCGGAAGATCCGCCGAAGTCTCTGTGGACTCGGCAACGGCCGTCGATTCCATGTGTGATCACCTCTCGATTACGGACAACTCGGACATTCGTCGCGGTGGGGGCACCGCGACCCAGACCTTATACGGTAAGGCTAACCTTTGGTATTGTTCCTATTCGCCCGGCGCTCGCTTTGCAGGCCGTGATGTCCATTCGGACAGTTGAATTCGTCACCAAGAAGAGGATGTCAATTCATGTCGACCGCCGCAGTGCCCTTGACGCGTGCCCAGTCGGGCGTATGGTTCGCCCAGCAATTGACCCCGGACAACCCCGTGTTCAACACGGCGGAATGCATCGAACTGCGCGGATCCGTCGACCTGGCCGCCGCTGCCCGTGCCGTGCGAGGCGCCGCCGACGACGCGGAGGTTCTCACCGCCGGGTTCGGCGTCGAAGCCGACGGAACGGTGTTCCAGTACCCGGGAGCCCGCCCGCTCGCCGAACCGGTGCGCGTCGATCTGCGCCACTCCGCGGACCCGTGGGCCGCCGCGCAGCAGTGGATGGCCGAAGACGTCGCCGGCGTCATCGATCCGCTCACCGACCCGTGTGTGCGTGCCGCACTGCTCGTTCTCGCCGACGACTGGGTGGTCGTGTATCTCTGCGTCCACCATCTGGTCATCGACGCGTATGGCTTCGGCCTCTTCTCCCGGCGGATCGCCGAACGCTACACCGCGGACCTGCGCGGCGACGACGTGCCGGCGTCGAAGTTCACCCCGGTGGGGCCGGTCGTGCAGGAAGAACTCGACTACCGGGACACCGCGGAGTTCGCCGCGGACCGCGAATTCTGGTCCGGGTACCTGTCCGACGTCGACGAGGCCGTCCTCCTCGGCGGGGAAAGCGAAAACCCAAGTGACGGGTCCGGGGGGATCGCCCGCCGGTCCCGCGCCGTGCGGTGGACGCTCACCGCCGACCAGCAGCGGGGTCTCAGCGCGGTCGGCAAGGCGATGTCCGCGAGCTGGGGCGACGTCGTGACCGCGACCGTCGTCGCCTACCTGCGGGCCGCCACCGGCCGTTCCGACCTGACCATCGGATTCCCGGTGATGAACCGCCTCGGCAGCGCCTCGATGGGCGTGCCCATGTCCGCGGTGAACGTCGTTCCGCTGCGGTTGCAGCCGACGGCCGCGCACACGCTCGGCGACCTGATCGGCGACGTCCGCTCGGCTGTGGCCGAGTGCCGGGCGCACTACCGGTACCGCGGTGAGGACATTCAGCGTGACCTGCGGCTCCCCGCCGGGTCCCGCGGGGTGATCGGGCCGTCGATCAACGTCAAACCGTTCGGAGATCGGCTGCTGTTCGGCGACATTCGCGGGGGCGTGCACTCGGTGGCGCGCGGCCCGTTGCAGGACTTCATGGTGACCGTGCGGCCGCTCGACGCCGTCGGCGGTCTCGAGGTGTGGGTCGACGCGGACGCCGACACGTTCACCGAGTCCGACCTCCGCGTCCACACCGACCGCCTGCAGCGGCTCTTCGCCGCGGTGGCGGACCTGCCGGACGGTGCCGGACCAGGGATCCCGCTCGCCCGCCTCCCGATCCTCTCCGACGCGGAACTGCAGCGGGTACTGCACGACTGGAACGCATCCGACCTGCCGGTCCCGCCGGGACTGACGCTCGTCGACCTGTTCCACGCCGTCGTGGACCGCGACCCGGACGCGCAGGCCGTCGTCGACGCGGACACCACGCTCACGTACGGCGAACTCGAGGCGCGGGTCGGGCGGCTGGCCCGGCACCTGCTGTCCCACGGGCTGGGCAGGCACCGGCGGGTGGCCGTCGCGCTGCCCCGGTCGGTCGACACGATCGTGGCGCTGTTCGCGGCGCTCGAGGCCGGCGCGACCTGCATCCCCCTCGACCCCGACCATCCGGCCGAACGCCTCGGTCACGTGCTCACCGAGACGGCACCGGGATGCATCCTCACCGGCGGCGACGCCACGTCGCGCATCGCCGGGATCGCCGCGGCGGCCGGGCTGCCCGAGCCGGTCGTGCTCGACGACGCCGCCCTGACCGCGACTTTGGCCGCGCTTGCGGGGCACCGTCTGTCCGACCTCGAACGCGGACGCCGGATCCACGACCTCGAAACCGCGTACATCATCCACACCTCCGGTTCGACCGGGCGGCCGAAGGGCGTGGAGGTGCCGCATCGCGGTGCGGTCAACCTGTTCCACAGTCACCGCCACCACGTCTTCTCCCGGGCCTGCGCGGCGGCGGGCAAGTCCCGGCTGCGGGTCGGTCACGTGTGGTCGTTCTCGTTCGACGCGTCCTGGGGCCCGCACCTGTGGATGCTGGGCGGGCACTCCCTGCGCATCGTCGACGAAGTGACCCAACGCGATCCGGACCAGCTCGCGGTCCTCGCCCTCGCCGAGGGCTGGGACTTCGTGGAACTGTCGCCGTCCCAGCTCGAGCAGGTGGTCGACGCCGACCTGTTCCCCGCGGGCACCGTGCCGACGGTCGGGTTCGGCGGCGACGCCGTCACCGACCGGCTGTGGGAGCAGCTGCGCGGCAGGCACGGTGAGGCGTTCAACTTCTACGGCCCCACCGAGGGCACCGTCGACGTCCTCGTCGCCGCCGTCGCCGACAGCGCGACACCGGTGATCGGGCGGCCCGTCGCCAATCTCCGCGCCTACGTGCTCGACCACAGCCTCGCCCCGGTGCCGCCGGGAGTGGACGGCGAACTGTACGTCACCGGACCGGGTGTGGTGCGCGGCTACCTCGGCGCCCCCGGGCTCACGGCGGGACGGTTCGTCGCGAATCCGTTCCCGGGCGGGGAGTCCCGCATGTACCGGACCGGGGACGTCGTCCGGTGGGTGCCCGACGCGGACGGAAACTCCGCGCAGATCGTGTACCGCGGGCGCGGCGACAATCAGGTGAAGATCCGCGGCTTCCGGGTGGAACTCGGCGAGGTCGAGACCGCGCTGACCCGGCTGCCGGGCGTGACGCGCGCCGTCGCGGTGGCCCGCACCGACGGCAGCGGGGTGTCGCAGCTCGTCGCGTACCTGCTGGTCGACGAGGAATCGGAGGCCGCGGTCTTCGACGTCGCGGCGGCGCGGGCGCAGGTCGGGCAGTGGCTGCCTGCGTACATGGTGCCGTCCGCGTTCACCGTCCTCGACGCGCTGCCGCTCACGTCCAACGGCAAACTGGACCGGAAGGCCCTGCCGGACCCCGACTTCGGATCGCTGGTCACGTCCCGGCCGCCGTCCACCGAACTCGAGGCCGGACTGTGCGACGTCGTCGCCGGGGTCCTGGGTCTGCCGTCCATCGGCATCGACGACGACTTCTTCCTGCTCGGTGGGCACTCGCTGTCCGCGGCGAAGGTGATCGCGCGGGCCCGGGACCGGCTCGGGGTGGAACTGAGCATCCGGACCGTCTTCGACAACCCGACCGTGGTGGCGATGGCGGCCCAGTGCGCCCAGGACGCGGCCGGTCCCGGCCGCCCCCCGCTGGTGCCCGTGGCACGCACCGAGACGATGCCGCTGTCGTTCGGGCAGCAGCGGCTGTGGTTCCAGTTCCGGTTGGAGGGACCGAGTCCCACCTACAACGTCCCGGTGACCATGCGGTTGCACGGCACGGTCGACGACACCGCCCTCCGCGGCGCCCTCGCCGACGTCCTGGCCCGGCACGAGACGCTGCGCACCGTCCTCACGGACGTCGACGGCGTGGGCTGCCAGCGCGTGCTGGCCGACGTCGCCGCGCCGCTGGTCGTGGAGGACGTGACGGCCGCGGAACTCGACGGCAGGCTCGTTGCCGCCGCCCGGCACGGCTTCGACCTCGAGACCGAGATCCCGATCCGGCTGCGGCTGCTGCGGGTGTCGCCGGAGGAATCGGTGCTGCTGCTGCTCGTGCACCACATCGCGAGCGACGAATTGTCCACCCCGATTCTGTTGCGCGACCTGGGCGCGGCCTACGAGGCGCGCACCGGACTGCGAACGGCCCCGCCCGCGCCGCTGCCGGTCCAGTACGCCGACTTCGCGGTGTGGCAGCGAAACCTGCTCGGCGACCCCGCCGACCCGGACAGCCTGTCCGCCCGGCAGATCGGGTACTGGAGTGAACGGCTCGCCGGTCTGCCCGAGGAGTTGACGCTCCCGGTGGACCGGAGCCGCGCCCCGGTCGCGACGTTCGAGGGCGCGCACGTCGAGCACACCCTGTCGCTCGACACCGTCACCGCGCTCCGGGCCCGCGCCCGCGACGCGGGCGCGACGATGTTCATGCTCGTGCACACCGCCGTCGCGGTGGCGCTGTCCGGTAGTGGTGCGGGCGAGGACATTCCGATCGGAACCCCGACCGCGGGCAGGCCGAGCACGGAACTCGACGAGCTGGTCGGGTTCTTCGTCAACATGGTGGTGCTGCGCACCGACCTGTCGGGCGACCCGACCCTCGCCGAGTTGCTCGGCCGCGTCCGGGCGACGGACCTGGCGGCGTACGCGCATCAGGACGTGCCGTTCGACCGGCTGGTCGAGGCCCTCAACCCGGAGCGCAGTGCCGCCCGGCACCCGCTGTTCCAGGTGCTCGTGCAGCACCAGGCGCCGCCGCCGATCAGCCTGTTCGAGGAATTCTCGCCGCAGGTGTCGTTCGTCTCGAACGACACGGCGATGTTCGACCTGACGTTCGACGTGATCGACGAGCCGGACGGATCGATGCGCGTCCGTGTCGATTACGCCCGCGACCTGTTCGACGCGGCGACCGCCGACGCGCTCGCGGCGCGCACCGTCCGCGTGTTCGAGGCGCTCGCCGCGGATCCGGGTGTCCGGATGTCCGCGGTGGAACTGCTATCCGCGCAGGAGCGGGCGTGGCTTCGCCGGGGCGGCACCGACACGGCGGCGGCCGGGGACGACGCCGTCACCCTCGACGTGCTGTTCGCCCGCCAGGTGGAACGCACCCCGGACGCTCCCGCCCTCGTCGGCGGGGAACGGGAACTGACGTTCGCGGAACTGGATCGCCGCGCCAACCGGATCGCGCGGCACCTGATCGACGGCGGCGTCGGACCGGAGTCCGTCGTCGCGCTGATGCTGCCCCGCGGGATCCCGGTGATCGTCTCGATCCTGGCCGTCTGGAAGGCCGGCGGCGCGTATCTGCCACTCGACCCCGACTACCCGGCCGAGCGGCTCGCCTACATGCGGGACGACGCGAAACCCGCACTCGTGCTGGACCAGGCGACATTCGACGCGTGGGCGTCGAGCGAGGTGGGTGACGGCCCGATCGCGCCGCACGAACGCCGCGGCAGCACCACCGCGGACAACGCCGCGTACCTGATCTACACGTCCGGTTCGACCGGACAGCCGAAGGGCGTCGTCGTCCCGCACCGCGGTGTCGCGGCACTGCTCGCCACACAGCACGAACGCACCGTCGGGGACGCGTCGGACGCGCGACTGCGCGTGCTGCTCACCTATTCGCTGGCCTTCGACTCGTCGGTCGATCCGCTGCTGTCGATGCTCGGTGGTCACACCCTCCACCTGCTGGAGTCGGAACTGCTCGCGGACTCGGCGGGCATCGTCGACTACGTGCGGCGTCACCGCATCGACGCGGTGGACTGCGTGCCGCTGCTGATGAGCGAACTCCTCGCGGACGGGCTGATCGACGCAGCCCACCACCGACCCACCGTGCTCGCCGTCGGCGGCGAAGCCGTACCCGCGGATCTGTGGACGGCGCTCGGCGACGCGGCGGCGGACGGCATCCGGTCGCGGAACATGTACGGCCCCACCGAGGCCACCGTCGACGCCGCGGTCGCCGACATCCTCCCGGGCGCCCGCCCGACCATCGGCACCCCCGTCGCCGGCGGCCGCGCGTACGTCCTGGACCGGCGACTGCGGGCGGTGCCGCCCGGCGTGCCCGGCGAACTGTACGTCGGGGGACCGGGGGTGACCCGTGGCTACCTCCGGCGCCCCGGCCTCAGCGCCTCGCGCTACGTCGCCGACCCGTACGGCGGGCCGGGGGAGCGCCTGTACCGGACCGGGGACCTGGTGCGGTGGTCCGCGGACCGGACACTCGAGTACCTCGGCCGCGCCGACGATCAGGTGAAGATCCGCGGATTCCGCGTGGAACTCGGTGAGATCGAGCAGGTCCTCGCCCTGCATCCGGGGGTGGACGCCGCCGTGGTCGTGGCCCGGGAGGACGATCCGGGCCGCAAACGCCTCGTGGCGTACGCCGTGGGGCGCGGCCTCGACGCGGAGGCGTTGCGTGCACACGTCGCGGCCGCACTGCCCGACTACATGGTGCCCGCCGCGACCGTCCTGCTGGACGAGCTGCCGGTGACCCCGAACGGCAAGGTCGACCGGAAGGCGCTGCCCGCGCCGGACTTCTCGGCGCTCGGCACGTCGCGGGAAGCCGCCACGGACCTCGAACGCCGGCTGTGTGCCGTCGTCGCGGAGATCCTGAGACTGGACACGGTCGGGCCCGACGACGACTTCTTCGTGCTCGGCGGCGACAGCATCGTCTCGATCCAGCTGGTGTCGAAGGCGCGGGCCGCCGGTCTGCGGTTCACCGCGCGGGACGTGTTCGAGCACAAGACCGTCGCCGGACTGGTCCGGGTGCTGGAGATCGACGCGGCCGAGGTGGACGAGGCCGAGCTGGAAGCGTCGGCGGCGGGCCGGATTCCGGCCACCCCGATCGTGCACGACCTGCTCGAGCGTGGCGGGCCGTACACGAGGTTCGCGCAGTCCCGGCTGCTGACCGCCCCGGCAGGGCTGACGGGGGAGGCGCTGGAGGCCGCGGTGCAGCGGCTGCTCGACGTCCACGACATGCTGCGGGCCCGGTTCGACGGCGCGGAGTTCGACGTGCCCCCGGCCGGCGCCGTCCGGGCCGCGGACGTCGTCTCGCGGGTGGACGTCGACGGTCTCGGGTCCGCGGAGCGGGAGCGTGCCGTCGCGGAGGCCACCGAAAGCGCCTACGCGGCGCTCGATCCCGAAGCCGGGGTCGTGGTCCGGGTGGTGTTCTTCGATGCGGGCGGCGGCGCCGGTGGCCGCGTGCTGATGGTGGTCCACCATCTGGTGGTGGACGGGGTGTCGTGGCGCATCCTGGTGCCGGACCTCGCGGCGGCCTGTGCGGGGGAACCGATTTCGAGGGCGGGCACGCCGTTCCGGCTGTGGTCGACGGGGCTCACCGAGGAGGCCGCGAGCCGCACCGGGGAGCGGCCGTTGTGGCAGAGGGCGACCGCGGACGGCGCGCACCGGGCCCGGCTCGCCTCCGGCCCACTCGATCCGCGGCGCGACACCATCGACGCGACCGCCCGGATCCAGGTCGAGGTGCCGTCCTCGGTCACCGAGGCCCTGCTGACGACGGTGCCGGAACGCTTCCACGCGAAGGTCGACGACGTGCTGCTCACCGCACTCGCGTTGACCGCCGCCCGGCACGGCGGCGGCGCCGTCCCGGTCGACCTCGAAGGTCACGGACGGGAGGAACAGGCCGTCCCCGGCGCGGATCTCGCCCGCACCGTCGGCTGGTTCACCACCCTGTACCCGGTGCTCCTCGACGCGCAGGGCATCGACCTCGACGACGCGTACGCCGGCGGCGCCGCTGCCGGTGACGCACTCAAACGGGTCAAGGAGCAGCTGCGCGAGATACCGGACAGCGGAATCGGATTCGGCATGCTGAAGTACCTGCACCCGGAGCGGGCGGCAGGGGCCGGAGGTTCGGCGGCGCCCGAGATCGGGTTCAACTACCTGGGTCGGTTCACGCTCGGCGAGACCGACGGCGGTGACTGGTCGACGGCACCGGAAGGGGCCGCGCTCGGTGGGGCCACCGACGCGGCCATGCCGGTCAGCCACGCCCTGGAGATCGGCGCGCTGACGGAGGAGTCGGAGGACGGTCCGGTGCTGCGCGCCACCTGGGGGTACAGCCCGTCCGTCCTGTCGGAGACGCTCGTCACCGAACTGGCCGAGGGCTGGGTCGCCGCGCTGACGGCGCTCGCCGGGCACGCCGGTCTGGAGACCGCGGGCGGGTACACGCCGTCGGATCTCACTCTGGGCGAATTGGATCAGTCGGAGATCGATGAATTCGAGCTCGAGTTCCAGTAACCAAGAGTTGGTAAATCGTAGGTATTGGCGAGGCAGGCTGCTTCGGATAGCCTAACCAACCGAGCCCGGGCAACTGTCCGGCAATTCGAGATGCGGAGTGGGTCATGCAGTTAAAGGAACTGTCGCGGTTGCGCCAGGCGGTGGTTTTGGGTGCGACGGCAATCTTGGCCGTCGGAGTCGTGGGCTGTAGCAGCTCCGACGACAGCGCCGGCAGCGACTCGGGCGCCACCTCCTCGGCGGCCGCGAGCTCCGAGAAGCGGACGTTCGAGGCGCAGAACGGCGCGATCGAGATCCCGGCCGAGCCGCAGAGCATCGTCGCCTGCGGGTACGCGGTCCTTCCGCTGATCCAGGCGAAGGCGAACCTGTCCGCGGTGTGCGAGTGGACCCGCGAGGTCGACAACATGGACGCCGAGACGAAGGCCGCCTACGACGCGTTGCCGAAGGTTGCCCAGGACGCGGACATTTCGACCCTCAACTACGAGGGCGTCTCGGCCGCCGAGCCCGACCTGATCATCATGGGCGTCCCCGCCCGTGCGCAGTCGATGGTCGACATGGCCAAGCTGCAGTCGCTGGCCCCGGTCGTCTTCCTCGGGCCGAAGGCTCCCGGAGAGTGGCGCACGCTCGGCGAGCAGTTCGCCGACGCCGCCGCTGTCTCCGACAACTACGGCGAGTTCAAGCAGCAGTACGACGACAAGGCCGCGCAGATCGCCGCGAAGTACAAGGATTCGCTGGGCAAGCTGACGTTCGGCGGTGTCTGCGACAGCTGCGCCGGTGACCCGGGCGAGTTCTACCGTGAGTTCACCTCGTCCTACACCACCAACCTGTTCGACGACCTCGGGCTCCAATTCCCCGGTCAGCCCGCCGATCCGGCGAATGTCCACGGTGAGTTCGTGTCGACCGAGCAGATCGCGGCAAGCCTCGGCAACGTCGACGTCATCGTCTACGGCGTCGGCCCCGACGGCAAGGTCAGCCCCGAACTGCAGGCCCTGATGGACTCCCCGCTGTGGAAGTCGCTGCCCGCCGTGCAGGCCGGCAACGTCGTGCCCGTCCAGCACGCTCTGGCCGCCACCTACCAGACCGCCCTCCTCGCACTCGATTCCATCGACGAGGGACTGTCGAAGCTGCCCGCCAACAAGCAGTAACACCGTCGGGTTCGGCCCCCGGGTCCATCGGGCCCGGGGGCCGAACCGTCTCCGATACTCCCGCCCGTCCGCTCGCGGCGGTCCACCCGAACCGGAAAACTGAGATGACCCGCACTTCTGCGCTCGAAGACATCGTTCCGCTCTCGCCGCTCCAGCAGGGCCTGCTGTTCCTCAGCACGGTCGCCGCACCAGACGACGGGGACGACACGGCGAGTGCGGAACCCGACGTGTACACGGTGCAATCGGTGATCCGGCTGGACGGTCCGGTCGACGACGACCGGATGCGCGCCTCCGCGCAGGCCCTCCTCGACCGGCACGCGGTGATGCGCACGTGCTTCCGGCCCCGCAAGGACGGGCGCCACGCGGGACTCGTCGTCCGGGCGGTGGAGGTGCCCTGGCGGACCGTCGACCTCACGGAATACGACTCGGCGGAACAGGAGCGGCGGATCGCCGAACTACTCGCCGACGACCTCCGCACCTGGTTCGATCTGGCGCAGCCGCCGCTGGTCCGGTGGCTGCTCGTGCGGCTCGCCCCCGACACCGTCCGGCTCCTCTTCACCGCGCACCACATCGTGGTCGACGGCTGGTCCACACCGATCCTGGTGCGGGAACTGCTCGAGATCTACGCGGCGGGCGGCACCGCGAACGGTCTTCCCGCCGTGCGCAAGTACAGCGACTACCTCGCCTGGCTCGGCCGCCAGGATCACGACCGCGCCCGGGCGCTGTGGCAGGAAACCCTGTCGGGCCTGGACGAGCCGTGCCTGCTCACCCCGCCGGGCTCGACCCGCGTCACCACCGACTCCCGGGCCATCGAACTCGACGTCCCGGCCGGTCTCGGCGACGAGCTCGCCGAGGTCGCCCGCACGAGCGGGGTCACGCTCAACACCGTGCTGCAGACCGGCTGGGCGCTGCTGCTGTCCGGGCTGCTCGGCCGCGACGACGTGGTGTTCGGCGCCACCGTGTCCGGACGTCCGCCCGAGTTGGCGGGCGTCGAGTCGATGGTCGGACTGTTCATCAACACCGTTCCCGTGCGGGTGCGTCTCGACGCCGCCGAAACGGTGCGCGACCTGCTGCAGCGGGTGCAGCAGGGGCAGGCCCGCACCCTCGACCACCAGTACGTCGGGCTCTCGGACATCCAGCGCGACACCGGACTCGGTGAGCTGTTCGACACACTGACCATCTTCGAGAGCTACCCCGTCGACCGCGACGCCCTCGACCGCGCCCAGCGGGACGGCGGCGTGTCCATCGCCGGTGTCGACGGCCACGACGGCACCAACTACCCGCTCGTCCTCACCGCCGGTGTCGCCGAGACGCTGAAGCTGATCGTCGACTACCGGCCGACCCTGTTCAGCGACGCCGACGCCGAACGGATCGGTGCCCGCCTGCTGCACATCCTGGGCACCCTCGCCGCAGGCGGCAGCGCCCGCGCCGCGTCCGTCGCGGCGCTGACGGAGTCCGAGCGCGAACTCGTCCTCTCCGAGTGGGCGGTCGCGAAACCCGCGGTCGAATCCGGTTTCCCGACCGTCGCCGACCTGCTGTCCGAGCAGATGTCGCGGACCCCGCGGGGCACGGCCGTCGTGTACGGCGACACCTCCCTGACCTTCGCCGAACTGGCGTCCGACTCCGCCCGCCTCGCGCGTCTGCTGATCGGCGCCGGCGTCGGACCCGAATCGCGAGTGGGTCTGGCGCTGCCGCGGTCCGCCGAGACGGTCGTCGCGATCGCCGCCGTCCTCACCGCGGGCGGCGCGTACCTGCCGCTGGACCCGTCGTACCCGGTGGACCGGCTCTCGCACATGGTGTCCGACTCGGCGCCGACCGTCGTGGTGACCACCGAGGCCCTGTCGCAGAAGTTCGCCGCGGTGCTGGGCGGCGTGCGCGTCGTGACGCTCGACGACCCGGCGGTCGCGGCGGAACTCGCCGCGCTGCCCACCGGCCCCGTGACCGACGCCGAACGCCGCACCCGGCTGCACACCGACAACGCGGCGTACGTCATCTACACGTCGGGTTCGACGGGACTGCCCAAGGGCGTCACCGTCAGCCACGCCAACCTGCTCGACCTCCACGGCGCGCAGCGTGCGACGACGATGCGGCCGGCCGCAGGCCGAAACCCCGCCGACGACCCGTGGCGGGTGCTGCTGACGTACCCGTTCGCGGTCGACGCCTCCGTGGCCGCG
>JBCEBZ010000157.1:0-5404 GCA_039206675.1 Rhodococcus sp. (in: high G+C Gram-positive bacteria) | reverse complement strand
GGTGTTGCGCTCGATGAGCTTGGTCATCACGCCGCCCTTGGTCTCGATGCCGAGGGACAGCGGGGTGACGTCGAGGAGCAGCACGTCCTTGACCTCGCCCTTGAGCACGCCGGCCTGCAGGGCGGCGCCGACGGCGACGACCTCGTCCGGGTTGACGCCCTTGTTGGGCTCACGGCCACCGGTCAGCTCGCGCACCAGGTCGGAGACGGCGGGCATACGGGTGGAACCACCGACGAGCACGACGTGGTCGATGTCCTTGACGGCGATGCCGCTGTCCTTGATCACGGCCTGGAACGGCGCGCGGGTGCGGTCGAGGAGATCGGACGTGATCTTCTGGAACTCGCTGCGGGACAGCTGCTCGTCGAGGAACAGCGGGTTCTTGTCCGCGTCGACGGTGATGTACGGCAGGTTGATCGACGTGCTCTGCGACGAGCTCAGTTCGATCTTCGCCTTCTCGGCAGCCTCACGCAGACGCTGCAGGGCCATCTTGTCCTTGGTCAGGTCGATGCCGTTCTGAGCCTTGAACTTGTCGACGAGCCACGTGACGATGCGCTCGTCCCAGTCGTCACCACCGAGGTGGTTGTCGCCGGACGTGGCGCGAACCTCGACGACGCCGTCGCCGATTTCGAGCAGCGAGACGTCGAAGGTGCCGCCACCGAGGTCGAAGACCAGGATGGTCTGTTCCTTGTCGCCCTTGTCGAGGCCGTAGGCCAGTGCGGCCGCCGTGGGCTCGTTGACGATGCGCAGGACGTTGAGGCCGGCGATCTGGCCGGCTTCCTTCGTGGCCTGACGCTGGGCGTCCTCGAAGTACGCGGGGACGGTGATCACGGCGTCCGTGATGTCCTCACCCAGGTAGGCCTCGGCGTCGCGCTTCAGCTTCATGAGCGTGCGCGCGCTGATCTCCTGCGGCGTGTACTTCTTGCCGTCGATCTCCACGTTCCAGTCGGTGCCGATGTGGCGCTTGACGGAGCGGATGGTGCGGTCGACGTTGGTGACGGCCTGGTTCTTGGCGGGCTGG
Organism: Rhodococcus sp. (in: high G+C Gram-positive bacteria); assembly: GCA_039206675.1. Lineage (GTDB taxonomy): Bacteria > Actinomycetota > Actinomycetes > Mycobacteriales > Mycobacteriaceae > Rhodococcus_F. The sequence continues at coordinate 4,386 of JBCEBZ010000157.1, read as the reverse complement.
CCGACCAGCACCTCGCCGTTCTTGGCGAAGGCGACGATCGACGGGGTGGTGCGTGAACCTTCGGCGTTGGCGACCACTACGGGCTCGCCGCCTTCCAGCACAGACACGACCGAGTTCGTTGTACCGAGGTCGATACCGACGGCACGAGCCATAGTGTTCCTCACTTTCGTTCTGCAGTCCTGTGGGCAGGTTGTTCAGTACTGAACTGCGATGTTGGCGCTTGGTGAGCGCCCTCCGCTCAAGTTTGCACTCCGACACCGTCTGGAGTCAATTCGAACTTGAGTCGAGCACGCTCAATCTTGTCGTAAGGCTCAACGGAGGGGTGAGGAGATTTGTTCCCGGGCGCCCGGATTTCGTTTCGACACCGCCGACACGGGCCGTGCGCGTCGGCCAACCTACAGGCGGCCGGTCGATAGGATCGCAGCGTGACGACACCCGAACAGCCGCCACGCCGGCCGGCTCCGCCGCGACCCGTACCGCCGCGCCCGGAGTTCGCGGTCACCCCGCTTCGCGCCGCCCCCACCGACGCCACCCCCAAGGCCGTCGCCGTGTCGCTGTCCGCCTGGGTGGGGTCGTTCGTCGTTCTCGCCGGCATCGCGGGGGCCATCGCCCTCGACCTCGGCGCCGTCCGCGACGCCCTCGAGGCGTCGGTGGCCGCGGACAATCCCGGCGACTCGGCGACGGACATCACCGACACGGTGAACCTGACGCTGATCGGCAGCGGCGCCATCGCGGTCGTGCTGATCCTGCTCGGACTGCTGGGGATACAACTGCTGCGCGCGCGGAAGACGGCGGGGCGGATCACCCTCGCCGTCGTCGGCGTCCTCAGCGCCGCAGGCGGGGTGGGCCTGTGGATGCTGCTGTCCGATGCCGGCGACGCGACCGCCGGAGTCCTGCAGTGGGCGCCGCTCGCCTACAGCGTCCTCGTCGCGGTGGGAGTTCTCGCCCTGTTCGCCCCCGGTGTGTCGCCGTGGCTGCGCCCGAGTCGCTGACCGGACTCACACCTGGCACGGCGCGGTGCTGCCGTGGAATTCCGGGTCGGGGTTGTATTCGCGGTTCGATGTGCCGGAGTACTCGGGGTCGGGGTCGTACTCGTCGTTGGTCGTCCCCGTGACGTCGGGGTCCGGGTCGTACTCGTCGTTGGTGGTGCCCTCGTAGGAGGAGTTGCAGGCCGGGTGGGCCGCGGCGGTCTGGGTCACGGACGCGGCGCCGAACACGAGAGCCACGGCTGCCAGTGCGGTCATCGTCGTGCGGATCATGGCGATTCCTTTCATCGGTGGGCTGAGCGGACGGAGAAGGACACTTCCCTTGCCACTGCAGCGCCGCGCTCCACGACTTCGTGGCGCGTCACCGAGGGGGTACCCAGATCGAGGCCCGTGAAAAGTGTTCCGGGGAGGGGCCGGGATACCGGTGCCGGGAAGGGAAATTCCATACCGAGAATCCTTCTCGCCGGGCGCTTTCCGCACATCCAGGAAGGCACCCAACTCGGACCCCGAGAGAAACCTGAGAAGGCCTTCCTAATGAGGACCGTTTCTGACCTCAATCGCTTCTATCGTTCTTCTCATGACCACTTCGCAGAAGTCCCCGGCCACCGGTGAGCGCGCCGACCTCCTCCAGATCCTGCAGGAGCAGCGAGCCACCCTGCTGATCACCGTCCGCGGCATCGACGACGAACAGGCACGGAAGCGCTCGACCGTCAGCGACCTGACGCTCGGCGGACTGATCAAGCACGTCCTGCACACGGAAAAGCACTGGGTCGAAACCATTCTCGAACCCGATGAGAACGCGGAGTTCGACATGGAATGGGCGATGGAGAAGTACTACATGCGCGACGACGAAACCCTCGAAGGATTGCTCGCCGAGTACGCCGAGGTGGCCCGCGCGACGGAGGCCGCCGTGTCCGGTCTCGACGACCTGGACGTGCTGATCCCCCTGCCCACCGCACCCTGGGCGCCCGAGCGGCAGTGGTGGACGGTCCGCCGCACCCTGCTCCACATCATCCGGGAGACCGGCCACCACTCCGGTCACGCCGACATCATCCGGGAATCCCTCGACGGCGGAAACACCACCATGACGATGGGCGCCGACGCGGGCATGGAGTTCTGACCCACCCACCGGCACAGACGAAAACACCTCACCGGGTTCGGGTTCCGGTGAGGTGTTCTCGTCGCGGTATGCGGCTACGTCTCCTCGGTCACGGACAGCACGACCACGTCGTCGGGGAAGGACGCGGGCGTCTGCAGACCCACGACGGCGAGGGCCCGTCCCGTCATCGAGACACCGGGAACCTCGCTGCCCGCGGACAGTCCGTCGGCGCGTCCGCCGCCGGGCGGGGTGGTGACGGTCGGCTGAGGCTGTTGCGGCACGTTGAACCACGCGGGCGGTTTCAGGCCCTCGTCCGGTTCACCCGCGAAGACGGGACGCACGCGGTACCGCCGGTCCGGGTCGAGCCCGGGCAGCGTGAACCGGCCGCGCGGCGACACCTCGGACCGTCCGAGGTAGGCGAGGAAGAACAGCGCCTCCGTCCGGTCGCCCGCGACGGCGCCGTAGACCTGCAGCGTGGGGTCGATCTCGTCGGCGCGCACCATCGTTCCCGTGTGCAGGAGTTCGCGGTGCCGCTTGTGCAGATCGATCCACACGGCGAGTTCCGCGTTCTCGTCGTCGGTCGCGGTGGCCAGATCCCACTCGATTCCCAGGTGCCCGTACAGCGCAGTCCCCGCCCGGAACGACAGTCGGTGGTTCCGGCCCGTCGTGTGGGAGGTCCCGGACGCGATGTGCGAGCCGAGCAGTTCGGGCGGAAGCAGTTGCATCGTCCACCGATTCATCTGCTGGCGCTCGAGCGGATCGATGCAGTCCGACACCCACACGCGGTCGGTGCGCTCGAGGATGCCCAGATCCACCCGCGCGCCACCCGACGAGCAGGATTCGATCTCCAGCCCGGGGAATCGGCGCTTCAGCTCGTCCATCAGCCGGTACGTCGCGAGCGTCTGCTCGTGGACCCCGGCACGCCCGTGCGGTGCGGTGCCCGCGTCGATCAGGTCGCGGTTGTGGTCCCACTTGATGTAGGCGATGTCGTACTCGGCGAGAATCGCGGACATCCGCTCCAGGATGTGGTCGTAGGCCTCGGGGATCCCCAGATTGAGCACCTGCTGGTTCCGGGACGGCACCGGCGTGCGCCCGCCGGTGGCCATGACCCAGTCGGGATGCTGCCGCGCGAGGTCGGAATCGAGGTTGATCATCTCCGGTTCGAACCACAGGCCGAATTCCATGCCGAGCGAACGCACGTGGTCGATGATCGGGTGCAGTCCGTCCGGCCACACCGTCTCGTCGACGTGCCAGTCCCCCAGCCCCGCCAGGTCGTTGCGCCGGTGCCGGAACCAGCCGTCGTCGAGCACGTACCGTTCGACGCCGAGCTTCGCCGCTCGATCCGCCAGGTCCGTCAACCGGGCCAGGTCGTGGTCGAAGTAGACGGCCTCCCACACGTTGATCGTGACCGGGCGGGCGCGCCGCGGGTGCGTGGGCCGCGACCTGAGGTAGTCGTGGAAGCGCCGTGCCTGGGCGTCGAGCCCGTCGCCGTAGGCGCCGTAGATCCAGGGCGTCTCGTAGCTTTCGCCGTCCGCCAGCCGGACCTCGCCGGGCAGGAGCAGTTCGCCGCCGCCGACCACCTGGAATCCGGTGAAGAGACGTTCGGCGTAATGGCGATGGTTACCGCTGAACGCGACGTGGGTGCCCCACACCTCGCCGCGCGCGAAACCGAAACCGGGGACGCCGACGGACAGCACGGTCGCGGCGTCCGGCCCGGTGCGGCCCTTCCGTCCTTCGCGCTCGTGGATGCCGACCGTCAGTTCGCGGCGCTGCGGTGTCCGTTCCTTTCCCCACCGGCCGGCGAAGTCGAGGATCTCCCGCGCCTGCGGCGGCACCGGGAACGCGAGCTGGAGATCGTCGAGGACGTAGAACGAGTCACCCGTGTTGGTGACCTCGGCCCGGGCCCGCAGGAGGCCACTCGGCAGCAGCTCGATGTCGAGGACGAGACCGAGATCCGCGACCGCGTCCCGCGCGGTGACCCGGACGGTGCCCGCACCCGCCGAGATGAGTTCCGCGTCCGTGGACGGCCGGTGCGCGGTTCCGTCGACCGTCAGCGTGGCGGTCGTGAACAGCGGCGACCAGTCGGCGCCGTCGCGGTGGCCCGCGATGCCGGGCTTGCCCACCCACCCCGTGTGGTGTTCGGGGAGGATTGCCAGCCGCACCGGGAGGTCGACCACGTTGCCCGCGAGGGGCTCGACGTTCGCCTGCGCCAGAGCCTCGACGTCGGCGAGGTTCAGCTCGCCGACCGCCGCACCCCAGTGCACGATCGCCGGTAACCGGCCGTCGGTGACGTCGAGGACG
>JBCEBZ010000156.1:0-5406 GCA_039206675.1 Rhodococcus sp. (in: high G+C Gram-positive bacteria) | reverse complement strand
TGCGCCGTCTTCCCAGCTGTCCCAGAGCTTCTTGGTCAGTTCGACGTACTCGCCGGCACGCCGGTAGCGTTCGTCGCGCTCGGGGAGGTGGTCGATGCCGAAGTTGCGGGCGGCGTTCGGCTCGAACGTCGTGACCACGTTCCACCCGGCCCGGCCGCCGCTGACATGGTCGAGCGAGAGAATTCTGCGCGCCAGGTTGTACGGCAGATTCAGTGTGGACGTGGCGGTCGGGATCAGCCCCACACGCTCGGTCGAAACGGCCAGCGCGCTCGTGAGCAGGATCGGGTCCAGTGTGGCCGCGGGACCGCGGGCGATGCCCGGCTGCTGAACCGGGATGTCCGGGAACAGCAATCCGTCGAGGAGTCCGCGCTCTGCCACGGCTGCGACCCGGCGGTAGTGGTCGAGACTGATGAACGCCTCGGGTGCCAGTACCGGATCCAGCCAGGCGGCCGGGTGATACCCGGCGCTCCCGACGTTGACGAGGAAGTGCAGCGTCCGACTGTCGGCTCCGCCCATCACGCCACCACCCGATCCGTCGAGGTCGGGACGGTGTGGGCCGGGATCTTCAGGCCCAGATGCCCGCGCAGGGTTGTCGTCTGGTACTCGGTGCGGAACCGGCCGCGGCGCTGCAGGATCGGGACGACGTGGTCGACGAAATCGTCGAATCCGCTGGGAAGCACGTCGGGCATCAGGTTGAACCCGTCGGCGACGCCCTTGTCCACCCAGTCCAGGATCGCGTCGGCGATCTGCTCCGGGGTGCCGGTGACGATGCGGTGCCCGGCACCGCCGCCGAGCCGGCGCAGCAGTTGGCGCACGGTCAGATTCTCGCGCTGCGCCAGTCCGACGGCGATCTTGTAGAACGTCTGCGAGCCGCCTGCCTCGTCCGCATCCGTCAGCAGGTGCCAGGGCAGGGGAGCATCGAGTGCGAGCGATTCCTCGGGGACCCCGAGCTGACCGGCCAGGCGGGTCAGCGCGTACTCGGGCGGCACGAGTTCGGCGAGCAGTTCGCGGCGCCGCTGTGCCTCCGCCTCGGTGCTGCCGATCACGGTCGACAGGCCCGGCAGGACGACGACGTCCTCGGCGCTGCGCCCGTAGCCGACCGCGCGGGCCTTGACGTCACGGTAGTATTCGCCCGCTTCCTGCTCCGTCTGCGCGGCCGTGAAGATGACCTCTCCGACCTGGGCGGCGAGCGCCCGCCCGTCCGTCGACGCACCGGCCTGCACCACCACCGGTTCTCCTTGCGGAGATCGCGGCACATTCAAGGGGCCGGCGACGTCGAAGTGGGGTCCGTGGTGGTCGGTGCGGTGAATCTTCTCGGGATCGGCGAATCGTCGTGCCGGTTTGTCGCCGACCAGGGCGTCCGGCTCCCAGCTGTTCCAGAGTTTGCGCACCACCTCGACGAACTCGGCCGCCCTGGCGTAGCGGCCGGCATGGTCGGGTTCGTCGTCGAAACCGAAGTTGCGCGCCGATTCCTTCCCTGCCGTGGTCACCACGTTCCATCCGGACCGACCACCACTGAGCTGGTCGAGCGTGGCGAAACGCCGGGCGACGTCGTACGGATCGTTGTAGGTGGAGGACAGGGTGCCGATCAGTCCGATCGCACTCGTTGCGGCGGCGACCGCCGCCAGCACGACGGACGGTTCCAGGCTGTTGAACGGCCGGTAGCGCAGATCTTCCCGGATCGCCGGGCCGTCGGCGAGGAAGACCGCATCGAGCCTGGCCGCCTCCGCTTTCGTGGCGATGCCGATGTAGTGGTCGAGTCCGAACGAGGCAAACGGATCGGTTCCGGGAAACCTCCAGGACCCACCGAAGACGCCCGCGTTGAGAATGTTGACGTTGAGGTGGACCTGCCTGCTCACTGCTCCTCCTCGACGGGTGCGCCCGCGGCAATGGCCGACTTTCCGAGGTTGGCGACGACGAAGTCGCTCTGCGGGAAATGAATCCGGCCGACCATTGCATTGCGGTGGTGACGCTCGAGCGGGTTGCTGCGGGAGAGTCCCGGGTTTCCGGTGAGATCGAGAGCGGACTCGGTGATCCGGATCGCCGTTGTCGTTGCCACGTGCTTCGCCAGCGCGGGCAAGGCACTGTCGGACTCCACTTCGGAGGCCGCGTGGCGGAGGAGTGCACGGCTGGTCTGCAGTTGCGCTTCGATCTCCCCCACTCGGTCGTGGAAGCGCGGAACCGTGGCCAGCGGCGCGCCCAGCGCGGTGGGCACTCGGGTGTGGAGGTATCGGACCAGCCAGTCCCTCGTCGCGATCGACACCCCGTTGTAGTTGGCGGCCAGGAGCAGGGGCAGCGCCTGCCTGCCCACACTTCGGACCTTGGCGGTTCCGTCGTTCGGGTCACGCAGGTCCACCAACCTGGAGTGCGGAATCCGGGCGTTGTCGAAGATCACCGTCTGCGTGTCCGATGCGCGTAGCCCGAGGTGGTCCCACGTCTGCTGCACCCGCCAACCCGTGGCCTGGCGATCGAACAGGAACGTGGCCACCTTGGGTTCGGGATCCGTCGTGGTGGCGGTCACGGTGAACCAGTGCAGCCCCGAGATGCCTGTTCCGTACGCCTTCTCACCGTCGATGCGCCAGCCGCCGTCGGGAAGGCGGGTGGCAGTCGTGGCGGGAACGCCGCCGCGGGACAGGCTGCCGAGTTCGCGTTCCACTGCGAGACCGTTGATGAGGGCACCCTCGGTGACCGCTGTGCGGAACACCGCGGTCTTCAGGTCGTCGGGCCACGGGTTGTCGGGACGTCGGAGCGTCAGGTGGTTGGTGTAATTCCACTGCAGGATCAGTCCCACCGACGGGTCCGCGGCTCCGACGCGTTCGATCACCTCGACGGCCTCCGCGATCCCGGCTCCGCCCCCACCGAACTCCTCGGGCACGGTCAGCGACTGCGCCCCGATCCGGCGCAGCGCATCGAACGCGTCGAACGGGAACTCGCCGGTGAGGTCGTGGTATTCGGCACGGGAGGCGATGAATTCGAGGACCTCGCGGAAGCGGTCCTCGTCGAGTCCTCGCTCGGGGGTTCGGAGTTCGGTCGATCCGACGGTCATGTGAGACTTTCCTTCCTGGTGTGGCCGGCGGTCTCGGTCAGCTCGAGGCCGAGATTGGCTCGCAGAGTGCGGTGGGTGTACTCGGCGCGGAAGAGTCCGCGGCTCACCAGATGCGGGACCACCTGTTCGACGAAGGCCTCGAGTCCAGTGCCCACCTCCCCCGGCATGATCGTGAACCCGTCGGTGGCGCCGCTGCGGAACCACGCTTCGATCCGGTCCGCGATCTGTTCGCCGGTCCCGACCGCCAGTTGATGTCCCGCTCCGCCCGCGAACTTGTGGATCAGCTGTCGTGCGGTGAGTGGTTCGCCGGCGAGCAGTGCACGTGTGCTCGCGAAGAATCCCGCCGAGCGAGGCAGCGACGACGCGGTGCCCGGAAGATCGTCGGCACTGATCATCGTGTCGAGCCGGAGGCGCTCGGGGTCGAGACCGAGTTGTCCCGCGAGCTGCCGCAATGCGGGCTCGAGCGGAATGGTCTCGCGCAGTTCCTCCTCGCGCCGCCTGGCCTCGGATTCGGTGCCCCCGACGACGGTGACGAGACCGGTCGAGACCTTGACGCGATCGGGATCGCGCCCGTTCGCCGCCGCCCTGCCGCGGATGTCGGTCCTGAGATTCCTGGCGACGTCGACGGTCTGTGCAGCCGAGAACACGAGATCCGCATACTTTCCCGCCAGGGCGAGGCCCCCTTCCGACGCGCCCGCCTGCACGATCAGCGGTCTGCCCTGGGGTGAGCGCGGCAGCGGCAACGGGCCCGCGACCGACAGGATCGGACCACGATGTTCGGGAGGGGTGATCCGGGCCGGGTCGGCAAACCACCCGCTCTCGGGGTCCCCGATGATCGCGCCGGCGTCCCACCCGTCCCAGAGCTTGTTCACGACGTCGACGAATTCGTCTGCTCTGCGATACCTTTCGTCCTTGTCCGGCGGTTCCGAGAAGCCGAAGTTGGCGGACGCCGCCGGATGCTGGGTGGTGACCACGTTCCAGCCGGCCCGGCCGCCCGTGAGATGGTCGAGAGACAGGTATCGCCGGGCGAGGTTGTAGGGGTCGTTGTAGGTGGACGATCCCGTCGCGATCACCCCGATGTGTTCCGTTCCCGCGGCCGCATCGGCCAGCATGACCACCGGGTCGAGACCCAGACCGGGAGCATGGTGAATGTCCGAGGACAGCACCGGACTGTCACCCACGAAGACGGCGTCGAGGTGTCCTCGCTCGGCGATCCGGATGAGACGGCGGAAGTGCGCCGGATCCACGAAGTCGCCGGGGTCGTTGCCCTCCACCCGCCAGGAGCCACGGAAGTGCCCGGGTGTGAGAAGTGAAATATTCAGGTGCAGTTGGGGACTCATGGTCACGCGCTTCAGTATCGAGCGGGGGATCGAGGCGAACAAGCCAGTGACGCTACGAGAATCGTTAAGAAATCCTCAAACCGGATCGGCGTCGCTGACTATTCACGACGCGAGTTGCAAGGGTCCCGCGACCATCCGCAGCGCTCTGATGGCCGCGGCCACCGCTGGGCGCTCGATCGAAGCCTGGCGGTACGTGACGCCGATCTGCCTCGCACCGTTCACGACCGGGCACGCGATGAGGTGCCGGTGACCGTCGGAGACCGCCATTTCCGGAACCACGGCCACACCGAACCCGGCCTCGACCATTTCCGCCATCCCCGTGAAGCTGCCGCACCGATGCTCGATCCGGGGAGTGAACCCGGCCTGACGGCACGCGAACATCACCGACACGATGGAGGGGGCACCGTCGGAGGCGGCGATCCAGTCGACGTCGGCGACCGCACCGAGCCCGTGCTGCCTGGCACGCTCCCGCAACGGAGTCGGAGCCAACAGCACCAGTGGGTCGTCGAACAGGAACTCCGAGGCGAGACCGGCGGGAAGGTCGCGCGCACGGAACGAATAGGTGTAGGTGATCGCCAGATCGACCTCCTGCTGCCGGACGGCAGGCACCGAGTTGACCGGCATCGCGTCGACGAGCCGCACTCGCAGTCCGCGGTGTTCTCTCCCCAGCCGGCCGGCCACCGGCAGCGCGAGCCGGGTCAGGGCGGTCTGGAACGTTGCCAGCGTGAGCACGCCGGTGACGGACTCCCCCGTCGCCGCGACCGCGCTCTCCGCCTCTTCTAGTGCGGCAACAACTCTCGATGTGTGATCAACCAGTACCCGGCCCGCGTGCGTGAGACGCAGCACGCGCCCCTCCCTGCGGGTCAGGACCGCGCCGACCTCTTCCTCGAGGATCCTCAGCTGCTGGGACACCGCGGACGTGGTGATCCCGTGCAGTTCGGACACAGCCGTCATCGTCGTGTGCTCGGCGAGGTCGCGGAGCAGAATCAACCGTCGAATGTCATACACAGGTGGTCCTCG
>JBCEBZ010000155.1:0-5408 GCA_039206675.1 Rhodococcus sp. (in: high G+C Gram-positive bacteria) | reverse complement strand
CCACCGGAAGCGCGCCGCTCGTCCACACCAGATCGCCGAGGACGGTGGCCGCGGAATACGGGGCCGTGGCGGGAGTCGACTCGAGACGGACCAGTTCCCGCTCGACGAGACCGTTCGTGCTGGTCATAGAAGAAACCTCCAGATTGCATGTGGCTTGTGGGGGTGTGGTCGGCGCCGTGACCGACCATCGATTTCTGATCACATATCGCTGTGACCTGGACCTCACAAAGTATGCTGGTCAACCGAGTTGTCTACAAGGATGGGACAGAAATTCGCCGCGATAGCACCCATTTGAGTTAAAATTCTTTGTACAAATCACGTGTCCTCTTTGGCGGTTGAGAAGAGCTCGCCCCTGGGCTCCCGACGCAGGTCGGACTCGTCTTCTTCACCGCTGATTGGTGACTGATCCCTGGTTTGAAGGAGTAGAGACAGGCCGAACCCCTCACGGTGACCTGGGTGACGAATTAACAACTCAAATCGAAGATTGGTCCGTCCCTGCGGCTACGGGGTGCCGGGTGTCTTCGGCTTGTCGATCTGAGTACCGAGGAAATCGCCGCTGTGCCGCTCGGCCGGCCATCGGGGACATGGCCGATGCCGGCGGACACCGCCACCCGGCCGCGCGGTTCGCTCCCGTCCCGCGAACGCAGGACGTCGGCTATTTTCGGTTGTCGGCGGGGTTTCCCCCGCCTTCGTGGCGCCGGAACAGGTCGACCATATTGAACACCGCGTTGTCGATCTTGCGGCTCCACAGGCTCGTCACCAGGTCGGGGTCCTGGTTCCGCAACGCGTCGAGGATCGCCGTGTCGTCGGCGACGATGTCGTCGACCGAGTACGCGTAGTCCAGCCCCAGGATCGAGATGAACATCCGCAGTTGCAGCGACAGGCGAATGAACATCTTCTCGATCCTGGGCATGTCGGCCGCATGAGCTGCCGCGTCCTGCCACCGAATATCCGCATCTCCCGTGGCCGGAGCGTCGCCGGTTCGCGCGTTCCTGATGACGTCCTCCATCGCGGCTTCGACCGGCGCCAGCCGCGTTCTACCTTTGGTGGCCACGCGCCGCAGGAGCAAAGCACCGAGCGGACCGCGCGCGGTATAGGTGTCGAAGATGTCCTGACGGGTCGGAATGGGGATGTACGCACCGCGGTGCGGTTCGAGAGCCACGAGACCGTCCTCGGCCAGGATCTGCAGCGCGTCCCGGATAGGCCCCCGGGAGACACCGAGTCGCGCCGCGAGCGGTTCTTCGAGGATCCTCTGCCCGGCATCGAACGCACCCGTTGCGATCGACTCGCGCAGCGCCTTGACCACGGCAGTCGCCAGCCGCGGCGGGGTAGTGCGCAGGGCGCCCCCTGCGGCCGCCGTTACGGACGCCGCCGATACCGCGTCCTCGATGCGCGGTGGCCGGACCCACCGGAACGAGCCTTCCCCGCCCGCTGCCCACGATCGCACCTGGTGTTCTACGGCGAGCAACTGTTCGCCCTGACGACGGTCGAGGGCTTCGGTGATCGAATCCAGTTGCGCCAGCCAGCGGCCTGGCGCGATTTCGTACACGCTGAACCGGGGATGCCGATACAGCCAGCGTTGGATCTGCGGCGGGAGTTTCACGTCGACCAACGTGATGATTCGTCGATCTGGTGGAGCCACCTTGTTGACCCGTTCCAGCATGTCGAGAAGGTCCGATCCGACAGCTGACTCCGCCTCGGCCGGCTCCGCCGAGGACACCTGCGGCTCGTAGGCGAGCTGGGCCGACAGCACGGTACGCACCACCTCCCGCCACTGGCGGGTCCGGTTTGTGCGTGGGCGCGCCTCGCTCCCGCCGGGAGGCGAGGCCGGCTCGTGGAAGACGAGGACGCGAGTGTCCGTGCTCACGAACACTGCAGCAAGCACCACCTGGCTCGACGTGTTGAGCACCGATCGTGTGATGAGGTCGGGCGCATCCGTGAACGACAGCCGTCGGACTCGACTGACCGCAGTCTGACTCGTCCCCAGCTCGGCAGCGATCGTGCGTGTAGTCCATAGCCCGCCTGCCGGTTCCCGAAGCTGCACGCCGAGAATTGCTCGCTGCTCGTCGTGTCCGATGGAGACCGGGCGACCGGGCCGCGTCAGGTCGCCGAGACCTTCGATTCCGTGTTCGTCGAACCTTCTGCGCCATTTCATGATCGTGCTCCGCGTGACGTCGAGGGTCCGTGCCGCCTCGGTCACCGACTGGTCTTCACTCGCGAGCACGATGCGTGCCCGCAAGGCCAATGCCTGCGTCGTGGTCGGCGCCGCGACCAACCGTTCCAGCACGTCCCTGTCCGCGGCGGAGAGTGCCATGCCTTCCTCCTCATTCCTGCCCGTACGCGGGGCGGTCGGCAGCGAACCCCGGCCACAGCCGGAATCGCGTCCGAGTCATTAATCAGTATTCGCAGCCTCCACCCGGACCTATCGCGACCACCCAGCCTAGGGCGCATATGTGCAGTGCCCTCGCGGTCAGTCGCGCCAGTTGCGGACCGAATCTTGTTGACTGAGTTACAACTCAAAATTGTCTATTTCCGATTCTCGGCCAGACCTTGTTGTCGACAACTCCTGTAAGCAGCATACTTTGTGAGGCGCAGGTCACACAGACCCATCGGATCCGGAGTTGTCGACGCGTCGACGGCGCGCTCGGCAACCGCGGCGAGATCATTCCCTCGGATCCGGTTGGCGTGTCGGCTTCAGTCCACGACGCACACCCTGGCTGTGCCGTCGCGAACCACAAGCACCCCCACGGCGATTCTGGAGACCACCGGCCGCGCAACTCGATCTGAGACCCCCTATCCAATCCCCCGGCCCCGGATGAAAATAAGGAGAACCCATGTCATCGTTCCGGATTGTGAGGAGTGACTGGTGTCGTCGATAAAGAATACGGTCATTGTTTCTGACCAGGCCGACGCGGCGTTCAAGCGGCGTTTCCTGTGGAAGCTGGTCCTCGTACTGACCGGGGGAATGTTCCTGGACGGCTACGTCCTCGGAATCATCGGTCCGGTGACCGGCCCGATGGCCGCCGACTTGGGCCTGTCGACGCTATGGGAGGGGCTGATCGCGGCGGGCGCGTTGTTCGGCATCCTGATCGGCTCGCCGCTGGCGGGCTGGGCGTCCGACAAGTTCGGCCGCAAGCTGATGTTCATGGCCGACATGGCTCTGTTCGTGATCGCGTCGGCGATGCAATTCTTTGTGGACGAGCCCTGGCAGCTGTTCGCGGTGCGGCTCTTGATGGGAGTTGCGATCGGCGCCGAGTACTCGGTGGGTTGGCCACTGCTGTCGGAGTTCGTCCCGGCCCGGTTGCGGGGCAGGTTGATGGGTGTCACGCTGATCGCCTGGTACGTCGGGTTCATGATCGCGTACCTGGTGGGGTATCTGCTGTCCAAGCACACCGATCTGGGCTGGCGGCTCATCCTGGGCACGAGCACCGTGATCGCCGCGGTGTTGCTCATCGCTCGGATCGGCCTGCCCGAGTCGCCGCGGTGGCTCTGGAATGTGGGCCGCAGGGACGAGGCCCACGCCCTCGCGCACAAATACATGGAGTCCTTCGCCGACATGACCGACGTCGAGCACGAGGACACTCGCAAGGGCAGCTTCGGAATGCTGTTCTCCCGGCAGTACTGGCGGGCCACGCTGTTCACCGCGGGGTTCTGGTTCTGCGCAGTCACACCGTATTTCGCGATCGCCACGTTCGCGGACAGCGTGCTGGACCAATACGGGCTCAGTGGGGGGCTCGCCGGTGGGGTCGGGCTGTCCGCAGTCGCCGCAGGCGCCGTGGTGATCACCGTGCTGTTGGTCGACAAGCTCGGACGCCGTGCGCTGACCGTGCCGCCGCAGTGGCTGTGTATGGTGCTGCTCGCGGTCATCGGCCTGTGGGCGGGAGCGCCGCCGATGGTGGTGCTGGTGCTGTTCCTGGCCTTCTCGTTCTTCAACGCGATGTACAACACGCTGACCGGCATCTACCCGGCCGAGGTGTTCCCGACCGAGATCCGCGGGATCGGCACGGGATTCGCGGCCGCCGTCAGCCGCGTCGGCGCCGGCATCGGCACGTTCCTGCTGCCGTGGTCGATGGCGAACCTCGGCACCGCAGGCACTATGCTGATCGCCGCCGCCGTCGCCGGCATCGGCGCCGGATTGTCACAATGGCTGGCTCCCGAGACCAAGGGCATGAGCCTCAGTGAGACTGCCGCAGGCGTAGTCCACTAGCGCGGCACTGACGCGCCTGCCGGGATATCGACGCCGCCGGCGCCGCGAGCGCCTCTGTCGTGCCATGAGAGCCCCTGGGAAGCACCAGCAGTCGGAGGCATTCACTTCGCAATCCGAGCGCACGCTCGGCCAGAAAGAAAGTCGAAAATTCAATGCGATTCAGCAAAGTGTTCAACGTCGTCGGCTGTCACGTCGGCGGGGAGGTCGGCAACGTCGTGGTAGGCGGTGTCGGTGACGTACCGGGCGACACCATGTTCCAGAAGCGGCTCTACCTCGAAAACAAGCGGGACGACATCCGCCAGCTGCTGCTGAGGGAACCGCGCGGCTCGATGATCCGCTCCGTCAACGTGGTCCTCCCCCCGACTCACCCCGATGCCGCCATGGGCTACGTGATCATGGAGTCCGAGGAATACCCGGCGATGTCCGGAGGCAACACCATCTGCGTGGCAACCGTGCTGCTGGAAACCGGGATGGTGCCGATGCAGGAACCGGTCACCGAACTCACCCTCGAGTCACCCGCCGGTCTGATCAAGCTGCGATGCGAGTGCCGCGACGGCAAGGTCCTCAGCGTCCGCTTCGTCAACCAGCCCGCCTTCGTCTACCACATGGACGCGCCCGTCGAGGTCGAGGGAATGGGCACCGTGACGCTCGACGTCGCATGGGGTGGAATGGCCTTCGCGATCATCGACGCCGCCAGCGTGGGGTTCGATCTGGTACCCGACGAGGCCCGCGACATCTGCGTGGTGGGCGAACGAATCAAGGCAGCTGCCGCGGAGCAGCTGAAGGCCATTCACCCCGAGAACCCCCAATTCGCCGGCATCACGATCACCGAATTCACCAACCCCCTCCGCCGGGAGAACGACACCCTCATCGCCAAGAACGCGGTCGTCGTCTCCCCCGGCCGCATCGACAGGTGCCCCTGCGGCACCGGCACCTCGGCGAGGCTCGCGGTCATGCACGCCCGCAACCAGATTCGACCGGGCGAGAACTTCGTTCACGAATCACTCATCGGCAGCCGGTTCGACAGCACCATCGAGTCGCTCACCCGCGTCGGAGAATACGACGCCGTGGTCCCGAGCGTCGCCGGTCAGGCCTGGATCACCGACATGTCACAGGTCGGGATCGATCCGACCGATCCCTTCCCCCTCGGCTACACCCTCTCGGACAGCTCGATGCGCGCCGGCGCCACCAGCTGACCACA
>JBCEBZ010000154.1:2962-5419 GCA_039206675.1 Rhodococcus sp. (in: high G+C Gram-positive bacteria) | reverse complement strand
GCACGGGCGGTTCAGCTCGCCTGTTTCAGGTCTCCGTAGTAGGTGTGGGCCTTGGCGGCGAGGATCCATAGCGGATCCCGGGTATCGGCCTGTGCGTATCCCTTTTCGATCCCGTCCGTGAGGTATTGGGCGCGTACCCATTCTTCCATCGCTTGCGGCGACTGGTCCGGTAGGTGGTAGACGACGGCGAGCGCCTGTGTGAGCTGCCCGTCGTCGATGGTCATGGCTTGGCGCTGCTTGCGCAGCCACAATGCCTTTCTGGTCTCACCGGCCCGATGAAGTTGCACCAGGCGGAACGCCATCTCAAGGACGAATGGCCGGTTCTGATTCACGACGCCTCCTCCGGCGACCAGCAAGACTCTCTCCCTGTTCTCTCCCTCTCATCGTAGGAGTTGCTCGTCGTGCCACTCGCGGATTCGGACGAGCCCGGCCTTTTCCGGCTCCCGGATCGCATCGGCAGGGGCTCAACGCGGCGATCGTGTCGTTGACCCGACCGAATCCGCGGGCCGAAATAGGATGGCGAGAAATTGTTTTCGCGGCGGGGGGACCTATGGGACAGGCGAGTGTGTCGAGTGCAGCCGGGTGGGGCGGTCTTAGTTTGTTGTGGCCGCACCTGCGCGGGCATTCGCGGTTGCTGTCGGTGGCGGTGGTGTTGTCGATGGCCGCAGCGGGCTTGAACCTGGCCCAACCGGTGTTGGTCGGGCAGATCATCACCGCCGTCGGCGACGGCGAACCGCTCGGAGGTTTGGTGTGGGCGCTGATCGCGGTGATCGCTGCCGCCGCAGGCCTGGCGACCGTGCAGTTCTACCTGCTCCAACGCACCGCCGAGGGGGTGGTGCTCGGCGCCCGCCTGGACCTGATGCGGCACCTGCTGCGGTTACCGATGCGCGAGTACCGGAGCCGTCACGTCGGTGATCTCGTCTCCCGGGTCAGCTCCGACACCACCTTGCTGCGGGCCGCCCTGACCGACGGTCTCGTCGACTCAGTCGGCGGAGTCCTGGTGCTGGTCGGGGCGCTGGCCGCGATGATCTGGCTCGACCCGGTCCTGGCCGTGATCACCGTGTCGGTGGTCACGGTGGTGGTCGCGGCGTCGGTGCACGTCACCCGCCGACTGCGGGCGTTGACGTTCGACACCCAGAGCCGGCTCGGCGAACTCACCGGTGATCTGAATCAGGCTCTGTCCGCGATCAGTGTGGTCCGCGCCAACGGTGCCACCGACCGGGTGCAGGCACGGTTGAACGGGCGCGTGACCGCCGCGTTCGACGCCGGGGTCCGCACGGCCCGCTCCGCCGCGGCGATCCAACCGATCCGGCACACCGTCGGTCATGCCGCGCTGCTGATAGTTCTCGGCGTCGGCGGCTACCGTGTTGCCGCCGGCGACCTCACGGTCGCCGAGCTGGTGACGTTCATCCTGTTCATGCTGTTGTTCATGGACCCCGTCAACACCGCATTCGGTGCGGTGCAGTCCGTGGCGGCCGCACTCGGTGCCCTGCAACGCATCACCGAAATCCATTGGATTCCCGACGAGGACGCCAGCGACACCATCGCACGCCGCGACGTGCCGGAGTCCGGCGAGGTGATGCTGCGGTTCGAGGGCGTCCACTTCGCCTACCGGCCCGACCATCCTGTGCTGTCCGGGGTCAGCCTGAGTGTGCCGCGCGGGTCGCGGACCGCGATCGTCGGACTGTCCGGGGCCGGAAAGTCGACGCTCCTTGCTCTCGTCGAACGGTTCTACGACCCCGATGTGGGCCGGATCGAGGTCGCCGGCGTGAACATCACCGACCTGTCTCGCGCTACCTTGCGCGCCCACCTCGGATACGTCGAGCAGCACGCACCGGCGCTGTCGGGCAGCGTCCGGGAGAACCTGATCCTCGGCGCGCCGCACGCGAGCGACGAGCAGTGCCGGACCGTCCTGGACACCGTGAACCTGCTCGGCCGGATCGACACCGAGGCCGACGGTCTGAACGCTCAGATCGGGGAGAACGGGATCCGGCTGTCCGGCGGGGAACGGCAACGGTTGGCGATCGCCCGCGCCCTGCTGGCCCAACCTGCACTGCTGCTACTGGACGAGCCGACGTCGAGCCTCGACAGCCGCAACGAAGAGATCTTCCAGGCCGCCCTCTGCGCCACCGCGGCCGAGCAGACCGTGGTCATCGTCGCGCACCGGCTCGCCACGGTGAAGAACGCCGACCAGATCGTCGTCCTCGACCACGGCCGCGTCCACGCAGTCGGGACCCACGACGAACTGCTGTCCACCAGCGAGCTCTACCGCGAACTCGCCCACCACCAACTCATCGGCGCACCCCGACCCTGAGTCGGGCCGGTGCTCCGATCGACGATGGGTTCGCGGAGCAGGCAGTGATCGTGTTCAGGCGCTTCCTTGATCGAGTCACTTCCTGGCCGGCGGGTTCACCGATAATTTCGGGCTTCAGCCCGCACCGCCACCGCCTGCTCCTC
>JBCEBZ010000154.1:0-2952 GCA_039206675.1 Rhodococcus sp. (in: high G+C Gram-positive bacteria) | reverse complement strand
ATGGGTTTGCGGAGCAGGGCAGTGATTCCGTTCAGGCACTTCTTTCATCGAGTCGCTTCCTGGCCACGAACGCGGGTTCACCGATAATTTCGGGCTTCAGCCCGCACCGCCACCGCCTGCTCCTCCACCGCTGCTGTTGAAGGGAAAAATGTCGGTATGCGTGCCGTCCATGCGCCGTGGTGAGACGGACGAGTATGGACTCGGCTTCCGATCATTCATCAGCCCCCGCAGGGTGATCCCCAGAACACGGAGCGTCCTCCGGAACCAGTTCCCCGACTGGATCGGTGCGGGCGCGGACCCGTACGGAATCGGTTCCTTGCGCACGTAGTGCTCCATACGCCCAGCGTAGTCAGCTCCACGTGGCTGGCGATGTCGAAGCCGTAATGTAGATCGTCAACCAAATGCTCGGGACCGGACCGACGCGCGGTCGCGTCGCTGGTACGTGCTACTGACGATAGATCTCCACGTGGGCGTCGGTGATCACGCCGACATCCAACGAGGGGGCACCCCAGTTCGTGCCGCACCCGGCCGTGGCCTGACCTGTCGGCACGAATGAGCGACTGGACTGGCTGAAGGGCCCGATCGCATAGAGCGGAAAAGCATTGGGGATGCCGTGAAGGCCCCAACAGTCGACGATCAGCGCAAACTCTCTACCAGGAGGCGCATCGGTGTCATGGCAGGTCGCCGTCGCGTTGAAGGCATCCCGCTGGATGACGCAGTCCTGCGGGTCCGCCTGGGCGGTGCCGGAGCCGATGATCGCTGTGAAGGCCAACCCCGACACGACGACGGCCGTGACGCGTGTGGCGGCGACAAGTGCGCTTTTCATTGAGATCCTTTCAGTAACAATACGTCTGACTCAGTAAGCTCCGCGGGGCCCGTCCGATGATCAACGGTCCGCTCATCATGCGACGCAATAGAGCGTTGCTGTCCTTTTGCGAATCCGCCAGTACAGCAGGGCCAGTCGACGGGTTCAGAAGGCTGTGGCCGAGTGTCTGGCCCGTTCAGAAGACGATGGGCGCACCCGTGACGAGGTCTCAAATTCCCAGGCTCAGGAACAGCACCCACCGCCACTGCACCGGATTTCAGTTCAGAAATCCCTCCGCACCCCGGGCGACCACGTCAGTGAAGCTGTCAGACGAACCCATGGTTCCCGCTCCTTGTTGTCGGTTATAGCTTTGACTCCCTATCGTCCAGACCGAATGGTCTGTTACCGATTCGAATCCCTCATCGAGCGCGGGCGCGGAGTGCCACCCGTCGGCGAGCAGGTCGTGGGACTGCGCGTATTCGGCGAACTCGTCGAGGTATACCTTCGCCCTCCGGCCGTGCCCGCCGTCACCGAGTCGTCGTTATGCCGGCTCCGTCATCACGCCGAAATGGCGCGCCGTCCCGGAAAGCCCCGGAAGCTCTTGCACGGGCGACCAGGTCCGTAGCCCATCCGTGCTGTCGGAATAGAGATACTTTCCTTCGGTGTAGGCGTCGAGATATATCCGCCAGGCGCCGTTCGGCAACTGGACAAGGGCTGGGCCCTCCACGAGCGAGCCCCAATTTCCAGGCGGGACGAATGAATAGGGTCCCGTCACCGACGTCGCGACCGCATGCTCGACGACCTTCTTCGTCTCGTTCTTGGTAAACGCATGATAGGTCGATCCCACCTTGACCACGGTGGTGTCGATGTGGTCCGCGCCGATCCCGGCGAGCGGAACAGGCGGGCTCCACAACCTGAGCGAGGGTTCCAGCGCCGTCATCAGATACGGCACGAATCCCCCACCGGTCGACAACGACAGGATGACATTGACGCGGTCGCCCTCCACGAACCATTCGGGCGCCCAGGCTTTGGTGACGAAGGGCGACAGCGACGGTCCGTCCTTGAATCCGGCCGACCCAGAGAAGCCCGGCGGGCTCGAAGAACCTGTCCCATCCCCCGTACCCGGCATGAACGCACAGCAAAACGGGACCGGATAATTCCCCAGGGGCGTCCAGTTGATGCGGTCACTACTGCGCGCGAAGCCGATATTCGCCCCACCACCTGTTGTGTAGGTGAGGTAGTAGAACCCGTCGGCGTTCCGGAAGATGCTCGGGTCACGCACAAGCCCCGACGGGGGCCGAAACGCCGACAGTCCGACGGGCTGGAACCCGGTGCCGTCCTCCGACTCGTACACATCCATGTCGCGGTCGCTGGCGTTGCTGAACGCCACCATCGTGTATCGCCAGGCCGACGGTGCGGCGCCGCTGCTCCCGGAGGCTGCGACCAGCAGGCCGGCCACAGCGAGCATCACCATCGATACAGCCGAGAGGCAGGTTAGTTTGGTCGACGTCACCGGTGCAGTATCCATGACAGCAGGCGCACCATGCGTAACTTCGGCCGCAGGCGCGGCGGACAAATCGTTACCGACTGCACTGGGTGACGCCGCATACGAGTGAGCGGCACCCCCGCACAGTCATGGACGGCGACCCGTACCAGTGACGAAACACCACCGACCCGTCTAATAGGCATGGGGCCCGGCCGGATGACGACGGTAGCGACTATTTTGCCGAGTCGGGGGTTTTGCGCTGGTTGGCATTGAAGCGCGCTTTCTTCTGACGATTCCCGCACGTGTTCATGTCACACCATTTGCGGGTGCGACTTTGGCTGGTGTCGAAGAAGGCCGCTCGGCAGGTTGGCGATGCGCACAAGGCCAATTTTCCGTCGCGTTCGCCTGAGATGATGCTGATCGCGTCGGCGGCGATCACGCCGAGGGCATCTTCTACGCAGGAAGCCGAGCTCAGTCGCCATCGCCGATGGCCCTCGGGCGTCAGGACGGCCGCGGCCCGACCCTCGATGCTGCAGTCATTGATGACTCGGACAGCAGCCTCAGGGAGTACGTCGTGAATCGCGGCCGCCGTCGCTGCGGCGTGAATTGATTCCCTCAGTTCCCGCGCGAGTTCGAGCTGGGCGGTGGTGCAGGAGTCCAC
>JBCEBZ010000153.1:0-21295 GCA_039206675.1 Rhodococcus sp. (in: high G+C Gram-positive bacteria) | reverse complement strand
GCTCGTCCTCTGGACGCGAGAGTCGTCGTTGCCCGGCCGCGCAGTGGTGAAGCGGCAGGGCTCCGTCCGCGCTGAGGTTGAACAGGTACCGGGTGGAGGCGTTGTGGATGGACAGAATGGATGCCAGCACCGCGGTGATCACGAGAGCGGTGGCGACGTTGCTGAACCAGACGCCGACGTACCGGTCGGCGGCGATGCCGAACATGCCCGCGGCGTCGCCTGTCGCCACGTTCTGGGCGTCACTGCCGAAGGCGGTGACCATCACCCAGACGGTGACGGTGTACAGGATGCCGATGAACAGGACCGCGAGGTAAGTGGCCCGCGGAATGGTCCGGTTCGGGTCGCGGACCTCGTCGCGGTAGAGCGCCGTCGCCTCGAAGCCGATGAACACCAGCATGGCGAAGAGCAGCCCCACCCACACCTCGCCCCCGGCGAAGTCGAAGACGTTGAACGGTTGCAGGTGCAGGCCGGACTCCCCGCCCTGGCCGACGATGGCGACGTTGAAGATCATCACGATGGTGACCTCGACGAACATCACCCACATCAGCACCTTCGCGGACACGTCCACGTTGAAGTAGCCCAGGATTCCGACGATCACCCAGAATGCCAACGCCCCCAGCCACCACGGGATCTCCGGTCCGCCCCATTTCGCGACGAGGTCGGTGACGGTCAGGCCCGCGAAGCAATACACCCCCATGCCGATGACCGAGTACGACAGCGTCGCAAGGAACGCCGCAGCCAGGCCCACGTGGCGGCCCAGGCCCTCGGAGATGTAGGCGTAGAAGGCGCCGGGACGGGGCATGTGCTTGGTCATCGCCATGTATCCCACCGAGAAGATCAGCAGGATCGCGGTCACGAGGACGAACGCCACCGGTGCGGTGTTCCCCGAGGCCATGATCGTCAGGGAGAAGTAGCCCGCGAGGCAGGTCAGGGGCGACGAAAACGCCAGCACCGACAGCACCAGCTGGGTGGTGCTCATCTGACCGGAGAGGCGGCTCGCCGAGCCGTCGCCGGATACCGGCGCTTGTGTCGTGCTGGGGGATTCCATTGCGTTCTTCACTTTCCTGGGGGCCGCAGACGAAGATCCGATGTGACCTAAGTCATATAATGGTCATTAAGGAGTCGGTCTGTCAACCCCTGAATGCCGGGGGGCTGTCAGAGGGTTCGCGACGAGGGGGCCGCATGGTGTGGCTGCGCAGTGCAACCGTATCGGGCTCCGGCGTGATGCGCGCGGTGGTCCTTCGAGAATCGCAGTTAAATTGTTGTTACACAACATATTAAAGTGACGAGGCCGAGGAGAGGGCCCCGTGGGTCGAGATGCATTCGCCCGCGCTCGGGTCGCGCGAGTGCGGTGCGATGGCTCGGGGAGTAGTTTCCCGGAGGCGAGGCAGTCGAGGCCCGGGGCGGGCAACTTAATGGTTGATAAATAGCGGTGATGCCGAGGCCGGAAGCGAGGAAGCTTTCATGCTCGCGTGAGGGGCCGAGTATTGCGTGCTGCCGGGACCGGGACGCGAACCGGTGCCCTCGGGTGTGCGTACCCGAGGGCACCGGTTGTCAGGACAAGCGGATGGTGAGGCCTTCGCAGTTGCGGTGCCGATCCGAGTTCATCCAGACCGGTTCCCCGACGACCTCGATCGTGCTGTACCGGTCGGCGAGCACGTCGAGGACGGCTCGGGCCTCCGCGCGGGCGATGGCCTGGCCTGCGCAGTTGTGGGTGCCGACACCGAACGCGATCGCCATGCTCGCTTCCTTCGGACGGTTGTAGTCGAAGACGTCCGGGTTGGGGAACACCTCCGGGTCGCGCAGGGCCGCTCCGAGGACGAACCGGATTCGGACACCCGCCGGGATGTCGACGCCGCGGATCTCGAGCGGTGCGGTGGTGAACCGGTCGAGGGCGACTTCGGGGAGGGACCGCCGGATCACCTCGTTGATGATCGCCTCCCGGGAGTCCACGTTCTCCTTGTATGCCGTGAAGACCTCGGGGTGGGCGGCGAGGTCGACCAGCGCCGAGGCCATCACCTGCCCGGGGTTGTGGGCGGCGGACCCCCACAGAATCTGAATCGACTCCTTGAGCTCGCGTTCGGTCAGACGCCCCTCGTCGACGGCGGTGATCATCTCGTCGAGGAGCATCCCGTCGCCGCGATTGCGGCG
Source organism: Rhodococcus sp. (in: high G+C Gram-positive bacteria) (assembly GCA_039206675.1). Lineage (GTDB taxonomy): Bacteria > Actinomycetota > Actinomycetes > Mycobacteriales > Mycobacteriaceae > Rhodococcus_F. The sequence goes on along the minus strand of JBCEBZ010000153.1, from coordinate 19,144 downwards.
CTTGGCCTCGATGAGCTTCTCGGCCTGGAACATCATGTAGCCGAACCCCTCGTGGGCGCGGGTCACCTCGTCCGGGGACGGGTTCCATCCCATCGACATCATGGTGAGGTTCGTGGCATGGATGTACGGGAAGCCGTCCTCGGTGTCCACGCCGAGGGCGTGGGCCATGGCATCCTGTGCCGGTTGGACGCCGAGGGCGCTGTGTGCCTCGATGATGCCGTCGGCGCCGATCCGGTCGAGGGCGGCGCTCGCGCTGTCCGCCGCCGTCTGCGCCCACTTCTGAACCGCCTTCGGGGTCAGCCAGCCCGCGAACGAGCGGCGGATCCGTCGATGGCGTTCCCCCTCGGTGAGCAGCACCGAGTTGAGGTTCGCCGCCCACGGGCTGTCACCGATGCCGTCCTCCGGCACCGCCAGCAGCGAGGGATGCTTCGCGTACTTCACGACGTCCGCGTACTTGCTGACGACGATGCTGCCGTCGTCGACGGTGAGGATCGGCTTCTCGGCGAGCAGCCGGTCGAACCACGGCCAGGGTGCTCGGATGAACTCCGGGTCCTCCCACGGGAGATAGTCGGTTTCCGGTGACTGGTCGGTGAGGGTGAGGTTCTGGGTCATGAGCTACTCGTTTCGATCTCGCAGATGAGGTGTGAACGTCCGGCAGACAGGTGCTCTCACAAGGCCTCGGCGATGTTCTCGGCCCACGTGACTGCCACGTCGGTGAACGGTTCGCCGCTGACGGCATCGTGGCGGCCCGTCTCGCCGACCTGGTGGGCACCGAGTTCGTCCAGGGTGGCGGCGAGGATGGTGATCGCGTTGTTGTAGGTCTCGTAGCTACTGTCTCCGAGCCCGAATGCGGCGAAACGCAGATCGGAGAGGTCCGGCCGGCCCTCGACGAGCGCCTGCTGGAATGGCGCGGTGGTGGCGGGAAGTTCACCCTCGCCGTAGGTCGAGGTGATCACGACGATCGTGCCGGCTCCGGGGAGATCGGCGACGTCGAAGTCCTCCATGGCAACGGTTTCCGCTTTCACCCCGGCGTTGTTGAAGGTGTCGGCGATGTCGTCGGCGACCAGTTCGGCGTTGCCCGATTCGGTGCCGAACAGAACCTTGATGGTGCTCATGTGTCAGTGCTTTCTTCTCGGTTGAGTGCGTGAGGTGGGCGTCCGCAGACGCCGGGTGATTCAGCTCGCGGCGTGCGCGATCGCGAGCATTTCGTCGAGGTCGGTGATCTTGCGGCGGCAGCGCCCCGCGTCGGCGTTGCCGCGCTCGGCCTCGTCGATCGCCTGCCAGCCGGCGAACCCGACCGTGGTGAGGGGCAGTTGCGGCTCGATCGCCGCCAACCCGGGGGCTCCGGACGCAACGACGCCGCTTTCCACATCCGCGACGATGGTTTTCGCCACCATCTGGGCGTGCTTGCGGTTTTCGGCGATGTTGCCCCGACCACCCCGGTCGAGCCAGCCGACACGGTAGACGTGCGCCCCCGACCAGGCCGCGACCGGGACGTCGTCCCGGTCGTCGTCGGCCTGGCAGAAACCGATCGCGGTGATGACGGCGTCCGCGGCGAACGACTTCGTCTCGCCGGACGCGCCCGTGACGTCGAGGACGGTACGGGTGTCGGCGTGGCGCACAGCGGTGGGGACGGTCTCGAAGTGGAACGTGACCTCGGTTCGCTCGGTCGCGGCGTCCTCGGTGGTCACGGGAGGCTGCTGTTGTGCCTGACGCAGCAGTTCTGCCACGGGGCCCTGCGCCGAGTCGTCGAGTCCGTCGACGTCGATACCGATGCTGTCGAGACTGCACAACTCACGCAACATCGCCAGGTCGAACTTGGCGTTCCCGGCCGGCGACCGGCCGATCACGCGGATGGATTTCGGCGGCGTGGGCCGCAGCAGATCCCGTGCCCGGTCGTTGATGTCGGACCCGGTCAGATGGTGTGAGGGTTTGGTGAGCAGTCGCACGACGTCGACGGCGACGTTGCCCTGACCGATGACGATGAGGTCGTCGCCGAGTTCCCCGTCGAGAGGAGGGGCCGATACCGCAGCCTCCTCGGGGAAGGCGTTGAGGGTACGCAGGAGTCTGCCCGCCCCGATGACGTGGGCGCCCTCGTCTCGCGGAATCGGCAGCGCGCGGTCGTCGGGGAGCCCGGTGGCGATCACCACGATGTCGAACGCGTCGGTGATGGTCTCGAAGTCGATGTCCACTCCGATCCGGGTGTTGCCGACGAACGTGATGTCGCTGCGTTCGAACATGCGATCGAATTGCCGGGTGACGGCCTTGGTGCCCTGGTGGTCGGCGGCGACGCCGTAGCGGACCAGTCCGTACGGCACCGGCATGGCCTCGAAGATGCTGATCTCCGCTCCGGGGAACTCCTTGCGCAGGAACTGGGCCGTGTAGCAGCCGGACGGGCCGCTGCCGATGACGGCGACGGTGGGCCTGGGCTGCGCAGGGGACTGATTGGCGCTCACAGATGTCTCCTTGTGATACCTGGGGCACGGACCTCCCGCGGGGTGCGGGCGGTTGATCGATGCACGAACCGGAAGCCGTCGGGGTCATCCCGAAACATTCCGGCAACATAACGTGACCGACGCCATACTTGCGAATGAATGTTAGCTTGAGATCGTGTCCGGCACCACTCCTGGGGCAAACTTTTTCACACCCGCTGACGGGAGGCCGGACCCCTGCCCTCTGCCGTGTTGGGGAAGGCGGCGCTGGCTTCGCGCGAGGGTGAGATTCGACGATTGCGCCGATTCTGTCGAGATACTTGCTGGTGAGCGACCTGGCCCGTTCGAAGTCGGCGCCGGCGGGGATGTGCAGGGTCGGGCGGGGGAGGTGCCGCCGTCGCGAGAGATTCGGTCTTGACATGCTTCCTTACGACCCGTTAAATGATGTCCATGACGCGAAGGTGAACCAGATCACCTCGGGTGCGACAGCGACGGAAACGTTGAGGGCGCTCAGTCTCGGGCCGACCACACGCCCTCTCCGCCACACACGGCGGGCACCGACTCAGGCACGAATCGCAGGGAGAATTCGATGGGTTTCAAGGTCTCCGCCGACACGGGCGGAACGTTCATCGACGTCGTAATTCAGGACGCAGCATCGGAACAGGTGATCGGCAAGTCGCTCACCACACATGACAGGGTGTTTCGAGGACTGTCCTCCGCACTGGAGGCGGCCGCCGGGGAACTCGGGCTGACCGCGAAGCAGGTCCTCGACGACACGGACCTGTTCATCTACGGCACCACGCGTGCGACGAACGCGATCATCACCCGCAACATTGCCAAGACTGCGCTGCTCTCGACCGAGGGGTTCGAGGACGTGCTGCTGCTGAAGGAGGGCGGCAAGCAGGACGGGTACGACTTCACCAAGCAGTACCCCAAGCCGTACATTCCGCGCAGCCACACCTTCGGGGTGCGCGAGCGCGTCAATTCCGAAGGGGAGGTCGTCCTCGACCTCGACGAGGACCACCTCACCGAGACCATCGAGACGATCCGCGAGGGTGGTTTCGAGGCGGTCGCGGTGTCGCTGCTGTGGTCGGTGGTCAACCCGGATCACGAACTGCGCGTGGAGAAGAAGATCGCGGAGCTGGTCCCGGACCTGCCGGTGACGCTGTCGCATCAGATCGCGCCGATCGTCCGCGAGTACCGGCGTACTTCTGCCGCCGCGATCGATGCCTCCCTGAAACCGCTGATGCAGCACCATTTCCGGGAGCTCGAGCAGGACATCCGCGACTTCGGCTACCAGGGCACCATCCTCGTCTCGACGAGCATGGGCGGGGTGATGAACATCGAGGAGGTCATCGAGTCTCCCATTCACACCGCGCGCAGTGGCCCGTCGATGGCCCCGCTGGCCGGCCTGAACTACTCGCAGCTCGAAGGTCTCGGCGGCGACATGATCGTCGCCGACACCGGCGGAACCACCTTCGACGTCGGTCTCTCCCGTGACGGGTCGGTCGTGCACTCACGTGACACCTGGCTCGGACCCGAGTGGGAGGGCGACCTGCTGGGCATCTCCTCGGTCGACATCCGCTCGATCGGCGCCGGCGGTGGTTCCATCGCGTGGATCGACGAGGGCGGCCTGCTGCGCGTCGGACCACAGTCGGCCGGCTCCGAACCCGGACCGGCGTGCTACGGCAACGGCGGAACTCAGCCCACGCTGTCCGACGCCGCCTGCGTGCTCGGCTACTTCGACCCGGACTACTTCCTCGGCGGCCGGATGAAACTCGACGTCGACGCCGCGACCACGGCGATCAGCACGCTCGCCGATCGGTTCGGGATCAGTGTCCACGAAACCGCCTGGGGCATCCTGTCTCTCGCCAGTGAGGCGATGGTCAAGGCGGTCCACGAGATCACCATCGCGCAGGGCCTGAACCCGCAGGACAGCACGCTGGTCGCCGGTGGCGGCGCCGCCGGGATCAACATCATGAAGATCGCCGCGGAACTCGGCACCCAGCGGATGGTGCTGCCGAAGGTGGCCTCCGCACTCTCGGCGTCCGGCATGCACTTCGCCGACATCGTCAAGGAGGAGTCGAGCGCCCTGATCACCTCCTCGGACGCCTTCGCCGCCGAGGCCGTCGACCGTGTCCTCGACGCCCTCGAACTGCGGTTGGACGACTTCGCCCAGCGGTTCGGAGGCGAACACCCGGACTACACCGTCGAATTCGGTGTCGAGGCCCGGTACAAGTCGCAGGTGTGGACCATCGACGCCCCGCTGCCCTCGCGTCGCCTCACCGTGAACGGTGACCAGGACAAGCTGTTCGACATCTTCCACGACCTGCACCACCGGATCTTCGCCGTCCGCGACCCCGGCTCGGCGATCGAATTCCTCAACTGGCGAGCCCGGGTCACGATCAACCTTCCCCGGGGACGCCACGAATACCCCGCAGCACCGGCCCGCGTCGGCCAGGCGACCGCGACCCGCACCTGCTATTTCGGCGACATCGGCGAAGTGGCGACACCGGTGTACAAACCGGCGGAACTATCCCCCGGCACCCAGGTGAGCGGTCCCGCGATCATCGAGGAACCCACCACCACACTGGTCGTCTTTCCGGGCATGTCGGCGAAGGTCGCCGACTCCGGCAACTACCTGCTTTCGATCGGCAACGAGGAGTCCAAATGAGCGAGGCACAGTTCGACGGTGTCCGCACCGCGATCATCGCGAACAAAGTCGACGGCATCGTGCGGGAGATGACGAACACGCTGCTGCGTACCGCACGCTCGGCCGTCATCAACAGCGCCCGTGACTTCTCCTGCGCCATCCTCACCGCCGACGACGAGCTCCTCGCCGCGGCCGAGGCAGTACCGGTGCACGTTTTCGGAGCGCAGCTGCAGGCGCAGGCACTGCGCGCCGCGCATCCGAACATGCGCGAGGGCGACGCCTACATCGACAACAACCCCTACATCGGCAACTCCCATGCGGCCGACCACACGATCCTGGTTCCGGTGTTCGTCGACGGCGAGCACGTGTTCACCGCCATCGCGAAAGCGCACCAGGCCGACACCGGCAACTCGGTCCCGACGACCTACCACGCTGCCGCGAAGGATGTGTACGAAGAAGGCGCCGTCATCTTCCCGACCGTGAAGGTGCAGTCCGACTACGAGAACATCGACGACATCATCCGAATCTGCCGGACCCGCATCCGGGTGCCGTCGCAGTGGTACGGCGACTTCCTCGCCTCCGTCGGTGCCGCCCGCCTGGCCGAACGCCGGCTCAAGGAGCTCGTGGCCAAGTACGGGCTCGACACGATCCGCAACTTCACCCGCGACTGGCTCGACTACAGCGAAAACGTCATGGCCAAGGCCATCGAAAGCCTTCCCGCCGCGACCCTGCAGAACTCCGGCCGGCACGACGCGTTCGATCCCTACCTGCCCGAGGGCCTGGACTTCTCGGTGAAGATCGAGATCAAACCGCAGGACGGCGAGATCCATGTCGATCTGACCGAGAACGGACCCAACGTCGACTGCGGCCTCAACCTCACCGAGGCAACCACCCGCGCAGCAGTCTTCGCCGGGGTGTTCAACGCGATCCCGGCGACGATCCCGAAGAACACCGGCGCGTTCCGCCGGGTCACCATCGACATGAACGAAGGCTCCGCGGTCGGAAAGCCGAAGTTCCCGCACAGCTGCTCGGTTGCCACGACCAACGTCACCGACCGGTTGATCAACTGCGTCGGCTCCGCGTTCGCCCAGCTGGGCGAGCCCTACGGGGTGGCCGAGGGCGCCGTCGGTGTCGGTGCCGGATACGCGGTCCTCTCCGGCCACGACCGCCGCTCATCCGATGAGTTCGTCAACCAGCTGTGCATCACCGCCAACGGCGGCCCCGGCAGCGCCTACGCAGACGGCTGGGTCACCTATGGTGTGCCGTGCACCGGCGGCCTGATGTACCGCGACTCGGTGGAGATCGACGAGATCAAGATGCCGATCATGTACAAGCACCTGCGCATGGTCCCCGACACCGGCGGAGCCGGAAAGTTCCGCGGCGGACCCTCGTTCGAGTACGCCTACACCCCCAAGGACGAACCGATCTCGGTGATCTACCCGTGCGACGGTCAGATCACCCCCTCCAAAGGCGTGCGGGGCGGCAACGACGGCGAGCCTGCGGCTGCCTGGTTCGAGACCGCAGACGGCGCCCGCCGGAAACTGCCCAACGCAGTGGAACTGGTGCTCCAGCCGGGGGAGACGATCCACGGATTCGACGCCTCCGGTGGCGGTTACGGTTCGCCGTTCGAACGCGACCCGCGCCTCGTCCTCGAGGACGTCCTCGAAGGCTGGGAAACCGTCGAGCACGCCACCGCCACCTACGGCGTCGAATTCACCACCACGGCAGACGGTCTGACGGTCGACGAACAAGCCACGTCGCGCCGGCGCGCCTAGCGCCGCACCGCAGCCGGATCGGTGCCACGTGACGGATTCCGACGAATGACAACACGGACAAACGAAAGAAGATGGTAGATGAGTAAGCCGACGGTGGTCGTCCTCGGCGCGGCCGGTGCGCAAGCATCCGGACTGCTCCGCGGGTTCGGCCGAACCGACACAGAACTGAAGCTGGTGTTGTGCGACCGCGCGTGGAACGACACGCCCCTCGAGGTCGGCACCCAGGAAGTGCACCGCGTCCTGTTCGACCTTCTCGCCGAACCGGACAAGCTGCACGAGATCCTCACCGATGCCGATCTCGTGGTGAACCTCACCGGCCCGTACTACACCCTCGGCCCGATCATCCTCGACGCCGCCATCGCCGCGGGCACCGACTACCTCGACATCTGCGACGACGCCGATGCCACGGAACTGCTGCTGCAGCGCGACGAGGCCGCCAAGGCCGCCGGGGTGACCGCACTGGTCGGGATGGGCTCGGCGCCGGGCACCACGAATGTGCTGGTGCGGCTGGCCCTCGATGCGTTGCCCGCCGGTGACGCCAGCGCGTCGATCACCTGGTGCGTCGACGCCAAGGACATGGTCGGCGCCGTCGTGCCCCACTTCGCGCACTCGTTCAGCACGGCAATCCCCGAGCTCGGCGGCACCCCGAGCTGGGACACGCTCGCCCCGGAACGGATCTCGTTCCCCGAGCCCATCGGGGAGCAGCTCGTGGTCACCCTGAGTCATCCGGAGGTCCTCACCCTGCCCCGGTTCACCCGGGTCACCGACGCCCGCAACAAGGGCGGTCTCATTCCCGAGGACTTCACTCACCTCGGCTGGGCGGTATCACGGCTGCCCGAGGGGGCCCAGCGGAACACGGCGATGCACACCATCTTCGAGACCGCACGTGTCGCCCACGCCGACCGCGAACCGGTCGGCTCGGGGCTGATCGTCGACGTCCGCGTCGGCAGCGAGGGCATCACCTTCCTGTCCGGCGGACAGATGAGCCAGGAGGACGCGACCGGCACCCCCGCGGCCGCGGGTTCCCTGGTCGCCCTCGCAGGGAACGTCCCGGGTCCAGGCGTGGTGTCACCCGAGGTCCTCGAACCCGCGGACTTCTTCTCGGCACTGCGCGGCGTATCGGCGGGCGGCGGGGGAATGACCGCCTACCGCACCCGGGACGGCGACATCGTCGAACACGTGCGCATCCGCGATCTGCTCACCGTCAACGCCGTCGCCGGCTGACACAACTCACCTCACCTCACCACCCCTCACACTCGGACACCTTTGTGCCCGCGACGCACACGCGGGCGGTGTCGAACAGAAAGGAAATACCATGGCGAAAGTCAACTGGGACCGCATCTCTCGTGGAGTAGCCCGCGAACAGGAAAAGATGATCTGGCGGCCCTACGGGATCCCGACGGTCCTCGACCTGGAGAACTCGGCGTTCCACGACGCTCCGATCTCCGCCCCGTGGGACATTCCCGAAAAGCTCGTGGTCTCGGTCGCGATCACCGGTGCGTTCTTCCGCAAGGACCAGAACCCGAACCAGCCGATCACCCCGGGCGAGATCACGGACTCGGCCCGCGAGGTGACCAAGGCCGGCGCGAGCACGGTGCACATCCACGTTCGTGACGACGAGGGCTACAACGTCCTCTCGCCCGACCGGTTCCGACGGGTGATCAGCCCCCTGCGCGAGGAATTCCCCTCCCTCGTCGTGGACGGCTGCCTGGTGCCGGCGCTCGACGGCGAATGGGAGCTGATGAAGCAGGTCCTCAACGAGGGCGTTCTCGACGCGGCGCCGATCAACACCACCGCCACCTACATCGGTGACTCGCTGTTCGTCAAGCCCGCACCGATCATGATCGAGAAGGTTCGCCTGATCAACGAGGCGGGCTCGAAGCCGGAGATCGCGGTGTACACCGACGCCGACGTCTCCAACGCGGACCGCTTCCTGATCAAGCCCGGGCTGATCGAGACCCCCGCCGTCTGGCTGGTGTTGCCGGCGCTGCCCGGTTGCAGCCCGATGGAGAACCCGCGCCAGATGATCGAAGGCCTCACTCGCACCGTCGGGGCGATCAAGGACATCGACCCGGACGCGTTCATCATGGTCTGTGCCGCCGGACGCGCATCGTCGCATGTCGCAGCCCTCGCTGCGCTGATGGGCCTGCACATCCGCGTCGGCATGGAGGACACGTACTGGATGTGGCCGCACCGTGACGACAAGGTCGAGTCCAACCTCCAGGCTCTGCAGATGGGACAGACGATCTCGCAGGTCGTCGGCCGGCCGGTCGCGACACCGGAGGAATACCGGGCGATGCTCGGACTGCCCGCCCAGAATCCGCACGTCAACACCGGGAAGATCCCGGCCGGACAGGGCGCCTGAAGGGCAAACCGAGTACCCCACCGAGGCGGACTCGCAGAACAGCAGTTCTGCGGGTCCGCCCCGGGCCCCCGCCACACCACGTGGCACAGCGCTGACTGCAAGTAGAAACGGAGAACTGAGTTGCGTGCAGTGTGTGTAGTAGAACTCGAGGGGCCTTCCGCCCTGAAGGTCCTGGAACGGGCCGTACCGGTGCGCGCCGCAGACGAGGTTCTCGTCGAGGTGAAAGCAGTCGCGCCCGCCTTCCCCGACCTGTTGATGTCGCAGGGAAAGTACCAGGTCAAACCAGATCTGCCGTTCAGCCCCGGCTCCGATTTCGCCGGCGTCGTGCTCGAGAGCCCTAAGGGGTCGGAATTCGTGCCCGGTGCCCGGGTCGCGGGCTGCCTCAGTTACGGTGCCGCCGCCGAACGGGTGTCGGTGACCGAGGACCGCCTGTACCCGCTGCCGGACGACATGGGTTTCGTCGAGGCCGCCGCCATCCCCATGAACTACCTGACGGCGCACTTCGCCCTCGTCACCCGCGGAAACCTGACCAAGGGGGACTGGGTGATGGTGCTCGGAGCTTCCGGCGGTGTCGGTTTGGCGAGTATCCAGGTCGCTGCCGGACTCGGGGCACAGGTCGTCGCGGTCGTCTCCGACGACGCCCGGGCCAAGGTCGCCCGCGAAGCCGGGGCTCACCACGTGGTGCTGCGGGACGAGGTGCCCGACAAGGTCCGTGAACTCAACAACGGCAGGGGTGTCGACCTGGTGGTCGATGTCGTCGGCGGCGACATCCGTAACGCCCTGCGCACGCTGGCCCCGGGGGGACGGGTCATGGCCGTGGGGTTCGCCTCCGGCGAGATCCCGACGGTGAAGGTGAACCGGCTGTTGCTGACCAACACCGACGTGCGCGGGGTCGAGTCGGCGTACCTGTGGACGGCCGGGATCAGCCGGCAGGCGTGGGACGACCTGATGGTCCTCAACGGCGACGGCTACCTCAAACCGTTGGTCCAAGAGGGAGGCTCGCTCGGCGACTACGCCGCGGCGCTCGAGAACCTGTCGGCCCGCGGTGTCCTCGGACGCGTGGTCCTGACCGTGTAAAGCGCTTCGCGACAGCGGCACCCGGGCGGCCCACCGTGCGAAAGGGCCCGCCGCCCCAACCCTGTGAGAGCTGATTACCAGACCTGTAAGGATGCACCATGACTTCGACGGACGACGTCCGCGTCGAGATCGACGGACCTGTCTTGATCGTCACCCTGGACCGTCCGAAGGCGAACGCGATCGACGCGAAGACCAGCCGAGCGCTCTACGAGGCGTTCTCGCTGCTCCGATCGGACGACACGCTGCGCGTCGCGGTCTTGACCGCTGCCGGTGAACGTTTCTTCAGCGCCGGTTGGGATCTCAAAGCAGCGCACGCCGGCGAATCCGCTGACGCCGACCACGGCCCCGGTGGCTTCGCCGGGATCACCGAACTGTTCGACCTCGACAAGCCGATCATCGCAGCCGTGAACGGATCGGCGTACGGAGGCGGCGTCGAACTGATGCTGGCCGCCGACCTCGTCGTCGCCTCGGACACGGCGACCTTCACGTTCCCGGAAGCCGGCCTCGGAGTCCTCCCCGATGCCGGCGGGGTCATCCGGCTCTCGTCTCTGCTGCCCCGGCCGTTGGCGCTCGAGTTGCTCCTCACCGGCCGCAACTTCAGTGCCGCGGAAGCGCAGCAGTGGGGCCTGATCAACCGTGTCGTCGCTGCCGACCAGGTCCTCGACACAGCGAAGGAACTGGCCCACCAGATCTGGGACTCCGCGCCCCTGTCGATTGCGGCGACTCTCGAGATCGTCGACGCCACCCAGGGACTCGGTCACCGCGAAGCATTCTCGGTGCTGCGCAGCGAGCTACCCATCGCTGCGACAGTTGCCACATCCAAAGACGCCGAGGAAGGTGCCCGTGCCTTCGTCGAGAAGCGCCCGCCACGGTGGCGAGGGTGCTGACACCGAACCGACGTCGGCACGTACCGGCGACACGCATCATGCGCTTTAGAAATTCAGGAGTCCGACGGTGAACCACCAGCACTTTGACGATCGTCCCATACCCCACCCCACGCTGTCCTCGGCGCTTCAGCACTGGGCCGCAACCACTCCCGACGCGCTCGCCCTCACCACGGCCACCCGCGAGCTGACCTACGCGCAGTTCGCGGACCAGGTGTCCCGGTGCATGAAACGGCTGACAGATCAGGGAATCAGGCCCGGCGACCGGGTCGTCATCGTCGGCCACAACGACGTGCCCTGGATCGTGCACTACCTGGCGGTGTTGTCCCTCGGCGCCGTGATCGCTCCGGCGAACAACAGGTTGAACCCGAGTCAGTTCGCTGCCCAGGTCGACCTGCTCGAGGCGACTCTCGTCCTCGCCGACGACGCCCACTCCGCGATCGTTGCCGAGGTACCGGCCGAGAAGGTGGGAGCACTCGCCGACGATTACCTCACGGGCGCCCCGATGCCGTTCCCACCGCTGGACCCGAACTCGCTCGCCTTGATCAGCTTCACTTCCGGCACTACCGGAAAGCCGAAAGGCGCGATGCTGAACCAGGCAGCCCTGGCCGAGGCGTCCTGGGCCTTCGTCCGGGTGCTGGGGACCGAGCAGCACGATTCGACGCTCGTCGTCGTTCCGATGTTCCACAACACCGGTTTCGTCGATCAATTCGGGCACATGCTGCTGCTCGGAGGGCGCACGGACTTGCTGTACAAGTTCCGCACCCAGGACGCGGTCGCGGCGCTGGCGGCGCGACCGGTGACGTATCTGGCCGCGGTGCCGAGCATTCACCGGCTCATCATGCTCGCCGACGGTGCCGAGCAGGCGCTGGAGTCGGTGCGGGTCCTGTTGTACGGCGGATCACCGATGCCGGCCGCGTGGATCGACGAGCTGCTCGCGAAGTGGCCCCAGATGCAGTTGTTCCACGGGTACGGGATGACCGAATACGGTTCCGCGGTCTCGTTCTTGCCACCGAAGTACGCCGAGAGTCGCGGTGAGTCCGTCGGATTCGCAGTGCCGGGCACCGCAATCCGGGTCGTCGGAGACGACGGGAACGATGGGGGGACGGGGGAGGTCGGGGAAATGTGGGTGCAGGGCCCGACGCTGATGGAAGGCTACTGGCGCCAGCCTGAGCTCACCGCCACCAAGATCGAAGCCGGCTGGCTTCGCACCGGTGATCTGGCCCGGCTCGACGACGGCTTCTACTACATCGAGGGACGCGTGGACGACGTGATCAATCGTGGTGGTGAAAAGGTCCTTCCCGCGCACGTCGAAGGCCTGATGGCGGAGCTGGATTCGGTGGGGCAGAGCTGTGTGTTCGGGATCGCCGACGCGATCTTGCAGAACCGAATCTGGGCCGCGGTGGAAGAACGACCGGGCCACACGCTCGACGCGGAGCGCGCCCGGGGCGTGCTCGGCGACCAGCTACCCGATTATGCAGTTCCCGAACGGATTTCCGTCCTCAACCCGCTTCCCCGCACGGCGAGCGGCAAAGTGGATCGCCGCGCGGTGATCGCGCACTTCACCAGGCTCATCGACGAGGGAATTCTGGCCTCCCGGTGATGACACGCGTGTGCCCTGCACCGGGGCGCGTTCGATCATTGCCCGTCAATCAACTCGTCCGGCTGTGCCGTGCGGCGAGAGGCGACACCGACCAACCTCCGAACCAGGCCGTCGTACCGGTTGGCGACCGCGGCCACCGACAGCTCACCGTCCGGGTTGTACCAGGTGGTGACGTATTCGCAGAGTGTGATGATTGCGAAAGCAGTCGTCTTGACGTCGTCGACGAAGAAGACGCCCTCGTCGACGCCGTCGCGGAGAATGGAGCGAACCTGTTCGACGTAATCAATTTCCATCTTGACGACAGGTGCCAGGCGATTTTCCGGGACCTCGGCGGTGAGTCCTGTGACACTCATCGTCAAATCGAACGCCCGCGCGTACTCCACCTTTTGTAATTGCCACGTGACGTGGGCTCGCACCAGCTGACTCAGCTTGAACACCGGATCGTCGTCGGTAATCGACTCGCGGACGTAATTGAGGAAGTTCTCCATGGCCATCTCCATGGACGCCACATAAAGATCTTCCTTCGACCGGAAGTACCAATACAGCGCCGGCGGCGAAATGCCGAGTTCGTCTGCAACAGCCTTCAGGCTCGTGCCCGAATACCCATTCTTGTGAAACAACTGCAGTGCGACGTCCATGACGCGGTCGCGACCGACGGTATCGCGACTGCCGCCGGGCCCTCGCCCTGCCCGCTTGGTCTCGCGACTCTCGGTCCCGCTCCTCGACGCCATACTCGGTCCTCGCTCGGTGTTGTCCTCGGCCCAGACGGACGGGCATAGTCCGCAGTGTGCCCGGGCTGGTGAACTGGGACCCTGGCACCGGGCGCTTCCTTAACGTTCAATAGATTCATAGCATACTGTTGCTACCTGCGGATTCAAAAGGCGGAACGCGGGAAATCAAGCGGATGAGGATGTCCGTTTTTGTCGTTGTTCGGGTCCCGGGGCGACCGTGATCGCATCTTTGACGGCCGCGAGCTGCGGGTTGCCTACGCCGCCCGGTCGGGCCGCGTAGGCTCCGAAGTCGGATTGCCCCTGGCGGCCGACCGAGTACAGGATCGAGGATGCTGAAGTGAAGACGAGTGCGTCGGAGCAAGCGGGCGGGCCGGAGTCGGCCGATCTGGCACCGCGGGTGCGGTCCGCTGAGCTGCTCCGTCAGTACCTCGACAAGGTCGATTGGTCGGATATGTCCTACCGGCGTCGACAAATTCTCGAAGCATTCGTCACGCTGGCGTCCACGATCGGGTACGAGTCCGTGTCGATGCGCAGGCTGGGTGAGATGGTCGGTGTCAAAGCGCCCAGCATTTACCGGCATTTCGCGAACGGGCGGGACGAAATTGTGACCGAGGCCTTTCGCTGGCACTTCTATCGGTTCGCGTCCGCTGTTCTCGAAGAAGTCGACAAGACCGACAACGTCCAGGATTTTTGGGACGCAATGGTCCGGGTGCACCTCCAACGCCAGTTGGAGAGTCCGGAGAATAATCTATGGGACATCCTGATGGCGGTGGACCGTATCGCCGGCTTTCTGCCGCCTGAAACGCGTGCGGAATACTACGAGTGGTGCGGCCTGTACGAGCAGATGTACGCCGCCGCCGCGAGCGAGTTGGGATACGAGTTCGGCGAGGCCGAAAAGTTCGTCAAGCTCGTCGTGAAAGTGCTCGACACCGCTTCCGAATGGTGCCGGTGGGATGGCACGAAAAAAGACTTGCAGCGCTGTGTCCGCCAGGCCACCACGATCAGTCGGGCGCTGCTCGTCGTCGATCTCGGTGCGTAACCTGCACTCACCGGCTCGACGCCCTTGTTTCAGGGCATATTACGAACTATTCCAGCAAAAGTGCTAGCCAAAACGGCGCCAAGAAGCTAACGTGCGTTAGGCGCACTCGGCAGGATCAGTCGCCACGGGTGTCCGGCAATCTCTCACTGGAATAGCCTCAGCCTGAGGGCATCTGACTCCTGGACGAACTGTCCGGCGTCAACGACCGCCCCAGTCACGCGCCGCATGGCCAGGACCACGACCACCACGGCGGGGAACCAGCCGGCACGCTGACTTGTCTGTCCGATGCCGCTCGCGCTTGCCCGAATGCATGCGCGGTAAGCCGTCGAGGCAGGCCGGCTCTCCCGGTGGGGCCACTCGCTCACCGTTATGACACGAAGGGAACCAAGAGTGCTCATCGGAGTAATCAACGAGACCACGCCTGGTGAGACACGGGTCGCGGCAACCCCCGCGACGGTGGTCCAGCTGTGCAAGCTCGGGTACGAGGTAGTCGTCGACGCAGGTGCGGGAGCCCAGGCCGACTTCTCGGACGCCGCATACCTCGACGCCGGGGCGAACATCGGGGACGCCCTGGCCGCGGAAATCGTCTTCGGCGTCAACGCACCGTCGGTGGATCAGCTCGATCGACTGAGGCCGGGCGCCACCCTGGTTGCCGTCCTGAGTCCGGCATTCAAACCCGAACTGGTCGAGGACTTGTCGCGCCGTCCGATCACCGCGCTCGCGATGGACGCGGTGCCACGCATTTCGCGTGCCCAGTCGCTCGACGTGCTCTCGTCGATGGCCAACATCGCGGGATACCGCGCTGTCGTCGAGGCCGCTCATGCCTTCGGCCGATTCTTCACCGGACAGGTCACTGCCGCGGGCAAGGTTCCCCCCGCGAGAGTGCTCGTGGCGGGAGCGGGCGTCGCGGGTCTCGCGGCGATCGGGGCCGCCGGCAGCCTCGGCGCGATCGTCACCGCGACCGACCCGCGCCCCGAGGTGGCCGACCAGATCAAATCTCTGGGCGGGGAGTACCTGTCCGTAGAGTCAGCCGAGGTCGAGATCAGCGCGACCGGTTACGCCAAGGAGATGTCGGACGACTACACCGCCCGGGCCGCCGCGCTCTACGCCGCGACCGTGCCGAAGACGGACATCGTCATCACCACGGCACTGATCCCGGGAAGACCGGCGCCGCGGCTGATCACCGCCGAGATGGTCGCCGCCATGAAACCCGGCAGTGTCATCGTCGACATGGCGGCCGCCAACGGCGGCAACGTCGAGGGCACCGTCCCCGGAAAGTCCGTCGTCACCGACAACGGCGTGACCATCATCGGATACACCGACCTCCCCGGACGCCTTCCCGCACAGGCCTCGCAGCTCTACGGCACCAACCTCGTCAACCTGATGAAACTGATGACACCCGACCAGGACGGGGAACTCGTCCTCGACTTCGACGATGTGGTGCAACGCTCCATCACGGTCGTGCGGGACGGCGAGCCGACCTGGCCGCCGCCGCCGGTGCAGGTGTCGGCAGCCCCAGTTGCCAACGCAGCGACGTCGGACGATACCCCAGTACCCCTGGCTCCCCGGCAACCGATCTCGTCCGGCACGAAGCTGGGTATCACCGGTGTCGCCGCCGCGATCCTGTTTGCGTTGATCGCCGTATCGCCGACGGCACTGCAGGTGCACCTGAGCGTCTTCGCCCTGGCAATCGTGATCGGCTACTACGTCATCGGCAATGTGCACCACGCCTTGCACACCCCGCTGATGTCGGTGACCAACGCGATTTCCGGAATCATCGTGGTCGGCGCGATGCTGCAGATCGGTCACGACAACACCGCTGTCACAGTGATCTCGTTCGCCGCGATCCTGCTCGCCAGTATCAACGTCTTCGGTGGCTTCGCGGTGACCCGCCGCATGCTCGCCATGTTCTCGCGGTCCTGAGAGGCTGATCAACTTGATGTCAATCGAATCGGCCGCCTACGCGGCCTATCTCGTCTCTGCGCTCCTGTTCATCCTTGCCCTCGCAGCGTTGTCGAAACATGAGAACGCCAAGATGGGCAACAGTTTCGGAATCGCCGGCATGACGGTTGCGCTCGTCGCGACCTTCGGGTTGGCCATCGACCGCGGCATCTCCGGAGTCGGTCTGGGGCTCCTCGCGGTGGCCATGCTTGTCGGTGCCGTGATCGGCCTCCAACGGGCACGAATCGTCGAAATGACCGGAATGCCCGAGCTGATAGCCCTGCTACACAGCTTTGTCGGACTCGCAGCGGTGTTGGTGGGGTGGAACGGCTACCTGCATGTGGAGCATGCCGGCGGCGCGGACGCCCTCACCCTGGAGGGGGAGGGCATGCTCGGCATCCACTCCGCGGAAGTCTTCATCGGCGTTTTCATCGGCGCGGTGACCTTCACCGGCTCCGTCGTCGCCAACCTCAAACTGTCGGGAAAGATCAAGTCCTCGCCACTGACGCTGCCCGGCAAAAACATCCTGAACCTCACCGCGATGGTCGCTTTCGGTGTGCTCACCGTGTGGTTCGTACTCGACCCGCAGCTGTGGTTGCTCATCGTCGTCACGATCCTCGCACTGCTGGTCGGCTGGCACCTGGTCGCGTCGATCGGTGGTGGCGACATGCCGGTAGTCGTGTCGATGCTCAACAGCTACAGCGGCTGGGCCGCGGCAGCCTCGGGATTCCTGCTCGAAAACGACCTGCTGATCGTCACGGGCGCACTCGTCGGCTCATCCGGCGCCTACCTGTCCTACATCATGTGCAAGGCGATGAACCGGTCGTTCTTCTCCGTCATCGCCGGCGGTTTCGGCATCGATGCCGGGCCGAGCGACGACACCGACTACGGCGAGCACCGTGAGACCAGTGCGGAGGCTGTCGCCGACCTGCTGTCGGCCGCCGACTCCGTCATCATCACCCCCGGCTACGGCATGGCCGTAGCGCAGGCACAGTACGGAGTCGCCGAGCTGACCCGCAGACTGCGTGAGAACGGCGTCGACGTCCGGTTCGGCATCCACCCTGTGGCAGGCCGCCTGCCAGGGCACATGAATGTGCTGCTCGCCGAGGCGAAAGTCCCGTACGACATCGTCCTCGAGATGGACGAAATCAACGACGAGTTCAACGGCACGGCCGTCGTCCTGGTGATCGGCGCCAACGACACGGTCAATCCGGCCGCGGCCGAGGACCCGAGCAGTCCGATCGCGGGCATGCCCGTGCTCACCGTGTGGGCGGCCGACAACGTGGTCGTCTTCAAACGGTCGATGGCAGCCGGCTACGCCGGGGTGCAGAACCCACTCTTCTTCCGAGACAACACCCAGATGCTCTTCGGTGACGCCAAGTCACGGATCGACGAGATCGTCAACGCGTTGGCCAGTCTTCGCGTCTGACGGCGCAAGTGTTCAACGGCAAACCTACCGAGCAACAGACACAGAAGGAAACCGTGATGACCATTCCAGCCCTGACCGCATACCTCCCGGCCGCAGCGGAAACCGAGCTCGAGGACTGGGGACCGCTGCCGGAAGCGACCGGACCCGAAATGGCCACCGCCGGTGTCACGGTATGGGAAGACGGTGACGCGTCGGCCGGCATCTGGGAATGTGCACCCGGCCCGTCGTACTGGAAACTGGACACCCACGAGGTCGTCCACATCATCGCAGGCCACATGACCATCACGCCCGACGACGGAACGTCGTTCGAGTTGAAATCCGGAGACACCGCGGTATTTCCGCGTGGATGGTCCGGGAAATGGGACCTCCACTCAACGGTCCGGAAAGTCTTCACGGTCTTCTGATCCATACGCAATCCGAACAAAGGAATCCACCGTGAATGCTGCCCCGAGTGAACCGGTTCTGACTCCCGCGGCCGGCCTCGAACCGCTGTCGGACAAGCACCCGCGGATACGCTCGCGGTGGATCGTGACACCCGAACGTGACGGGTGGCGCGGATATGCGATCTCGGAATGGGAATTGCTGCGAGCAGGTTTGACCGATCACCATCCTCACGACGAGAACGCTTTCGTCTTGGCCGGCGAACTGCACGTCGAGGTCGACGGTCTCGAAGTGGTCGCCCGGGCAGGAGACAACATCCGTGTACCCGCCGGCAAGACAGGCAAGTACTGGGCACCGAACTTTGCGCGGGTGCTGGGCATATACGGTCCCAATCCCGGCGGCGAGCCATCGCACTACCTGGAGTACTGGGAGATCGATGACTGACGTGTCACCAACAGGCCTCCCGGTCTGCTGGACTACGCCATCAGCCTCAAAGTCAACGCCCGTGGAGGCATCGTGACTCAGAACGCGGTGAAGCAACACCGATATGCGCTCTTCACTCTCTTTCTTGTCCAGGGTATTGCGCTGGCATCGTGGGTTACGCGAACCCCGGCAATTCGTGATGCAGTACATGCGTCCACAGCCGAGATGGGCTTCATTCTGTTCGGGCTGTCGGTGGGGTCGATGACCAGCGTGCTGTCCGCCGGCTTCTTCGTGGCGAGATTCGGTACAAAGCCGGTGGCCATTACGGGCACCTGGGGAATTGTCCTGAGCATGCCGCTCATCGGCAGCGGGACAGCGCTGCACGTTGCGCCCCTCGTCGCAATCGGACTC
>JBCEBZ010000152.1:8565-21302 GCA_039206675.1 Rhodococcus sp. (in: high G+C Gram-positive bacteria) | reverse complement strand
CCACGCCGGCCGACGCCGAGCCGTTGCCCATTACCATGGCAAGCGCTGCGATGCCTGCGACTGCAACCGTCCGTGTGAAGCGTTTGTACCCAAATCGAGATGTGCTGATGTCAATCATGCCGACCCCATTCAGAATGCACTGCAACCGATACGGAAAAGCATGCTGAGCGTAACCAGTGGGGCAGAAGAATATCCCTGTATTGATCAGAAGTTCACAAATCAACTTGATGTGATACACGCAACAATTACCCGATCGCAACCCAGGAAGCTTTCAGCGACCTCCGGTACCCTCGATCGATTGACATCGACCCGAGAACCGGAGGCGCTGCTGCGTGACTGAGATACTCACCCCGGTCGAGACGACTCGGCCCGCCGAGAGCACCAGCACGACCGCTCGCCCCGTCCGCTCCCGTTTCCGGCCGCACCCGGCCGATGTCGCGGCGGTCGGCTTCTACGTGGGCCTGGCCGCATTCGTGTTGGCCCGCCAGTGGAAACACCTCGGAACCGGCTATCTGGTGCGCAGCGGCCAGGACCAGACCATGTGGGAATGGTTCTTCGCGGTCGCCGCGCGCTCGCTGGTCCATCTGGAGAATCCGCTGTCCAGCGACCTGCAGAACTACCCGCTGGGCGTCAATCTCATGGGCAACACGGCGATGTTCGGCATCAGCATTCCGCTGGCGCCCGTCACGCTGCTGTTCGGACCGAACGTCACATTCACTGTCGCACTCACACTTGGCTTGTCGGGCACCGCAATTGCCTGGTATTGGGTCTTCTCACGGCACGTCGTGGCCTCGCGACTCGCGGCGGCCGTCGGCGGCGGACTGTGCGGTTTCGCCCCCGCCCTGATCTCGCACACCAACGGGCATCCCAATTTCGTCGCCCTGTTCCTGCTGCCCTTCATCGCGCTCGCCGTGATCAGGCTGGGCAGCGGCGCGCGACCCGTGCGCGACGGCATCGTGCTGGGACTGCTGATCGCCTATCAGATCTTCCTCGGCGAGGAACCCCTGCTGATCTACGCGCTGGCGTTCACGGTGTTCGGGGTCGCCTTCGCGGCGTCGCGCCCGCGGACGGCGTTCGCGGCAGTCAGGCACAGCATCAAGGGTTTTGCGATCGCGGGCGGCGTCGCGCTGGCCATCGCCGCCGTCCCGCTGTGGTGGCAGTTCTTCGGGCCCGACAGCTACCGGGCGATCGAACACGGCCCGGTGGGCAACGACACCGAATCGTTCACCAGCTTTCCGACGTCCTCCCTCGCAGGCGAACCCGGGTCCGCCGAGTTCAGCATGAACGCGACCGAGGAGAACGCGTATTTCGGCTGGCCCCTGCTGATTCTCCTCGGTCTGTCCGCCCTGTGGCTGTGGCGGATGCCGCTCGCGCGCGCCGCGGCCGCAACGGTCGCCGTGATGGGCGTCCTGTCGCTCGGGACCTCGCTGACGATCGGCGGCTGGGACACCGGAATTCCCTTGCCGTGGAAGCTGATCTCGCACCTTCCGCTCCTCGAATCCGTTCTCGAGTCGCGCTTCGCGATGGGCTGCCTGCCCGCCGCCGCCCTGCTGCTCGCGCTGGGCACCGACCGCGCCCTGGCGTCCGCCCGGGAGGGCCAGCGGACCACCACGCTGCTGTGGGTCGGGTGGCTCGCGGTGGCGCTGCTTCCGCTGACGCCGACACCGCTCGCGGTCGTGCAGCGTGACACCGCACCGAGTTTCTTCGCCGACGGCACGTGGCGGGAGTACGTCACCGACGGTTCCGTCGTCACGGTGCCGCTGCCCTCTCCGGAGAATGCCCGGATGCTGCGCTGGCAGACCGAGCAGGATCTCGCATT
This sequence comes from Rhodococcus sp. (in: high G+C Gram-positive bacteria), assembly GCA_039206675.1. Lineage (GTDB taxonomy): Bacteria > Actinomycetota > Actinomycetes > Mycobacteriales > Mycobacteriaceae > Rhodococcus_F. The sequence goes on along the minus strand of JBCEBZ010000152.1, from coordinate 19,483 downwards.
CCCCATTGCCGGTGGATATTTCGTCGGCCCGGCGGGCAGCGAGCAGCGGGGCAAGTACGGGCCCGACGACCGCCCGACCGCACTGCTGCTCGCGTCGGCGCAGTCGTCCGGCCAGGTGCCGGTCATCGACGACGCGACGAGGGCTCAGGCGATGACCGACCTGAAGTTCTGGAACGCCGACGTCCTGGTGCTGCCGCACACCCAGAACGATCGTGTTCTCCGCGAGACGGTCCGGCAACTCGTCGGGGCGCCCGGGAAGCCGGTCGACGGCGTGTGGGTGTGGCCTGTGGCCCCGTGAGTACTTATTAACCGCCGGACGTTAATAAGTACTCACGGGTGATTAACATCAGTCTGTGCCACAACCGCCGCTGCCCGACGTTCAGAGCATCCGCACTTCCCGGCTCATCGCGATCGTCACCGGCCTGATCGGTTTCGTGCTCGCGCTGGCCACCCCGTTCCTGCCGGTGAAGCAGGACGTCGCGTCGATCGACTGGCCGCAGGGCGGCACCCTCGGCAGCGTCGAGGCGCCACTCGTCTCGTATACGCCGCTGGACATGCAGGTGAACGTTCCCTGCTCGGTGTTCACGCAACTCGGGCCCGACGGCGGCACCGTCGTCTCGACCCTCCCGAACCGGGCGCCGGACTTCGAGAAGAACGGCCTCGTCGTGAAGGCGGGCGCCGACGGCACGGTCGACGTCACCCTGCGCGGCGCGTCCCTGATCTCGGCGACCGCGGCGGATCTGCAGGGCTGCACGGCCCTCACCGTCACGTCCGACTACCGGCGGACGTCGGCCGAGGTGACGGGCACCGCCGAACCGCTCGCCGGTTCCGTCGAGGGCGACCAGCGACCGCAGATGGTCGGCCTGTTCACCGACCTGCAGGGGACGGCGCCCGCCGGCCTGAACGTCCACGTCAGCCCCGACTCCCGATTCTCGTCCAGCCCGACCCTCCTCAAGTTGCTGGCGATGATCGTGTGCGTCCTCGCGACGCTGACGTCGCTGTACGCGTTGCACCGGGTGGACGGCATCGACGGCAGGCGCGCCCGCCGCTTCCTGCCTGCGCACTGGTGGAAGTTCACCGGCGTCGACGCCGTCGTGATCGGGACGCTGCTGCTGTGGCACGTGGTCGGCGCGAACACGTCCGACGACGGCTACCTCCTGGGCATGGCGCGGGTGTCGGAGCATTCCGGATACATGGCCAACTACTTCCGCTGGTTCGGCGTCCCCGAGGCGCCGTTCGGCTGGTCGTACGAACTGCTCGCGGCGCTGGCGAAGGTGAGCACGGCGAGCATGTGGATGCGACTGCCGACGCTGCTCGCGGCGCTGCTCTGCTGGATGGTGATCAGCCGGGAGGTCATTCCCCGACTCGGGGTGGCCGTGCGCCGCAACCGGACTGCCCTGTGGACCGGCGGACTGGTCTTCCTGGCGTTCTGGTTGCCGTACGACAACGGGTTGCGTCCCGAGCCGGTCATCGCGCTCGGCGCCCTCCTCACGTGGTGTTCGATCGAGCGGGCCATCGCCACCGGACGATTGCTTCCCGGTGCCGTCGCCGTGCTGATCGCCGCGTTCTCCCTCGCCGCCGGACCGTCCGGGCTGATCTGTATCGCCGCCCTGATCGCGGGTGCGCGGCCGATCCTGCAGATCGTCATCGCACGTGGCCACCGGGTGGGATTCGCGTCCCAGATCCTGCCGATCCTCGCCGCGGGAACCGTCGTGATGGTGGCCGTCTTCGCGGATCAGACACTCGCGACGGTGCTCGAGTCGACGCGCGTCCGCACCGCCCTCGGCCCCAACGTGGCCTGGTTCGACGAACGGCTGCGCTGGGACTCGCTGATGGGGATCTCCCCGGACGGCTCGCTGGCCCGACGGTTCGGTGTGTTCGTGATGCTGCTGTGCGTCGTGGTCTGCGTGATGCTGATCCTGCGCAAGGGGAAGGTGCCCGGGACCGCGATCGGGCCGTCGCGCCGGATCCTCGGCATCGTGTTCGCATCGCTGCTGCTGATGATGTTCACACCCACCAAGTGGACGCACCACTTCGGGGTGTACGCGGGGCTCGCGGGCTCGGTCGCGGTGCTCGCCGCGGTCGGGGTGGGGGCGGCGAGTATCCGCTCGAAACGGAACCGCACGCTGTTCGCCGCGGGTGTCCTGTTCATCCTCGCGGTCGCGTTCACCAGTTCCAACGGCTGGTGGTACGTGTCCAGCTACGGCGTCCCGTGGTGGGACAAGCCGCCGATGATCGCGGGCAAGGGCTTCTCCACTCTGTTCCTGGGACTCACGGTCCTCACGCTGCTCCTCGCCGCCTGGTACCACGTGCGCGAGCCGTACGAGTCGGGCAAGAAGCCCAACGGGAAGCGCGCCCGGATGCTCGCGCCGTCGCCGCTGACGGTCGCGGCCGGTGCCGTCGTCCTGTTCGAGGTGCTGTCGCTGCTGAAGGGCGCCGTCGCGCAGTACCCCGGGTACTCCATCGCCAAGGCCAACATCGAGTCGGTCGCCGGCGGCACGTGTGCGCTCGCCGACGAGGTCCTCGTCGAAACCGACCCGACCGCCGCGCTGCTGCAGCCGCTCACCCCGATCACCGACCCCAACGGCGCGGGCGCGTTCGGCGCGACGTCCGCGGAGGGCTTCACCCCCAACGGCATCGCCGACGACCTCACCGCCGACTCCGAGAAGATCGCCACCGGCGGCGCCAACACCGTCGACACCGAAACCGACGAGACGACCACCGGCACCAGTTCCGGCACCGGCGGCGGCACCGAGGCGACGGCCGGAGTCAACGGCAGCACCGTGACGCTGCCGTTCGGTCTCGACCCCGCCCGTACCCCCGTCCTCGGCAGCTACCAGCCGGGCGGGGAGCAGAAACCCGCTGCCCTCACCACCGGCTGGTACGGACTGCCCGAGCGCAGCGACGACGCACCGATCCTCACCGTCTCGGCCGCCGGACGCATCCGCTCGGTCGACGCGGACGGCGTCGTCACCCCCGGTCAGATCCTGAAGGTCGAGTACGGGGTGACCGGGCCCGACGGGTCCGTCACCGCGCTCGGCACCGTCGATCCGATCGACATCGGACCGTCCCCGTCGTGGCGCAACCTGCGGGTGCCGCTCGACCAGCTCCCCGCCGAGGCGAACACGGTCCGGCTGGTGGCGGACGACCCGGACACCGACCCCGGCCAATGGCTGGCGGTCACCCCGCCCCGGGTACCGAAGATGCAGACGCTGCAGACCGTCGTCGGGTCCAGCGACCCCGTGCTCCTCGACTGGGCCGTCGGGCTGGCGTTCCCCTGCCAGCGCCCGTTCGACCACCGGTACGGCGTCGCCGAGGTCCCGCAGTGGCGTGTCCTGCCCGACCGCATCGGCGCCGAGTCCACCAATGCCTGGCAGGACAGGTTCGGCGGCGGTCCGCTGGGCTGGACCGACCAGTTGCTGTCGGCGAGCACCCTGGCCACGTACCTGTCGAACGACTGGGACCGCGACTGGGGTTCGCTCGAGCGGTACACACCGCTGGACGAGTCGGCGACACCCGCCGAGGTCCGATCCGAACAGGTGACCAGGTCGGGTACCTGGTCGGCCGGACCGGTGCGCTACTACTAGAAGGGCCCCTACCCTCTGGTAGGCGGCAATATGCCTACTCAGGTTCCTGACATACCATCGACAACCGTGCCCGACGCTCTGACAACTTCCGTCTCCGATCCCGAAGCCACTTCGCCGCCCGCTCGCCGGGACCGGCGGAGCGAGTACCGGACCGCTCGTCTGATCGCCATCGTCACCGGCCTCATCGGATTCGTGCTGGCGGTGGCCACGCCGTTCATGCCGGTGCAGCAGACCGCCGCAGCGGTGAACTGGCCGGAGAACGGCGTCGTCGGCGACCTCGAGGCACCGCTGATGTCGCAGGTCCCGATCGACCTGTCGGCGTCGATCCCGTGTTCCGCGGTGGCGGGGCTTCCCCCGCAGGGCGGGATCCTGCTGGCCACGGCCCCCGCGCAGGGCGAGGGCGCGGCGCTGAACGCGATGTTCGTGCGGGTGTCGGACAAGTCCGTGGACGTGCTCGACCGCAATGTCACCATCGCGACGGCGCCCCGCGAACAGGTGCAGTCGGGCGCCTGCAGCGAGATCCGCATCACATCGAACATCGACGCGACGTCCGCCGAATTCGTGGGCCTGACCACCCCGACCGGTGACCCGATCGCCGGTTCCCTCATCGGCGACCTCCGCCCGCAGGTGGTGGGCGTGTTCAGCGACCTCCGCGACGGGGCGGCGCCGGCCGGTCTGTCGTTCACGATGAACGTGGACTCCCGGTTCTCGTCGAGCCCCACGCTGATCAAGCTGGTCGCGATGATCGTGGCCCTCCTCGCCACGGCGATCGCCCTGGTCGCCCTCGGCCGCCTCGACGGCACGGACGGGCGCGGGCACCGCAACTTCCTGCCGTCGCACTGGTGGAAGTTCACCGGACTCGACACGATCGTCGTGGGCACGCTGGTGCTGTGGCACTTCATCGGCGCGAACACGTCCGACGACGGCTACCTGCTCACCATGGCCCGGGTCTCCGACCACGCCGGCTACATGGCCAACTACTTCCGCTGGTTCGGCGTCCCCGAGGCGCCGTTCGGCTGGTATTACGACGTCCTGGCCGCGATGGCCAAGATCTCGACGGCCAGCCCGTTCATGCGACTGCCCGCCCTGATCGCCGGGATCCTGTGCTGGATGGTGATCAGCCGGGAGGTCGCTCCGCGCCTCGGCCGGTCGGTCCGGCGCAACAAGGTGGCGCTGTGGACCGGCGGACTCGTGTTCCTCGCGTTCTGGCTGCCCTACAACAACGGTCTGCGGCCCGAACCCATCGTGGCGCTCGGCGCCCTGCTCACGTGGTGCTCCATCGAGCGTTCCATCGCGACCGGACGCCTCCTCCCCGCGGCCGTCGCCGTCCTCATCGGCGCGTTCACTCTCGCGGCCGCCCCGACCGGTCTGATGTGTGTGGCCGCGCTGCTCGCCGGCGCCCGTCCGCTCGTCCGGATCGTCGTCAAACGTCACCGCCAGGTGGGGACGCTGCCGCTGCTGGCGCCGATCGCGGCGGCGGGCACCATCGTCCTCGTGGTCGTGTTCGCCGACCAGACCATCGCCGCGGTGATGGAGGCCACCCGGGTCCGCACGCTGATCGGCCCGAACCTCGAGTGGTACAAGGACTTCCTGCGCTACTACTACCTGTTCGTCCCGACCGTCGACGGTTCCGTGGCCCGCCGCTTCGCGTTCCTGACGATGATCCTGTGCCTGCTGACGACGCTGTTCATCCTGTTGCGCCGCAAGCGGATTCCCGGTGCTGCCACCGGACCGTCGTGGCGCCTGCTCGGTGTCGTGTTCGGCACGATCTTCTTCATGATGTTCAACCCCACCAAGTGGACCCACCACTTCGGGGCGTACGCGGGCATCGCCGGTTCACTCGCCGCACTCACGGCCGTCGCGGTATCGGCGTCCGCGCTGCGCTCGCGCCGCAACCGGACGATCTTCCTGGCCGGACTGCTGCTCATGCTGGCCCTGACGTTCGCGGGCATCAACGGCTACTGGTACGTCTCGAGCTACGGCGTGCCGTGGTTCGACAAGACCGTCTCCATCGGCGGCCGCCAGTCCAACACGTTCTTCCTCGTCCTGTTCGGACTCGCCGTCGCACTGGCCGCCTGGCAATACCTGCGTGAGGGATTCGCCGCGCCGCCCGCCCGCGCCAACACCGAGAAGGGCAGGCGGATCAGGAAATTCGCGGCCGCCCCGCTCACCGTCGTCGCCGGCATCATGGTGCTGTTCGAGGTCCTGTCCCTCCTCAAGGGCGCCGTCTCCCAGTATCCGGCGTACTCGCTGGCCCGCTCCAATTTCGACTCCCTCACCGGACAGACGTGCGGGCTCGCCGAGGACGTCCTCGTCGAAGGCGACACCAACGGCGGAAACCTCACTCCCATCAACGATCCCGCGCAGCCGCTGGCGAACCCCGCCGACCCGCTCGGCGGAGCGAACCCCGTCGGCTTCTCCCCCAACGGCGTGCCGTCCGACCTGACCGCCGACTACGTCGAGGTCAAGCAGGGCATGGGCAACACCGACAACCAGAGCGTCGGACCCAGCTTCGAGACCGGATCGAGCGCCGGAACCAGCGGCGGCACCGGAAACGTCGGGGTCAACGGCAGTACCGCCAAGCTGCCGTTCGGGCTCAACCCGGCCACGACACCCGTCATGGGCAGCTACCAGGACGGCGTGCAGGAACCGGCGACGCTGTCCTCCAGCTGGTACGCCCTCCCCGAGCGCAGCGACGACACCCCGCTGATCGTCATGTCCGCGGCCGGCCGCATCTGGTCGGTCGACTCGACCGGCGCCCTCACGTACGGCCAGTCGCTGCTCCTCGAATACGGCAAACGCCAGCCCGACGGCACGGTCCAGGCCCAGGGCACCTACCTGCCCAAGGACATCGGGCCCGCACCGTCATGGCGCAACCTGCGCGTGCCGATCAGCGAACTGTCGCCCGACGCCGACTCCGTGCGGATCGTCGCCAACGACCCCAACCTCACCGGCGACCAGTGGCTGGCGTTCACCCCGCCGCGGGTTCCGAAGCTCGAGACCCTCAACTCGACGATCGGCAGCTCACAGCCCGTGCTGCTGGACTGGGCCGTCGGACTGCAGTTCCCGTGCCAGCGTCCGTTCGACCACCAGTACGGCGTCGCGGAGATGCCGAACTACCGCATCCTCCCCGACCGTCCACTGGCCGTCAGCTCGACCGACACCTGGCAGTCCGCGGAGAACGGCGGCCCGCTCGGCTTCACCGAACTGCTCGCCAGCGCCACCGCCATCCCCACCTACATGCGGGACGACTGGGGACGCGACTGGGGCTCCCTCGAGCGCTTCGACCGGTACTACCCGGACGCCACCGCCGCCACCGTCGACACCGAGACCGCCACCCGGTCCGGCCTGTGGAAGCCGGGCACCCTGCGGGTGTACCCCACGCCGTAACGGTTCCCACTCGCCTTGCGGCGCTAGCTCGGCCTGCGTCGCTAGCCCGGCTTGCGTCGCCCGATGTGACATTCGTTCCGTCTGACTGAACGAATGTCACATCCGGCGCCCGGGCGGGCGGTCCGACACGACGGACACGCACATTTCGCGGTGACGTTATCCACAACGTCCCGCTCATCCACAGGGCAATTTCCGACGTGGGATTTTCGGCGACGCACCGATTCGCCCACGGCATGCTCGGACCCATGCGAAGAGGACGCTGGGCCGAAGACCTGTCAGCGATAGCCGCCGTCAGCCGGGACGGGGTGATCCGCGCCGCCGCCCTGGAGCGACTCGGCGTCGCGAAGGGCACCATCTCCTCGCGCTGCAACGACGGTGGTCCCTGGCAGCGGATCCTCCCCGGCGTGGTCCTCCTGCACAACGGGCCACCGACGACGCTGCAACGCAATCTCGCGGCCCTCGAATACGGCGGCCCGGACGCCCTGCTGTCGGGGCACGCCGCCCTCGCGGCCTTGGGCTACACCGGGTCTGCGTCCAGGAACGACGTCCTGCTGCTCATCCCGTCCACGCGGCATCGGCGGGATTGGTCGTACGTGAAGGTCGAGCGCACCTGGCGCATGCCCGAACCGATCCACCGGGGGCTGCTGCGACTCGCACCACCGGTCCGCAGCCTCCTCGACGCCGGGCGTCGCACCGTCCAGGCAGACAGCTGCCGCGCGCTTCTCGCCGGCGGCATCCAGCGCGGTGACGTCACGGTCGACGAACTGGCCCGCGAACTGTCGCAGGGCAGCGACCGCGGCAGCCGCCTGCCTCGGGCGGTGCTGCGGGATCTGAGCGACGACGCGCATTCCGTCGCCGAGGTTCATGCGCAGAAGCTGTATGCGACAAGCGGTCTCCCGCCGATGCGGCACAACGTGGACGTGCTGTCGGCCGCCGGGCTGTGGATCGCGCGCCCCGACGGCTGGCTGGACGACGTCGCTGTCGCATGGGAGATCGACTCGCTGAAGTACCATTTCTCGCCCGAACTGCACGAGGCGACGGTCCGGCGGCGGGCGCGGATGCAGCGCGAGGGAATCATCGTCGTGACCCACCTGCCGAAGCAGATCTCGGCCGACCCGTCGACGGTCCTCGCGGACCTGCGGGCCGCCTACTCGCTCGCGGCGTCACGACCCCGGCCTGCGGTGTTCGTGCACGTCGAACCGAATCTGAGGTCGGCATGAGTCACCGCGGCGCCCGATGCGACATCGGTGCAATCAGAGCGCACCGGTGCGACATCGGGCGAGCGGGTGAGGACGAATCAGAGAGGCATCAGGTCGTGCTTGCGCGGGTTGCGCTGCACCGTCTTGTCGCGCAGCATCGTCAGCGCCTTGCGGATCTCGAGCCGGGTGGTGGCGGGCTCGATGACGGCGTCGATGTATCCGCGCTCCGCAGCGATGTACGGCGTCGCGATGTTCTCGTTGTAGAAATTGATCAGCTGCCTGCGGACGGCGGGCGCGTTCTCGCCCGCGGCCTCGATCTGCCTGCGACCGATGAGGTCGACGGCGCCCTCGGCGCCCATCACCGCGATGCGGGCGGTCGGCCACGCGAAGTTGATGTCGGCGCCCAGCTGCTTCGAGCCCATGACGGCGTAGGCGCCGCCGTAGGCCTTGCGGATCACGACGGTCACCTTCGGCACGGTCGCCGTCACGAACGCGAAGATGAACCGGCCACCGCGCTTGATGACACCGATCCGCTCCTGCTCGAGCCCGGGAAGGAACCCCGGGGTGTCGACCGCGAACACCAGCGGAATGTCGAAGGCATCACAGATGCGGATGAAATGCGCGGCCTTGTCCGAGGCCTGGGCGTCCAGCGCACCCGCCGCGACCAGCGGCTGGTTCGCGATCACCCCGACCGTGCGGCCGTCCACGCGGGCGAAGCCGGTGATGATGTTCAGCGCCACCTGCCCGCCGATCTCGTGGAACTCGCCGTCGTCGAAGATCCGCAGCAGGATGTCGTGCATGTCGTAGCCGGCGTTGTCGGCGTCCGGGATGAACGCGTCCAACTCGCGGTCGGAGTCCGTGATCTCCGGCTCGAGGCCCGGATTGACGACCGGCGGCTTCTCCATGCAGCTGGACGGCAGGAAGCTCAGGTACTCGCGCACCCACTGGAACGCGGCCTTCTCGTCGGGCGCCACATGATGCAGGTTGCCGTACTGGGCCTGGTTCCGGGCACCGCCGAGTTCGTCGAGGCTGACGTCCTCGCCGGTGATCTTCCGGACCACCTCGGGCCCGGTGACGAACATGTACGAATCCTCGGTGGCCACCAGGACGTCGGTGTTGATCGGCGCGTACACCGCACCGCCCGCGCACTTGCCGAGGATCATCGAGATCTGCGGGCACATCCCGGACAGCGGCTCCTGCCGGCGACCGAGTTCCGCGTACCAGGCCAGCGACGTCACCGCGTCCTGCACCCGGGCTCCGCCGGAGTCGTTGATGCCGACGCAGGGGCAGCCGATCTTCGCGGCGAACTCCATGATCGCGGCGACCTTGCGGCCGAACATCTCACCGACCGAACCACCGAACACGGTCTGATCGTGCGAGAACACCGCGACCGGGCGTCCGTCGACGGTCCCGTGGCCGGTGACGACGCCGTCGCTGTACAGCGCGTTCGGATCACCGGGCTGGCGCATCAGACCGCCGACCTCGATGAAACTTCCCGGGTCGAGCAGCATGTCGATGCGCTCGCGCGCGCTCGGAATGCCCTTCTTCGCGCGTTTGGCTATAGCCTGCTCGCCCGCGGGTTCCTTTGCCGTTTCCAGCTTCTCGCGCAGTTCGGCAAGCTTCTCTGCGGTCGTGGTGGTCACTGATGCGCTCCGGTTCCGGCGGCCTGGATCGCCGCCAGCTTCTTGGTGAGGTCGGCACCGACCTTCGCGATGTACGGCTCGTCGACGATCTGGATGTGATCGCCGCCCACGTGGATGATCTCCAGGTTCTTCACCGCGTCACCCCAGCCGCCGTCCGGCTTGCGGGTCTTGAACGCGGGCTCGAGGTTCATCACGTCGTCGTGATAGCGGTCGGCCATGTACAGGACGACGTCGCCGTCGTACTGCTCGAGCTCGGCGGTCTGGATGGCCCGGTTGTCGAGCCACGACGTGCGCTGGTGCTCGATGATTCCACCCGGAATCTTCGTGCCACTCAGCTTGAGCAGTTCCGTCAGGATCTTGATCTGCTCTTCGTCGCTCTCCGCCGCAGCGAGCTTGTCGTACGGCAGCGGGTAGTCCACGTTGTACGTCTTCTTCGCGAACGCCGCGTACCGCTGCCAGCGCTTCCGGATCTCGTCGGGGGTGTCCTCGACCTTCTCCCCGGCCATGACCGTGTCGATCAGGCCGACGATCCGGACGTCCGCGCCCGACTCGCGCAGCAGCTTCGCCACCGCATACGCCAGCACACCGCCCAGCGACCAGCCGTACAGCACGTACGGTCCGTCGCCCTGGATCTCGCGGATGAGCGGCAGGTACTCCGCCGCCCGGACGTCGATCGGACCCTCGGTGCGCTCGAACCCGTACATCGGCGTGCCCTCGGGCAGACGCTTCAGCAGCGGCTCGTACGCGACCGTCGACCCACCGGCCGGGTGGAACACGAACACCGGGACGGCGTCGGATCCCTCCGGGCGAGGCCGCAACGCGCGGACCAGCCCGTCGATCTTGCCGGCATCCTCGAGGAAGCCGCGCACCACATTGGCCAGTTCCTCGATGGTGGTGGAATCGAGGACGTCGTCGAACGTGATCTCACCGTTCGCGCGTTCCGACAACCGGGCGGCCAGCTTCTCCGCCGTCTCGTCGTTCAGGATCGGCAGCGTGTTGAAGATGCCCTTCGCGGACTCACCGGTGACGACTGCCCACGTCGCGAACGTCAGGCGTTCGGCGGCGTCGCGCGGCGGCACGTCGCCGTCCGCCGCGGGCG
>JBCEBZ010000152.1:4705-8465 GCA_039206675.1 Rhodococcus sp. (in: high G+C Gram-positive bacteria) | reverse complement strand
CAGACCCGGCCTCGGCCTCGGCGTCACGGTCGGCCTCCGCGGCCTCCGAATCACGGTCGGCCTCCGCGGCCTCCGCCGCCTCCTTCTCGGCCTTCTGCTGATCGGCGAGCGCCTGCACCTCTTCGCGGTTCTCGACCGCGTAGCGCAGGTACTTGCCGACCTCCATCAGGTTGGCGTCCTTGACCGCCTGCAGCTGCAGCTGCGGGATGTCGAACTCGTACTCGACGCGGTTCTTGATGCGGACGGCCATCAGCGAATCGAGGCCCAGCTCGATGAGCGGGATCTCGGCCGGCAGGTCCTCGGGGGCATACCCCATGGACTCGGCGACGATCAGCGCGAGACGGTCTTCGAGAGTCTGCGAACCGTTCGGGTCCCACTTCTCGCCGATGTCCTCGACGACCTCGGGCAGCTCCTCCACCTGCGACGTCACCTGAACCGGCGCAAGGACGGGCTCGGGCAGCGCCTCCCCGGACGTGACGGCGGCGTCGAACAGCAGCGTGAAGCTCGGACCGCTCTTCGCGTGCACCTGCAGCGATGCGCCACCCGGATGCGGGTTGAGCGTGGTGGTGAGCGTTCCCTCCGCCGGAGCGTGAGCGTGCAGGACGGACGCGGCGAGCGTCACGTCCGACAGCACCTGCGACGCGGCGGCGGTGACCAGAGCGGGCAGGTCGGTGACCGCGCCGGCCTGGACCTCCCACACATGGCGGCCGTCGGGCAGCGACACGTGCGCACCCGGGACCCGGGTGTTGCCGCTCGAATCGATCCGGGTCTCCACCCAGTACGGCTTGCGGATCCACGCGGTACGCGGCACTGCCGCGAAATCGCCGTCGGGGAGCAGCGAGGACAGGTCGACGGCGTGCCCGTGCACGTACAGCTGGGCGAGCGCGGCGAGGACACCGAGCGGCTCGTCCTCCTTGCGCTTGAGCGTCTGGATGAGCTGCATGTCATGCAGGCCGGCGTCGAACGCGGTCGCGGCCACCGACATCAAGGCCACCGGGTTGGGCGCCAGCTCCACGAACGTGGTGTGCCCACTGCCGACGGCGAGGCGGACGGCATTGGTGAAGTACACGCTGTGGCGCAGACCCTTGGTCCAGTACTCCTCGCGGTGGATCGGCTCGTGGCCTGCGCGGTAGTAGGTGTCCTGGTCGACGGACGAGTACACGCCCAGCTTCAGCTTGGTCGGCTCGATGCCCGCCAGTTCCGCGGCCAGCTCGCCCAGCAGCGGGTCGACCTGCGAGGTGTGGCTCGCGCCCTTCGTCTTGAGGACGCGGGCCATCTTCTCCTCGCCCTCGGCCCGCGCGACGATGGCGTTGACCTCGGGCTCGGGTCCGCCGATGACGGTGTGTGTCGGGGCCGCGTACACGCAGACCTCGAGGTGCGGGAAATCGGTGAGAACGGTCTCGATCTCGGATGCGCTGTACTCGACGAGCGCCATCAGACGGATGTCGTCGCCCTCGAGCGTGGCCTCGGCCTCACCCATCAGGCGGGACCGGGCGCAGATCACCCGCACCGCGTCCTCGAGCGGCAGACCACCCGAGATGTACGCGGCGGCGGCCTCACCCATCGAGTGGCCGACGACGGCTTCGGGCTCGGCGCCGTGGTGACGCAGCAGAGCCGCCAGGCCGATCTGGATGGTGAAGATTCCGACCTGCGAAGTCTCGACGTCGTAGTCGATCGCGTCGTCGAGGAACTTCTCCTTCATGGAGTAGCCGGCCTCGTCCTCGATCAGCGCGTCGACCTCGTCGATGGCCGCGGCGAACACCGGGTTCTCCAGGTACAGCTGCTTGGCCATCTTGCGGTGCTGCGAACCGAAGCCCGACAGCACCCAGACGGCGCCCTTCGACGACGGCGAATCCGCGGTGAACACGCCCTGCCCGGGCTTGCCTGCGGCGACGGCGCGCAGACCGGTGACGGCCTCCGAGCGGGTCTTCGCCAGAACGACGGCCCGCGAGCGACCGTGGTTGCGGCGCGCCAGAGCGCGGGCGACGTCGGCGAGCGGGGTGGTGCTGCCCTCTTCCGTTTCCAGCCAGTCGGCCAGATCGGCGGCGGCCCGGCGACGACGCGACGGCAGCGCACCGGACACCGCGAGGACGACCGTCGGCTCGACAGCTTCTGCCACGACCGCGTCCTCGCCGGAAACAGCGGCTTCGGCATCGTCGTCGACGGCAGGCCCGGTGTACTCGCGCACGACGACGTGCGCGTTGGTGCCACCGAACCCGAATCCGGACACACCGGCGACGGCCGCGCCCGTGTAGCGCGGCCACGCCGCACCCTCGGGAATGACCTGCAGGTGTGCCTTGTCGAACGCGATGTACGGGTTGGGTCCGGCGAAGTTCAGCGTGGGGGGAAGCGTGTTCTCCCGCATCGACAGCACGACCTTGATCAGACCCGCGGCGCCCGCGGCGGCCTCGAGGTGACCGAAGTTGGTCTTGGCCGAGCCGAGCAGCGCCGGCTTGTCGTCGGCGCGTCCACGACCGACGACGCGTCCGAGCGCGTCCGCCTCGATGGGATCGCCGAGGATGGTTCCGGTGCCGTGCGCCTCGATGTAGTCGACACCGGCCGGGTTGATGCCCGCGTCCCGGTAGGCGTGCCGCAGGACGTCGGCCTGCGCGTCGGGGTTCGGAGCCGCGAGACCGTTGGAGCGGCCGTCCTGGTTGACCGCGCTGCCGGCGATGACGGCGAAGATCTCGTCGCCGTCGCGCTCGGCGTCCTCGAGACGCTTGAGGACGACGAGACCGCCGCCCTCGGCACGGATCATGCCGTCGGCGTCGGAGGAGAACGCCTTGATGCGGCCGTTGGGGGCCATCACACCCAGCTGGTCGAAGCCCAGCGTGGCGGGCGGCGCGACGAGCATGTTGACGCCGCCGGCGAGCGCGAGATCCGACTCACCGGACCGCAGCGAGCGCACCGCCTGGTGCACCGCGACGAGCGACGACGAGCACGCCGTGTCGAGGGCGATGGACGGTCCGCGGAAGTCGTAGAAGTACGAGACCCGGTTGGCGACGATGGACGTCGACGTACCGGTCAGCGCGTACGGATGCGCGTGGACGGGGTCGCTGACGGCGAGCAACTGGTAGTCGTTGGCCGAGCTGCCGATGAACACACCGACCTGCTCGCCCTTGAGGTCGCTGGCCGGGATGCGGGCGTGCTCGAGGGCCTCCCACGTCAGTTCCATCGCGAGACGCTGCTGCGGGTCGACGTTCGCGACCTCCAGCGGGGACATCGCGAAGAACTCCGCGTCGAACGTCTTCACGTCGTCGAGGTAGCCGCCCTGGGTGTTGGCCTTCTCGACGGCGGCCTTGATCTGCGGGTCGGAGGTGAACTCCTCCCAGCGCCCATCGGGCAGGTCGGAGATGCCGTCGCGGCCCTCCGCGAGCATCTGCCACATCTCGGCGGGGGTCGTGCCCGCACCCGGGAAGCGCGAGGCCAGGCCCACGATCGCAATGTCGTGCGCATCCGACGTCGGCGCCGACGCGTAGTAGGCGGCGTCGGCCGAGTCGTCGGGCTGCTCGGGTTCGCCCTCGATGATGCGGGTGGCCAGCGACGCGATGGTGGGGTGCTGGTAGGCGACCGTCGCGGTGAGCGTGACGCCGACCAGTTCCTCGATCTCGCCACTGAGTGCGACGGCGTCGCGGGACGACAGACCGAACTCTTCCATCGGGCGGTCGTCGGTGATCTGACCGACCGGTTGCCCGGTTGCGTCGGCAATCCAGTTGCGCAGCCAGTCACGCAGCTGCGCAACCGTCATGTCACTCGTGCT
>JBCEBZ010000152.1:0-4605 GCA_039206675.1 Rhodococcus sp. (in: high G+C Gram-positive bacteria) | reverse complement strand
GGTCCGGTCGTCATCTTTTTCAGCCATCAACTCACCAAGCTACCCGTCAGGAAGTGGACTATTCGGAAACGCTATCGGGGAAGGCCGTCTGCGTGTATCCGCCGCGCAGGGTGCCCTCGATGTAGCTCGCCTTGCACGCGCGGCGGGCGATCTTGCCGCTCGACGTACGGGGAATCGAGCCCGCGGGCACCAGCAGGATGTCGCGCGCCGTGACCCCGTGCCTGGTCGACAACGCGGCCCGCACCGTGTCGGCGACGGGCTGCGGGTCGGCCTTGCCGGCACCCGGTGCGCGTTCGGCGACGATCACGAGCTGCTCGGAGGAATCGTCCGCGTCGTAGTTCAGGCCCGAGTGCGTGTTCTCGAACACGACGGCGGGCAGCTGGTTGGCCGGGACCGCGAACGCGGCCACGAAACCGGGGCGCAGCGCGGTGCTGGACTCCTGCGCCGAGAACTCGAGGTCCTGCGGGTAGTGGTTGCGGCCGTCGACGATCACGAGGTCCTTGACGCGGCCCGTGATGAACAGCTCGCCGTCGATGTACACGCCGTAGTCGCCGGTGCGCATCCAGTTGGCGTCCTCGGGCGTACCCTCCGCGTGGCTGCCCTCGGCCAGCCGGTTGGTGAGCTTGTTGTGGAACGTCTCGGCGGTCTCGTCGGTGCGACCCCAGTAGCCGATGCCGATGTTCTCGCCGTGCAGCCAGATCTCACCGACCCGGTCGTCGGGCTGCTCGATGCGCGATTCCGGGTCGACGATGGCGGCCCACTGGCTGCGCGCGACGTAGCCGCAGGACACCTGCGGGATGGCGTTCTCGGCGTCCTGGTCCACCTTCACGACGCGACCGGCGTTGAGTTCGTCGCGATCGACGTAGATGACGCGGGCCTCGTCCGAGTGCCGGGTGGAGGACACGAACAGCGTGGCCTCGGCCATGCCGTACGAGGGCTTGATCGCCGTCTTCGGCAGGCCGTACGGCGCGAACGCCTCGTTGAACTTGCGCATCGACGACGTCGTGACCGGCTCGCTGCCGTTGATGAGGCCGATCACGTTGCTCAGATCGAGGCTCTCACCGCTCTTCGGCAGGCCGCGGGCGGCCGCGTGCTCGAACGCGAAGTTGGGTGCGGCCGCGAACGTGCCCGCACCGTCCGACACCGCGGCCAGTTCCTTGATCCACCGGTACGGCCGCTGCACGAACGCGCGCGGACTCATGATGGTGATGTACTTGCCACCGAGGGCGGGCAGGATGACGGTCAGCAGCCCCATGTCGTGGAACAGCGGCAGCCAGGTGACGCCGCGCGAGTTCTCGTTGAGTTCGATGGAGTCGACCATCTGCAGCGCGTTGGTGCCGACGGCGCGGTGCGTGATCTCCACACCGGCGGGCACGCGGGTCGAGCCGGACGTGTACTGCAGGTACGCGATGTCGTCGAGATCGATCTCGGGGCGCACCCAGGACTCGCCGACGCTGTCGGGGATGGCGTCGACGGCGATGATCCGGGGGCGCTCGGCGGCCGGGAGGGACCGGAAGAACTGTCGAACACCCGCGGCGGAGGAGGTGGCCGTGAGGATGGCGGCAGGCTTGCAGTCACCGAGGACGGCGTGCAGACGGTCGGTGTGGCCGGGTTCGTCGGGGTCGAACAGCGGCACCGAAATCGCTCCGGCATGGATGGCGGCGAAGAAGGAGATGACGTAGTCGAGACCCTGCGGCGCCAGGACCGCGACACGGTCGCCCGGCTTGGTGACCTGCTGGAGGCGAGCCGCGACGGCGCGCAGCCGGTGGCCGAACTGTTCCCAGGTCAGCTCCTGCGCTTCGCCGTCCCTGTCCCGCGAATAGTCGATGTAGCGGTATGCCAGCTCGTCCGAGTTCTCCCGGGTGTGCCGCTGGACGTAATCGACCAGCGTGCTTCCCGAGTCGAGCCTGATGTGGCCCGTCTCGTCGATAAAATCATCGAACTTCGCGTTCATTCCATCTCCTCCGAAGCGATCACACAGGCATGCCCCAGCATGACTGCGCCCCAGACTTCCTTCGCCGAATCGGATCTTGTAAAACTCGTGGGAAAACGACGTAACACGCCACTCACCCGAATAAGTTCATCGATTCCAAACCATCGATATGTTACAGATTGGCATCGCCGCCCTCTGTCCGCTGCGTCTACTCGCCCTTCAGTTGCGAGATGATCGGCGCGAACGCATCCATCTGTGTGGGGAACACACCGACGTAGGACATTGTCGTCTTTTCTCGCACCATACGGATCTGATCGGCGATCTCCTCGAAGCTCCCGATCGCGAGATACGGCGAGCTCAGGATGTCTTCGACGGACAGCTTGGTGTCGACCTCGATGTTGGGCGGGAAGCCCTGGTCGAGTGCGGCGAGCGCCATCTCGGCGGTCTGCTCACGGTCGTCGGTGATGATGATGGTGGTGATCGTCCAGTTCAGTTCGATGTCGTCGAACCGGTCGCCGGCAGCTTCCCGGATCCGGTCGACGCGCTCCATCGTCTTCTCGAGCGTGACACCCGACAGGAGGAGCTTGCCTTCCTTGCTGGTCGGCGTCGCCACGGAGATGATGTCGGCGTACTTGGCGGCGAGCGCCAGCATCTTGGGGCCGCCGCCGCCGACGGCGATCGGGGGGCGCGGGCCCTGCCGCGGCCGCGGGCTGCCCGTCAGACCCTTGATCTGGTAGTACTTGCCGTCGAAGTTGCACTCCTGGCCGCGCAGCAGCACGTCGAGAATCTGCAGGGTCTCCTCGAGCTTGGCGATCCGGACACCCGGGCGCTCGTAGTCGATGCCGCCCTTGTCGAACTCTTCCTTCATCCAGCCTGCGCCGATGCCGAGTTCGAGGCGGCCGCCCGACAGCACGTCGATGGTGGCGGCATCCTTGGCGAGGATCGCCGGATGCCGGAAGCCGTTGGCGAGGACTGCGGTGCCGAGCCGGATCTTGTCCGTGGCGATCGCGAGCGCGCCGAGCGCGGCGATCGGTCCCACCTGGTTACCCAGGTGGTCGGGGATCATGAAGCTGTCGAACCCGAGTTCCTCGGCCTTCTGCGCGAGCTTGACGAACCGACGCGCGCCGCCCTCGTCCGCGTTGCCCTCTCCGCCTGCCGCGAATCGGAACTTACGCAACGAGCTGGCGTCGGAACTCATGAATAGCTTCTCCTGTGGTGTAACGCCCCCGTTCAGGACGTGAACATTCGGTGGGTCGGGCAACGGGTGGTGCGGCAACAGTGCAGCACTCTACCGGTGCCGGGAAACGCACACTACCGGCGAGTACGCGTCGCGCCTATCTGTTTGGGACGATTCACGACTCACCGACCACGGTGAACCCACCCGCCACAAATCAACTGTGCGCCGGGGTCGGGGCGGCCTCTATCTTCTCGGCTGCCCATCCGGCGATCCACTGCGTGGCCGTCGTGCCGGAGTCGTCGACGACGTACGAGTTGTACATCGCGTGAACCGGGTTGTTGTTGTACTCGAGGAGACGCAGCCCGCTGCCGATCCAGTTGCTCGGCTTCAGCGCCTGCGCCGGCGCGTCGCAGATGCCGTCCGTGGGGGCGCAGATCTCGACCGCACGGTCGGCGAGGTCACCGAAACCGCCGGGCCGCTGACCGGTCATCGTGATGCCCGGGATCTGCAGGCCGGCCAGAGACAGTTCGGCTCCGACACCGGTGACCGGCTGCCCGACGTTCGTCGCGGCTGCCGGGTCGCGGCGGCCATCCGCGATGAGCCCGACACCGAGCACCAGATCCGCCGGAACAGGGCCGTCACCTGCGCCGATGCTCGAAGCGACGTCGCCGGCGATGACCGCGCCCTGGGAGAAGCCGGTGAGCAGGAAGCTGGTCAGCGGGCACTCGGCGTGCCGGCGGATCAGGATGTCGTTGGTGGCGGCGGTGCCTGCGCCGCGGCTGTTGTTGTACGACTGCTGCCCGTCCGGCGGGAAGGCGACCGGGTTGGAGAACTGCGCGACGTACGGAACCGTGTACACGTCGGCGCGCGAGGACTCGAACTGCTCCTGCAGCGGCCGCGACACGTTGAGCATCAGCGACGCCGGGTTGGCCGTCGGGTTGTACGGGTCGTCGGTGGCGCTGGACTCCCACGTGCCCGGGACGACGACCACCTGGACGTCGGGGCAGCTCGCCGGCTGGGCGTTGGGACGCTCGGGACCGGGCGGGGTCGGGATCGGTTTGGGCAGCCGCCCTGCGAGCAGATACCAGAGCGCGATCACTGCGACGAGAATCACCAGCAGGATCACGATCAGCACCAGCAATGTGCGCAGGAGGCTGCTCTTCTTCTTCCGCGTGCCGCGCCCGGTCACCGACATCGGCGTCTACTTGCAGTAGGTCGCGTGGGCGACGTCCATGTACGTCTGCGCGTTGGCCGTCGCCTGCTCCTGGGTCAGTTCCTGACCCGCGGCGGACGCCTCGGTTCCGACCATCGCTGTGACGAAGACCATCGTCTCGGGGTCGCTCTTGCCTTCGGCCTTCGCCTGGCAGATGAAGTCGGCGGTGCTCACGGCCATGGTGCCGTCGGCGGCGGGCTCGATGCCTTTGCTCTTCAGCGCGTCGAGGAACTTCTGGCCGTCGGCGCTGACCGGGACCTCGCTGGGGCCGGGGAAGTCGCC
>JBCEBZ010000151.1:0-5456 GCA_039206675.1 Rhodococcus sp. (in: high G+C Gram-positive bacteria) | reverse complement strand
ACCGCCCGACGTTAATAAGTACTCACGGGTGCGAAGCACAATCGGGCGCTGACCCTTGACCAGCTTCGTCTCGGCGACGCCCACCGGGAACCAGCGCGCGTCGTCGACCTCGGGGAACTGCTGAAACTTCCCCGACCGCGGCGGCCACTCCAGTTCGAACGTGTTGCTCCCGACGAACGTGACGTCGTCCGTCGCCTCCGCCAGGTAGACGGTGATCAGCTTGCGCGACGGCTGCTTGAACTGGCCGAGCAGGTGGTACTCGACGTCCGGCGGTGGTGCGCCGATCTCCTCCTCGTACTCGCGCAGCGCGGCCGCGAAGGGATCCTCCCCCTCGACGTATTCGCCCTTGGGGATCGACCACGCGGCCTCGTCCTTGCGCGCCCAGAACGGGCCGCCCATGTGCGCGATCCACAACTGGAGCACCCCCGCATCGTCGAAGCGATACAGGAGTACTCCAGCGCTGGTGACGGTCATGGGACCACGTTAGGCTGCGGCGCCCTCTCGCTGGTCACGCAACTCGATGGTTTCGATCTCCTGGGCGTAGTGGAAGTGCGGGCGGCGGTGGCCGACGAACGAACCGAACCACGACATCACCGCGACGTACCGGTTGCGGAACCCGACCAGGTAGACGAGGTGCACGGCCAGCCACAGGAACCAGGCGAGCACACCGGTCAGCTCGATCTTGCCGACGCGGGTGATCGCGCGGAACCGGTTGATGATGGCCATGCTGCCCTTGTCCCGGTACTTGAACGGCGTTCCGAGGGCGCGCTTTCCGGTGATGATCGCCGCGACGTGCCTGCCGCCCTGCATCGCGAAAGGCGACTGCGCGGGGAGGTTGTTCAGCGAGGCCATGTCGCCGATCGCGAAGACGTCGTCGTAGCGGCCCACCGTGAGGTCCTCGTCGACCAGGAGGCGGCCACCGCGGCCGGTCTCACAACCGGTCCGGTCCGCGAGCACGGCGGCGAAGTCGTTGGCCTGGATGCCGGCCGACCAGATGATCGTGTCGGCCGTGAGGCGCTTCTCGAAACCGGTGCTCGGCGACGACAGGGTGGCACCGTGTTCGTCGATGTCCGTGACCATGGTGCCGAGCACCACCTCGACACCCGCCTTCTCCAGCGAGTCCTGCGTGTACTTGCTGAGCTTGCCGCCGAAGACCGGCAGCGTCTCGCCTGCGCCCTCGACCAGGGTGACGGTGACGTCTTCGGCCGTGATGTCGCGGAGCGACTTCTCGAAGTAGCGGCCGGCCAGTTCCTTGATCTGACCTGCCAGTTCGACACCGGTCGGGCCGGCACCGATCACGATGAAGTGCAGCAGGTCGCGCCGGCGCTCCGCGTCGGAGGTGGTGTGCGCCTCCTCGAAGCAACGGACGATCTGGCGGCGCAGCCGGTCGGCGTCGGCGACGGTCTTGAGCGCGTACGTGACCTCGGCGAACTCGTCGCGGCCGAAGTAGGCCTGCCGGGCGCCCGTCGCGGCGACGAGGCTGTCGTAGCCGATCGTGTGGCGGATGCTGCCGGCCTCGTAGACGACCTCTTTCTTGTCCGGGTCGACGTCGACGACACGGCCGAGGCGGACGTCGCCGCTCGGGTACTTGGCGAGGATCGCGCGGATCGACGGGGCGATCTCGCCGGGCGAGATGACACCCGTCGCGACCTGGTACAGAAGCGGCTGGAACAGATGTTCGGTGGTCTCGGAAATCAGCACGAACGGCGTGCCTGCCTTGCCGAGCTTCTTCGCCGCCGCGAGGGCGCCGAATCCCGATCCCACGATGACGACCTGTGTGCGATCCACCGAAAACCTCCTACTGCGTGAAGCGTCTCTTAGCGCTGCGTATGAGCTCCACATTAGGGATCGGCCGATGTTAATTGCCAGTAAGCTGGGGAAATCGAAATTGTGTTATCTCGATTGCTCATAAGTCGTGTGGAAGGGACGTAACCTCGAGTCATGGAGTTCCGACAGCTTCGCTACTTCCTCGCGGTCGGCGAGGAGGGCAGTTTCTCGCGCGCGGCCCAACGCTGCTTCATCTCCCAGTCGGCGATCAGCCACCAGATCGCCAAACTCGAGCAGGAGTTGGGCACCACCCTGCTCGAGCGGACGACCCGCGCCACCAAGCTCACTCCCGCCGGCGAGCGCCTCATGCCGATCGCGGCCGAGATGATGGGTCTCGAGGCGCGCGCGCTGTCGGTGGGTCTCGATCCGCGCAACCGCCTGCGCATCAGCGCGAGCATGAGCTTCGCGACGCAGAGCCTCGAGGCGATTTCACTTGTGCGCGAGGATTTCCCGCAGTTGGACATCGAATTCGTCATCAAGGACTTCACCGACCGCATGACCGCGGTCGCGTCGGGCGACGCCGATCTCGCACTGATCCGCGGCGGCGTCGATCGCCCGGGCCTCGAAACGGTGGAGTTCGGGCTGGAGGATCTGGTGATCGTCACGTCGAGCAAACACCCGCTGGCCGGGGTCTCGACCGTCGACCTGAGCGAACTGGCGCCGTACCCTCTGCTCCTGCCGCCGCGCAGCAGTCAGATCCTGATCCACACGGTGGTCGAGGACGCGTTCCGGCAGGTCGGGCAGCGGGTGATGCTCGGACCGTCGATCCCGAGCGACCACACCGCCACCCTCGACGTCCTCACGACCCCACGGTCGTGGACGGTGCTGTACGCCGACACCGCGGACGCGACACCCCGGCGGGGGCTGAGCTTCCTGCGCGAGGCCCACGACCGTCTGCGCATCCCGGTGTGCGGGGTGGTCCGCAGCGGAACCGCGACGAGGCCCGAACTCACGCACCTGTTCCGGGCGCTCGCGCAGTCGATCGCCGGGTCCGGCGGATCGACCTAGACCTCGATCAGCCCGTGCCGGTCGACCCACGTCTGCACGTGATCGAGCAGAACGTCGGGGACCTCGAGCTGCGGCGTGTGCCCCACGTCGGCGAGAATCACGCTGTCCCACCGCGGATTTGCCGTCGCCACCTTGCGGGCGGCCGCGACCGGGACGAGCCGGTCGCGGTCACCGTGGAGCAGCAGCACTGGCTGCGCGATCGACTGCATGACGTCGAGGTACCGGCGCGGACGAGCCAGCACCCGCATCAGTGACCGGCTGGCCTGAAGGAACGCCGCATCCTCGGACGGCTGCCCGCGCCGGTAGCCCGCGAGCGCCGCCGCGGCGTCGAGGGAATCCTCGGACGCCCGGCTCGGGTCGGCGAAGCACAGGTCGATCATGCGCTCGACCAATTGCCGGTCCGTCATCTTCCGGCTCGAGTACTGCAGGAACCGCTCCCCCACGAACGGGGTGAAGTACATCGCGAACTGGGCCGCGATACGTGGGTCCGGGATCCGCTGCGCGACAGGAAGTGCGGGGTCGACGAGAACCAGGGCCGAGACGGACTCGGGGTGCGCCGCCGCCTCGAACAGCGAGATCATGCCGCCCATCGAGTTGCCCATGAGGATCACGGGACGGCCGACGACCTCGCGCAGGAAGCGGTGCAGCACCTTCGCGTTGGCACCGACCCCCGTGCGGCGATGTCCGGACGGGCTGAGCCCGAATCCGGGGAGATCGACGGTGAGCACGCGGGTGCGCCTCGCGAGTATCGGCGCGATGCGAACCCAGTTGAGGTGCGAGCCGCCGAGTCCGTGGACCATGACGACCGGGGTAGCCCCGGTGTCTTCGCCGTATTCGACCCAGTGCACCGGCCCGTCGAGGTCGACGACGCTGCCTGCGCCGCCCCATCGGTGCGCGAACTCCCGCTGGGCAGGTTCGCCGACTCTGCTCGGATCCACCATGTGTCCGTCCGTTCCGGCCGTCGCCGTGTCGAGGCCACCGGCCAGTCTACGATGCCCCGCGAACTCGGCCGGGGAAAAGTAGGTTGGACGCATGCAGCGCAGACCGGTGAGAGCCCGATGACGATCGGAGGCGTGCTGCTCGCCGCCGGGGCCGGTTCCCGCATGGGCATGCCCAAGGCCCTCGTCGTCGGGGCGGACGGGCAGCCGTGGCTCGCACGCGGCGTCCGGGTGCTGAGGGACGCGGGTTGCGAGCCCACCGTCGTGGTGCTCGGGGCCCGCGCCGACGAGGCCGAGGACCTTCTGCCCGGCGGCGTCCCCGTGACCGTCGGGATCGCGGAGGACTGGCAGTCGGGGCTGTCCGCGTCTCTGCGCCGGGGACTGGAGGTCGCGGCGACGTTCGACGACGTCGATGCCGTGGTCGTCACGCTGGTCGATCTCCCCGACCTCGGCGCCGACGCCGTCCGGCGGGTGGCGTCGGTGCCGGCCGCCGACGCGCGCTCGGCGCTCCGCCAGGCCCATTACGCCGGACGCCCGGGCCACCCCGTGCTGATCGGCCGGGACCACTGGCTCCCGTTGCGGCGCAGCCTCACCGGAGACTCCGGTGCACGGAAGTACCTCGCGGCGCACGACGCCGAGACCGTCGACTGCTCCGATCTGGGGTCGGGCCGCGACGTCGATTCGCCGCGCGAACTCGGCTGACTCGCGGACGAACGGGACGCTCGTTCGATCTGACGCAACGAGCGTCCCGTTCGTCCAGGGGTAGGGACCTAGCGGCTGACGGCCTTCTTGTACCGGCGGATCGCGAACGGCACGAAGATCACCAGCAGCACCGCCGACCACAGGAGTGAGGCGAGCACCGGGTTCTGCAACGGCCACGCGTCGGGAACGGTCATGGCCGGGTTGGTGTTTCCGAACAGTTCCCGCACGGCCTGCGTCACCGCGGACACCGGGTTCCATTCGGCGATCACCTTCAGCGGGCCGGGCAGGTTGGTGGTCTCGACGAACGTGTTCGCGATGAACGACAGCGGGAAGATGACGATGAAGCTGGCGTTGTTGAACACCTCCGGTGTCCGGATCCAGAGCCCGACCACGGCCATCACCCAGGACAGGGCGTAGGCGAACAACAGCAGGAGCAGGTAGCCGAGCACCGCTTCGCCGAGACTCGAGTGGATCCGCCACCCGATGATGAGACCGGTCAGCGACATCACGACGAGGCTGACGATGTTGATCAGGACGTCGGTGGACGTGCGGCCGAGGAGGACCGCGGACGGGGCCATCGGCAGCGACCGGAATCGGTCGATGATCCCCTTCTGCAGATCCTCGACCATCCCGAGGCCCGTCCACGTGGCCCCGAAGATGACGGTCTGCGTGAAGATCCCGGCGATCAGGAACTCGCGGTAGGACATGCCGGGAACCTGGATCGCGCTACCGAAGACGTACGCGAACAGCAACACGAACATGATCGGCGACAACGTGGTGAACACGATGAGGTCGGGGACGCGTTTGATCTTGATCATGTTGCGTTTGGCGATGGTGAGCCCGTCCGCGAGCGCGGTGTGCACGGACGCCGTCTGTGGGGCGCTCATGAGACGTGCTCCTCTTCTGCTTCGTGTCCGGTCAGGGTGAGGAAGACGTCGTCGAGGGTCGGTCTGCGCAGTCCGACGTCGAACACCTTCACTC
>JBCEBZ010000150.1:0-21402 GCA_039206675.1 Rhodococcus sp. (in: high G+C Gram-positive bacteria) | reverse complement strand
GTCGCGCAGTGGTCGCAGGTCATGCCGGTGACGGTGACGCTGGAGGTGCTCACGGGGGTTCGCCTCTCTTCGGGGTTTCGGTGTCGTCTCTGACAACTACCATACCCCCCTACCGTATTCCCGCAAGGAGGTGGCGGCCCCGCGGTCCCGTGTTCCTGGCCCACGCCGGCACCGAAAGGTGATTGAGTGAGGTACCGCATCTCACCCCACTGGGAAACGGAGCCTGGCAATGTCGATGGACAAGTTGCGCACCCAGATGCTGCGCCGCAAACCGCTCACCGAGGTCGAGGACGACACCCCCGCCGACGAGCGTCTGACCAAATCGCTCGGCCTCTGGCAGCTCACCGCGATCGGCGTCGGCGGCATCATCGGCGCCGGTGTCTTCTCGCTCGCCGGGTCGGTCGCGCACTCCGTCACCGGTCCGGCCGTCCTGATCTCGTTCCTGATCGCCGGCATCGCGAGCGCCGCGGCCGCACTGTGTTACGCCGAGTTCGCCGGCATGATTCCCAAGGCCGGATCGGCCTACACCTACGGCTACGTGGCGCTCGGCGAGATAGTCGGCTGGTTCATCGGGTGGGACCTGCTGCTCGAATACATCGCGGTGGCGGCCGTCGTCGCGATCGGCGTGTCCGGGTACTTCCGGTTCCTCCTCGAACAGATCGGCATCAGTCTGCCCGACTGGATGATGGGCGCGCTGGGCACCGGCGACGGGCACGTGTTCGACGTGTTCGCGGCCCTGTTCTGCCTCGGCACCGCCTACGTCCTCTCGCGCGGAATTCGGAGCGTCGGCCGATTCGAGACGGTCGCGGTGGCGATCAAGGTCGCACTCGTCGTCCTCATCATCGTGCTCGGTGTCTTCCACATCGACAGCGCGAACTACACGCCCTACTTCCCGTTCGGCACCGCCGCCGTGTTCACCGGCGCGGCCACCGTGTTCTTCGCCGTGTTCGGATACGACGCCATGAGCACGGCCGCCGAGGAATCGAAGGACGCCACCAAGCACCTACCCAAGGCGATTCTCTACTCGCTCGGCATCGCGATGACGCTGTACGTCCTGGTCACCCTCGTGCTGACCGGGATGCAGAAGTACACCGAGATCAGTCCCGAGAGCGGCTTCTCCACCGCCTTCGAGTCGGTGGGCATGCCCGGGGTCGCCAACATCATCGCGGTGGGCGCCATCGTCGGCATCATCACCGTCGTGCTCACGTTCATGCTCGGCGTGACCCGCGTGTGGTACGCGATGAGCCGCGACGGACTGCTGCCGGAGTGGTTCGCGAAGACGCACCCGGTGCGCAAGGTGCCGACACGGGTGACATGGATCGTGGGTTTCGGTTCCGCCCTGCTGGCCGGGTTCCTCCCCATCAACACGGTCGCGGAACTCACCAACATCGGGATCCTGTCGGCGTTCATCGTCGTCTGCATCGCGGTGGCGGTCCTGCGGCGCACCCGCCCCGACGTCCCGCGTTCCTTCACGCTGCCGTTCATGCCGGTCGTCCCGATCATCGGCGTCGTGTTCTCCGGCTGGCTCATCCTCTCGCTGCCCTGGGAGACGTGGCTGCGGTTCGGGGTCTGGCTGGTCATCGGTCTGATCGTGTATTTCTTCTACTCGCGGAAGAACTCCAAACTGGAGAACCCCGACCCGGTGCGGAATGCCTGACGACGGCCGGAAACGGGTGGACGCCACCACCCTGACCGGTGTGCCCGCGACGATGATGTGGACGCTCCGCAACCGCGCCGTGGAGGCAGCGCGCCCCGGCACCGCGTTCGCGGACCCGCTCGCCGTCCGGCTCTACGAGACCCTCGACTATCCGTACGAGAACTTCGGCAAACCCAGCCAGTCCCACCCACTGCGCGCGCAGGCCTTCGACGACGAGATCCGGACATTCCTCGCCGACCACCCCGGCGGCACCGTCGTCGCGCTCGGCGAGGGACTGCAGACCAGCTACTGGCGGATCGGCGACCCCGGCGTCCGGTGGGTGTCGATCGACCTGCCCGAGGTGGTCGCGCTGCGCCGGCAACTGCTGCCGGACGAACCGAACGTCACCACACTCGCGCAGTCGGCACTCGACCGCTCCTGGATGGACCACGTCGACCCCGGCCGGGGCGTGTTCGTGTCGGCGGAGGGACTGCTGATGTATCTGCCGCCCGACGAGTCGCTGTCCCTGATCGGCGACTGCGCCCGGCGATTCCCCGGTGGCCGGATGATGTTCGATTCCGTGCCGAAATGGTTCAGTCGTAAGACGCAGAAGGGAATGAGGATTCACGGCGACTACACCGTCCCACCGATGCCGTTCCACCTGTCCGCAGGCGAGGCCGCGAACCTGCCCGACCGGGTGCCGAACCTCGAGTACACCCGCGAGGTGCCGCTGCCCCTCGGCCGCGGTCCGTGGGGCTCGAGCCTGCTCCGCCGGTTGTCGGATCTGCCGCCGCTGCGCAACTCGCGTCCGACACTGACGCTCTGCGGATTCGCGAGCTGACCCCGTCCGACGAGCGCTGCGGGCAGACGCGCAGCAGAATGGTGCAATGGCGGACCGCGGATTCACCCCGACACAGCTCGCGGCACGTGCCGCGTACCTGCTTCGCGGCAACGACCTCGGCACCATGACGAGCGCCGCGCCGCGCCTCTACCCGCACATGTGGAGCTGGGACGCCGCATTCGTTGCGGTCGGGCTGGCACCGCTGAGCGTGGAACGGGCCGTCGTCGAACTCGACACCCTGCTGTCGGCGCAGTGGAAGAACGGCATGATCCCGCACATCGTGTTCGCGAACGGCGTCGACGGATACTTCCCCGGGCCCGCCCGGTGGGAGTGCGGGACCCTCGCGGCGCACGCGCCGAGCGGAACGCAGACGTCGGGCATCACGCAGCCGCCCGTCCACGCCATCGCCGTGCAGCGGATCCTCGACCACTCGCGCAGGCACGGTCGCAGCACCCGGGCCGTCGCCGAGGAGTTCCTCGACCGGCGCTGGCCCGACCTCGTGCGCTGGCACCGCTGGCTGGCCAACGCCCGCGATCTCGACGGCAACGGCCGGATCGCGCTCTACCACGGCTGGGAGTCCGGCATGGACAACTCGCCGCGCTGGGACCACTCGTACGCCAACGTCGTCGCCGGGGAAATGCCCACGTATCTGCGCGAGGACCTGTCCCACGTCACCGACACGGGACAGCGGCCGTCGAACGGCGAGTACGACCGCTACCTGTGGCTGCTCGAGGAGATGAAGACCGTCCGCTACGACGACGAAGAACTGGCCACCGCCATGAGCTTCGCGGTGGAGGACGTGTTCGTCAGCGCCGTGTTCTCGATGGCGTGCGAGGTGCTCGCGACCATCGGCGAGGAACACTCGATGCCGAACGCGGACGTGCGGGATCTGCACGGCTGGGCGGCCCGGTTCCGGCAGGGCGTTCTCACGACCACCGACGAACGGTCCGGGGCGGCACGCGATTTCGATCTCCGCAGCGGTCGGTGGATCTCCACCGACACCCTCGCGATGTTCTCGCCCCTGCTGTGCGGCGGCCTGAGCCGCGACGCCGAACGCGCCCTGCTCCGCACGTTCGAGGGACCGAAGTTCTGCGGCCACCCCGACCTCCGGTACGCCGTCCCCCCGTCCACGTCGCCGGTGTCGGGGGACTTCCGTCCCCGCGAGTACTGGCGCGGTCCGGTGTGGCCGGTGATGACGTGGCTGTTCTCCTGGGCCTTCGCCCGCCGCGGATGGGCCGAGCGCGCCCACCTGCTGCGGTCCGAGGGGCTGCGGCAGGCCAGCGACGGCAGCTTCGCCGAGTACTACGAACCGTTCACCGGTCAGCCCCTCGGCAGCATGCAGCAGTCGTGGACGGCCGCTGCGGTTCTCGACTGGTTGGGCTGACGCCCCCGTGAGTACTTATTAACCACGGGCGGTTAATAAGTACTCACGGGTGACTAGTCGCAGAGGCGGATGGGACCGAGGTCGGCGTATCGGTCGCCGGGGCCGGGGTTGTCGTCAGGGGCGGCGCCGCCGAGGTGGTGCATCACGCCCCAGACGGCGTTGAGTGCGGTCTGCACCGCGCCTTCCGCCCAGCCCGCGGTCCAGGAGATGTCGTCGCCTGCCAGGAAGATTCCGCGATGGCGCGGGTCGAGTTCGTCCTGCATGAAATGGCTGAACAGCCGTTCCTGGTACCGGTAGTGGCCGGGCAGGTTCGCTTTGAACGCGCCCATGAAGTCGCGTTCGGTCTCCCACGACAGCGTCACCGGAGTCGAGATGACGTGGCTGCGGAAGTCCACCCCCGGGTAGATCTCCTCGAGCGACTTGATCATCAGGTTCATCCGCTCCGTCGCGTCGAGTGGCAGGAGTTTGAGCGAATCGTCGGACCACGTGTACGACAGGCAGATCAGGCCGGGCTTGCCCTCGCCCTGGTCGAGGAGATAGGTGCCGCGGCTCATCCGGTCGGTCAGCGTCATGCTGACGAGGTCGCGGCCGGTCGCCGGGTCCTTGTCCTTCCAGAACGGGCGGTCGACGAGGGCGAACACCTTCGTCGAACCCATGTAGTGGGTGCGCTCGATGGCGGTCCAGTGGTCGATCGGGAACAGGTCGTCGTCGCAGTGAATGTTGTTGAGCAGCATCCAACTCTGCGCGGTGAACACGGCAGCAGGGTAGGTGCGGATCTCACCGGACGAGTCGGTGACCGTGAACCGGTGCGGCGCCGTCCGCCGGACCTCGGTCACCCGCGGCCGGGTGCTACCGCCGTTCAGTGAGCGCACCGACGTGCCGTCCGGCCAGTGTGCCATCCCCGACGGGCTGTCCGTCCACAGGTGCAGCGGCAGTTGCTGCGACCCGCCGACGATGCCGCGGTGGTGGTCGTCGGCGGCGGTGATCACGACACGCAGGATCTCGAGGATCGAGTTGGGGAAGTCGGTATCCCAGCCGCCCGTCCCGAAACCGACCTGCCCGAACACTTCCCGGTGCCGGAACGACGCGAAGTGCTTGGACGAGGCGAGGAAACCGTAGAACGTCTGATCGTCCAGCCGCACCACGAGGTCGTTCCAGATCCGCTTCAGCTCGGCGGTGTCGCGGTCGCGGATCGCCTGCTGCAGCGGGATCAGTTCGGCGTGGTCCTCGAGGGTGCGCTGCCAGGCGTCGGAGACCTCCCGGAACACGGGCGGGAGATCGTCGAGATGCTGCGCGTAATACGTTTCGCCCTTGAGGTCGATGACAGTGCTGGGGGTGGCGTCGGCGAGCGGGTTCGGGAACGCCTCGGTTCGCAGTCCGGTGGCGTCGAGGTAGTGGAACAGCGTGGTCGACGACGGAGGGAACCGCATCGCGCCCATCTCGGCCACCACACCCGGATGTCCCTCGAACGGCTGCGACCGCATCCGGCCACCGATCTGATCGGCCTCGTAGACAACCGGTTTGAGGCCGAGCTTCATCAGCTCGTACGCGGTGACCATCCCGGACAGTCCGCCGCCGATCACCGCCACCTCGGTGCCGAGCCGGTCGGCGGGCACCGCACCGAGGCCCGACGGGTGAGTGACGTACTCGTCGTAGGCGAACGGGAAGTCGGGGCCGAACATCGTCAGCGGCGGGACGTGCGTGTCCGCGGCAGTGCTGTCCGGGGTGACGGGGATCGTCATGAAGTCTTCTCCTGCAGGAAGGGGTAGAGGTCGACGCGTCGGTCGGCGAGATGGGTGTTCTCGCGGCGGGATCGGTGGAGGTCGGCGAGTTCGAGGTCGACGATCGCGAGTTCTTCGTGGCGGCCGGACCGCGCGAGTTCGGTGCCGTCCGGCGTGATCGCGCAACTGGACCCGCAGTAGTCGAGGTCGGCTTCGGTACCGCACCGGTTGACATACGTGACGAACAGCTGGCTCTCGTACGCCCGCGTCGGGACGACGCTCTCGGCGATGAACTCGTACGGGCTCATCAGACCGGTGGGGACGATCAGCCACTCGGTGCCGCGGTCGGCATGTGCGCGAACGGTTTCCGGGAACTCGACGTCGTAGCAGATCAGGAGTCCGCACCGGATTCCGTCGTGGTCGAACTGGACGACGAGTTCGTCGCCGGCAGCGAAGTGCGATCGGTCGAGTTCGCCGAACAGATGCGTCTTGCGGTAGTTCGCCACCGACGTTCCGGACGGGTTCACCACCTGCACGCTGTTGTAGACGGCGTCTCCGGCCGC
Source organism: Rhodococcus sp. (in: high G+C Gram-positive bacteria) (assembly GCA_039206675.1). Taxonomy (GTDB): domain Bacteria; phylum Actinomycetota; class Actinomycetes; order Mycobacteriales; family Mycobacteriaceae; genus Rhodococcus_F. The sequence continues at coordinate 15,257 of JBCEBZ010000150.1, read as the reverse complement.
CTCGGGGTAGCCGTAGACGACGGTGATGCCGGACTCGCGCGCGATCTCCGCGACGCGTGTCGCGATCGGTCCGTCGGCGGATTCGGCGCGCTCGGCGATCAGGGGGCCGATGTTGTAGCCGGAGGCCGACATTTCCGGGCAGACCAGGATGGACGCCCCGGCGGCCGCTGCCGTCTGCGCGGCGGAGGCGATGGCGGCGAGGTTCACCGCGACGTCGGCGGACAGTTCGGGACCTTGGAACAGCGCCGCCCTCATGGTGCCTCCAGTGCTTCCGCGTTGCTGCGGAGTTCGGACTTGCGGACGCCGTACGCGAAGTAGATCGCGAGCCCCACCACCATCCACAGGGCGAACGCCACCCACGTCGAGACACCCAGGCCGAACAGCAGCAGCGCGCAGAACACGACGCCGAGGACCGGCATCAGCGGGAACAGCGGGGTCCGGAAGCTGCGGTGCAGGTCGGGGTGTCGCCGGCGCAGGATGATCACGGCGACGTTGACGAGCATGAACGCGAACAGCGTGCCGATGCTCGTCGCGTCGGCGAGTTCGCCCAGCGGCACGAACCCTGCGAGCGCGGACACGACACCACCGACGACCACGATGTTCACGACCGGCACCCGGGTGCGCGGGTTGACGCGGGAGAAGACCCGCGGCACGAGGCCGTCGAGCGACATCGCGTACAGGATCCGGGTCTGCCCGTACATCACCGCGAGGACGACGCTCGCGATGGCGATCACGGCGCCCGCGGACAGGAAGACGGCGGGCCACGTGCTGGTGGTGGCGGCGTTGAGGATGGTCGCGAGTGCGGCGCCCTCGCCCGCGATGTCCTGCCAGGGCATCGCGCCGACGGCCGCGATCGCGACCAGGCAGTAGAGGAGCGTGACGATCAGGAGCGAGAGGATGATTGCCCGCGGAAGGTCGCGCTTCGCGTTCTTCGCCTCGTCGCCCGCGGTCGAGGCGGCATCGAAGCCGATGTACGCGAAGAACACCTGCGACGCCGCGGCCGTCACGCCCGCCGCGCCCAGGGGCATGAACGGCGCGAAGTTTCCGGCCCGGAACGCGGTGAACGCGACCGCGCAGAAGAAGACGAGCACGAGGATCTTCAGTGCGACCATGATCGTGTTCACCAGGGCGCTCTCGGACGCGCCGCGGGTCAGCAGGACCACCGCGACGAGCACGATGACGATGGCGGGCACGTTGACGACGCCGCCCGCTCCCGGTGATTCGCTGATCGCGGTGGGGAGCGCGATGCCGAACATGCCCTGAAGTAGTTCGTTGATGTATTCGCCCCAGCCCACGGCGACGGCCGCGACCGACACGCCGTACTCGAGCATCAGGCACCAGCCGCAGATCCAGGCGAACAGTTCGCCCATCGTGGCGTAGGTGTACGAGTAGGAACTGCCCGACACGGGGATGCTGCCGGCGAGTTCGGCGTAGGAGAGGGCGGAGAACAGCGCGGTGAACGCGGCGAGCACGAACGCCAGGACCACGGCGGGACCGGCCTTGGGGGTGGCCTCGCCGAGGATGACGAAGATGCCCGTCCCCAGCGACGCGCCGATGCTCAGCGCGGTGAGGTGCACCAGGCCCATGGACCGTTTGAGTCCGTGGCCGGGTTCCTGGTCGTTGCGCGCCACGATCGCCTCGACCGATTTGCGGGCGCGCAGCGCGCCGGCCAGTCCCGGCGGGCGCGGAGAAATCTTGGTGGTATCCAACGTTTAGCTCCTGAGCGGTGGAGTGACGGAGACAACAATGACCGCGCGAGCCGTGACTGTCAACACATGTTTCCTGAACCGCTGGGTTGTTTCCTATCGGGACGTGGGCCGGACGTCGTCCGGGAGCGCCGGGGCCAGAATCCACAGGACGGTCGCGGTCTCGTCGCCGAGTGCGCGAAAGCTGTGCGGCGACTGCGGGGAGAAGGTGAACGCGTCTCCGGTCGCGAGCGTGACGTCCTCGCCGGCCCCCGGTCCGGTGAACGAAATGCCGATCCGGCCGGAGACGATGTAGACGAACGCGACGTCGACGGGCAGTTCGTACGTCTCGGAGCCGCTGCCGCCGCCGGGTTCGATCCGGCTCAGGAGTGACTGGATGCGGCGCTCGCCGAACGGGGTGAGGAGGAACTCGGACATGCGCTCCCCGCCGAAGCTGATCGGCGGATACGCGTCGGCGCGGACCACCTCACCTGCGGCGGAGTTCTCGAACAGCGATCCGACGGGAATGTTCAGGGCGGCGCAGATCCGCACCAGCGTGGCCACCGACGCGCTCGCGTGATCCCGTTCGATCTTCGACAGGTAGCCCTTGGTGATGCCGCAGCCGGCGGCCAGTTCGTCGAGGGTGAGGCGCTGAGCCTGCCGGGCCGCCTTGAGCCGGGGGCCGATCCTCGGTGCGTCGACGCCCGACGCACCTTCGGTTGCGAGCTCGTTCGCCATGCATCGATCCTTCGTTGTGTCCCGTTTAGGAAACAGGTGTTGACAAGAATGCGTTCCAAGGAAACGATACGACGAAGCCACGTCTCCGGCACACACCGAAGGATCTCCCGATGACAGACGCAATCAAGGGCCCGATCGACGCGACCCGCATCCAAGGCCCCGTCGACGCGACCCGCACCCCGCGCTACGCCGAGCCCAGCACGTTCGCCCGCCTCCCCCGGCTCGACGAGGTGTCCCGCGCCGACGTCACGGTGATGGGCGTCCCGTTCGACTCCGGCGTGAGCTACCGTCCCGGCGCCCGGTTCGGCCCGGGCCACATCCGCGCGTCGTCGAAGCTCCTGCGTCCGTACAACCCGGCCCTGGACGTGCATCCCTTCGCGGCGCAGCAGGTCGCCGACTTCGGCGACATCGGCGTCAACCCGTTCGACATCCAGGAGGCGCTGGCCACCGTCGACGGCGCCGTCACCGACCTCCGCAAGGACGGCTCGACCGTGCTGACGCTCGGCGGCGACCACACCATCGCCCTGCCGATCCTGCGGTCCCTCGCCCGCGACCACGGTCCGATCGCCGTCCTGCACTTCGACGCGCACCTGGACACGTGGGACACCTACTTCGGCGCCCCCTTCACGCACGGCACCCCGTTCCGGCGGGCCAGCGAGGAGGGGCTGATCGACCTCGAGCGGTCGCAGCACATCGGCATCCGCGGCCCGCTGTACAGCAAGAAGGACCTCGAGGACGACGCCGTTCTCGGTTTCCAGGTGATCCGCTCCGACGACTACGAGGTGGACGGTGTCGCGAGCATCGTCGAACGGATGCGCCGGCGACTCGACGGCGGCCCGGTCTACGTGTCGGTGGACATCGACGTCCTCGACCCGGCGCACGCCCCGGGCACCGGCACCCCCGAGGCCGGCGGCATGACGTCCCGCGAACTGCTGAACACGCTGCGCGGGCTCGTCGGGCTGAACGTGGTCGGCGCCGACATCGTCGAGGTGGCGCCCGCGTACGACCACGCCGAGATCACCGGCATCGCGGCGGCGCACGTCGCGTACGAGTTGTTGTCGGTGCTCGCGATCAACGCATCGACGGCCCCAGGACGCGCAGGCCGCGGCGAGGCTCTCCGGCAGGCGGCGTATGTGACCAAGTGACGCCCTGACTCACGCGTCGAGGGCGCGGGCAAGGACTTCACATCGGTGATCGCGTGCAGGTCATAACCGCAAAATTGGACCATCCCCTCGAACTCGCTTCTGCGCAAGGTTATTCGGGTGTCAATGCCTCCGGTGTAGATATAGCGGCCGTCGGTGCGGTTGGGGCGTCGGACCGGTGATGGCTACGGCGGCGGGTATGCGGGTGAGCCCGACCCGCCGCACACTTTGAACCCCTTGCTCATGGCGTCACCAACGGTGAAGTCGAACGTGGAGGAAGTGGGGAGTCGGAGCACCACATCTGTTTGTCACCCGCGGTGATTGCCCCAATCCCCTTTCCCCGCAAGGCGTCCTAGTGCCCATGCCGACAGGGCGACGAGGGGGCGGAATCGGTCAGCTCACGCCTTGCGCATTCACGGACTAGCGCGGGGCAAGACCCGAAACTCCGTCCGGTCGCACCGCATCCCGAAACCCGCAATCCCCGCCGGCAGCACCCCAATTATCACTCGAAGGCGATATCATCTAGGTGTGATAATCTCGCGCGGCGGGGAAGTGAACCGTAGATGTGGGGCTGGTCGAACAATGGCTGTTGGCACTGGATCAGTCGTCGTACGAGCAGGTGGTGGCCGCACTCGAGTTACTCACCGAGCGCGGACCGCAGCTGGGTCGACCTCTGGTCGACACGGTGAAGGCGTCGCGTCACAAGAACATGAAGGAGCTCAGGCCGGGGTCGAGTGGCCGTTCAGAGTTGCGGGTGCTGTTCGCGTTCGACCCCGAACGAAAGGCGATCCTGCTGGTGGCCGGCAACAAGGCCGGACAGTGGAAGAACTGGTACAAGGTCAACATCCCGATCGCCGATGACCGCTTCGCGGCCCATCTGGATGAGTTGAACGGTAGGTGAACACGATGGCAAAGAGTCTCGAGCAGATGCTCGCCAAACGTCCTGTCGATCGCGGCGCGGTCGACGCACATAAGGCCCGCATGATCGACGAGGTGCGTGCATATCGACTTCAGGAGCTGCGCGAATCTGTGGCGATGACTCAGAAGCAACTGGCCGAGCGGATCGGAGTCGGGCAAAACCGGGTGTCCAACATCGAGCACGGCGACCTCGAACGTGTACAGATCGACACGTTGCGCCGGTATGTCGAGGCGGTCGGCGGAGCACTGCGCGTCGAAGTCGAACTCGGCGACGAGCGCTTCCAGATCGCGTAAATTCCGACGGTCCGTGGCCCGCATGGCGGGCCTGGCACGAGACCCAACCACTGACCGACCCACCGATCCCTCGGCCCGGTGGTCCTATCAGATCGGGTTATTCACGGCCGTGACCACCGTGCACCTCAGTGCAATCACTTCGCCGCCGCACCGCCGCACCTGATCCAGAACGGCCAGTCCCCCCGCTCGGGATGGCGGGCGGCGAGCCGGCAGGATCAGATGCCCGCTCGCGCCAGCCGGTATCCGCGGCGCGCGGCGACGTAACCCACACCCGCTCCGAGGACCGCGCTGAGGACCAGGCCACCGGCGAGGAACGGGATCGGGTCCACCGATTCCATGTGCCCTGTAGTGTCCCCGGCGCCGAGTGGTTCGTAGCTGCCCACGTAGAAGTGCACTGGGTATGACAGCCACCAGGCGAACAAGCCGGTACACACCAAGCCCGCGCCGAGGCCGAGGGCAGTTCCGATCAGAATGAGTGTCCGCACAAGATCAACTTCGTCACCGCCGACCGCGCTGTTACCGCGCCTGTCGATCCTCCCCCAGCGCAACTCCTTCGCGCCCATATCCGCGTTCCACCTGCGTGGACCGCTGGCGGTGCCGCACCGACAGTGTCCAGCAGGGCAAAAGTATGCTGACCTGCGAAATTGCTTGAGACGGTGCGGGCGTATTTCACAGCAGTCACGCCGCTGACCGGCGGCGAACTACCGACCCCTCCGCAACCGATGTTGCGCGAGTCATCCGGAAGCCGGACTTTGATGACGCATCCCGTCGTACTCCCAGTCGGGTTGAGCATCAATCGCGACCCGTGACCACCGGCCCGTCGGTTCGGGGGCTACTACGTCTCGCACGGGTGCTCATCGTAGGTGAACACCCCTACAGGTCGAGGGCGCGGGCGAGGACGGGCCACGATTCGTGCAGGGCGTCTTGCCAGTATCCCCATGAATGTGTGCCGGTGTCCCGGAAGTTGACGGTCGCGGGGATGCCGAGGGTGTCGAGCCGGTCGACCAGGCGGTGGGTGCAGTAGTTCGTCGCCGCCTCGATGACGCCGCCGATCACGATCTGGTCCGGGAGCGGCGGCGCCCCGGCGGGGCGGACGGCGCCGGGGGCTTCGTACGGTCCGGGCAGTCCGCTGCCGTTGGAGATGTACAGGTCGAGTCCGCGGAGTTTGTCGGCGTTGACGTAGGGGTCGTGCGCCGTCCAGGCCGGGTCGTCGGTGGGGCCCCACATGTTTTCGGTGTTGCCGCCGCCCACCACCTCGACGACCAGCCGGACCAGGTTCTGCCCGATCGGGTCGCTGGTCATCGCGCAGCCGCTGTACGACGCGACACCCCGGTACAGGCCCGGTGCCTGGACCGCGAGGTCGATCACCGAACCGGCCGACATGGACAGTCCGCCGATCGCGTTCACGCCGTTCGCGCCGAGCGCGGTGTCCAGCACCGGGGGCAGTTCTTCGGTGAGGAATGTCTGCCACTTGTTGCGTCCGAGGACGGGGTCGTCGTTGCGCCAGTCGGTGTAGTAGCTGATGTAGCCGCCGACGGGGATCACGACGTTGGCGTTCTTGTCGGCGAAGAAGTCGACGATGTCGGTCTGCCGGATCCAGTTGGCGCCGTCCTCGCCGGCCCCGGCGCCGTTGAGCAGATACAGCGTGGGGCGGGGCGCGCTGGTGTCGGCGGGGCGCAGCACCTGCAGTTCGACGACCTCGTTCATCGACGGCGAGTACACGAAGACGTTCCAGCGGCGGTCGTCGACCTTTTCGATCCGGTCGAGGCTGCCGGACGCACTCGGAGCCGCCACCGCGCTGCCGTCGTCGGCGGGCTCGGCCGTCGCCACCGGCCCGGGCAGGCCGAGCAGCAGCGCGGCCACGGTGGCCACTCCCGCGGTGAACAGTCTCATCGGTCGATCTCCATTCTCGAAACGTGATGCGCGTCGCCGGTGAGGTATTCGGCGAGCAGCGGGCCGATCACCCGGACCGCGGCGGGTTCGGTGATCTGCCAGTGCGTCGACTGCACGGGATGATTCGTGATCCGGCCGTTCACCCAGGGGCGCCAGGTGCCGACGGCGCGCCGCAGACTCGGATCGTCGTGCGCCGCAGTGAAGAACAGCACGTCCCCGTCGAACAGTCCGGGCCGGTAGTCGCGCATGAGGCCGGCGTTGTGGTGCGCGGCCGCGGTGAGCCGGTCCACGTGCTCGGGGCTCAGAGCCGACAACGCGGCCGACGTGTCCTCGTCCTCGCCCACCACTGTCGCGTCGCCGGTGTCCCGCGACTGCTGCGTTTCCGCGAAGCTGTCGAGCATCACCAGCGACCGCACCGTCTGCCCGGCCTGCTGCAGTTGCACCGCCATCGCGTGCGCGAGGACGCCGCCGATCGACCAGCCGGCCAGATCGTAGGGACCTTCGGGCTGGATCCGCCGCACCTCGGTGAGGTAGCGGGCGGCGAGTGCCTCGATCGAGTCGGGCAGCACCTCCCCCACGACGGCGGGGGTCTGGATGCCGAACACGGGCCGGTTCTCGTCGACGTGTTCGGCGAATCCCGTGTAGCACCAAGCCAGTCCGCTGATCGGGTGGATCCAGAACAGCGGCGTGCCGGCACCGCCCGCGCGGATCGGGAAGACCACGTCGAGGGCGGTGTCCCTCGTGTCGCCGTCCGCCGCGGCCATGCGCGCGGCGATCGCGGCCGGTGTCGGCTCGGTCATCAGCCACTGCAGCGACACGGTCACGTCGCTGCTCGCCCGCAGTAGGCTCACCGCCCGCATCGCGGACAGCGACGTGCCGCCGAGGTCGAAGAAGTTGTCGTCCGCGCCGACCTGCTCGACCCCGAGGATTTCGGCGAAGACCGTCGCGACCGTGCTCTCGTGTCCCGCGGCGGGCCGGCGGTATTCGGCGGCAGCGAAATCCGGTCGGGGCAGCGCGTCGACGTCGAGTTTCCCGGTGGGGGTGAGCGGGACGGAATCGATGCACACCACCGCCGACGGCACCATGTGTGCCGGGAGGAACTCGGAGACGAAGGCGCGCACCCGCGCGGGATCCGGGGCCGCCCCCGCGGCGGGGACCACATAGGACACCAGCACGGTGTCGCCGGACGGGCCGCGGCGACCGAGCGTGATCGCGTAGTCGACGTCGGGGTGTTCGAGGACGGCGGCGTCGATCTCACCGAGTTCGATGCGGTAGCCGCGGATCTTCACCTGGTGATCCGAGCGGCCGCTGTACTCGAGTTCCCCTGTTGCGGTCCAGCGGACGACGTCGCCGGTGCGGTACATGCGGTCACCCGGTGCGCCGAACGGGTTGGCGACGAATCGTTCGGCGGTGAGGCCGTGCCGGGAGTGGTAGCCGCGGGCCAGTGCCGGTCCCGCGACGTACAGTTCGCCGGACACCCCGGCGGGGACGGGGCGCAGGCGCGTGTCGAGGACCATGACCTCGAACCCGCGCACCGGATGCCCGATGGTGATCGGCTGCCCGGCGGTGAGGTCTCCGACGGTGGAGATGTCGGTGGCCTCGGTGGGTCCGTAGCCGTTGAGCATGGTGCGGCCGGGCTGCCAGCGGGCGACGAGTTCGGGGGTGCACGCCTCGCCGCCGACACCGAGGACGCGCAGTTCCTCCAGCCCCGTGGGGTCGATCGAGGACAGCATCGCCGGAGTGATCAGCGCGTGCGTGACGTGCTCGTCGCGGATGAAGGCGGCCAGTTCCTCCCCGCCGATCACGGTCGGCGGGGTGATCACCAGAGTTGCCGCGGCAGAGAGGGCGGACATCATTTCGCCGACCGCCATGTCGAAGCTCGGCGACGTGTTGTGCAGGAACCGGGTCGAGGCATCGACGCGGTAGTGCTCGCGACGTTCGGTCGCGAGGTTCGCCAGCCCGCCGTGGGTGACGACGACGCCCTTGGGGCGGCCGGTGGAGCCGGACGTGTAGATCATGTACGCCGGGTTCCCGATCCGGATCGGCTGCCCGCGGTCCGCATCGGTCACCGGGGTGGCGGGTGCCGCGTCGAGTGCGTCCGCGAGTGCGTCGAGCGTGAGCCAGGACACGCTGTCCGGCAACCCTTCCCGCTCACCGGTCACGGTGATTCCGATGTGGGCGCCGGAGTCGAACAGCATGTGCTCGATGCGGTCCATCGGGTAGGTGGGGTCGACGGGCAGGTACGCGGCGCCCGTCTTCGCGACCGCCCACACCGACAGCACCGATTCCACCGACCGCGACAATGCCACGGCGACAAACGTTTCGGGCCCCACACCCTGCGCGAGCAGAAGTCGGGCCAGCCGGTTCGACCAGGCGTCGGCCTCGCGGTACGTCCAGTCGCGACCCTGCCAGGTCAACGCGACCCGGTCCGGGGCCGCGCTCGCGGCGGCGTCGATGATTCCGGCGAGGGTGGCCGGCGGCGCGGCGGGCAGGCCGCGGACGGGTGCGAGTGCCGCGCGTTCGCCCGCGTCGAGGATCTCGATTCGGCCGATCGGTGCGGCGGGTTCGGCGACCAGCGCGGCGAGCACCGTCAGCAGCCGTGCGCGAAGCGCGGTCACGTACTCCGCGTCGAACACGTCGGATCGGTACCGCAGCGTGAATCGCAGTCCGTCGTCGGCGAACACCGTGAGGGTCAGCGGGTAGTGGGTGGCTTCCTCGCCGGACACCCCGAGGACGGTCATGCCGTCGATGGACGTCACCTCCGCCAGCGCCGCGGTGTCCACGGGGTACGACTCGAACACCGTCAGCGTGTCGAACAGCGCACCGCTGCCGGTGGTCTGCTGCACGTCGCTCAGGCCGAGGTAGTGGTGGTCGAGCAGGGTCGCCTGTTCCCGCTGCACGCGGATCAGGAGGCCTGCCGCCGACTCGTCCGGGTCGACCCGCACCCGCACGGGCAGGGTGTTGATGAACAGGCCGACCATCGACTCGACGCCCTCGAGTTCGGCCGGGCGACCCGACACGGTCGCCCCGAACACGACGTCGTCGCGGCCCAGCATGCGGGACAGCAGGATTCCCCACGCCGCCTGCACCACCGTGTTGAGGGTGACACCGAGTTCCGCCCCGAGCGCGGTGAGCTGCGCGGACAGTTCGGGTCCGGCGTCCGCGTCCACGGCCTCCACCGACGCGGTCCCCGGCAGCCCGGCACTGTCGGTGGCGACGAGTGTCGGCTGCTCGACGCCGGCGAGAGCCTCGGCCCACACGTCCCGGGACGCGGCCCGGTCGCGCGACGCCAGCCAGGACAGGAACGCCCGGTACGACGGCACCCGTGGGAGCACGGTGGCGTCCCCACGCGTGGCGTACAGGACCAGCAGTTCCTTCAGCAGCAGCGGCATGGACCAGCCGTCGACGAGGATGTGGTGCAGGGTCACGGCGAGGGCGTGCGAGCCGTCGCCGCCGTCGAGCAGCGTGAAGCGCAGCAGCGGCGGTGAGGCGAGGTCGAACCGGCGTTCGCGGTCGGCGGCGAGCGCCTCCTCCCGTGCGGCTGCCCGGGAGGGCTCGCCCACGTTTCCGAGATCGACGGTGCTCCAGGGAATGTCGACCTCGTCGAGCACCACCTGCACGAGCTCGCCCGTGGTCGCGCCGACAAACGCGGTGCGCAGGTTCGCGTGCCGGTCGAGCAGTGCGGCGATCGCGGCCCGCATCCGGTCGGCGTCCACGACGCCGCCGAGTTCGAGCACCGTCTGCGTCGTGTACACGTCCACCGTGTCCTGCGCGAGCTGGGCGTGGAACGCGAGTCCGTGCTGCAACGGCGACAGCGTCCAGACGTCGGACAGCCCCGTGTACTGCTCCTCCCACAGCTCGAGGTCGCGCTGCCCCACCAGGACGAGGGGCACATCCGACGGGGTCAGCCCGCCCGCGGTCCCGCTGTCCGCGTGCTCGGCGACGGCCGTGAGCGCGCTCGTCCACAGGTCCGCCAGTTCCCGGACGTCGCCGGCCGACAGCAGTTCCCGCGGATACGAGAACGTCGCCGTCAACCGGGATTCGCCGTCCACACCGGTGACGATCGCATTGACGTCGAGAACGGCAGCGGCGGGCATGTCGTCGTTGCCGACGCCCCGGAGGTCGTCGATGTCGGTGGCCGGCGTCCAGCCCAGGTGCGCGAACTCCTCCGGAATATCCGTCTCGGAGACCCGGCCCAGGTAATTGAAGCTGATCTGCGGGTCCGGAAGGTGCTGCAGCGCCGCGGCGGTCTCGGCGTTGAGATGACGCAGCAGTCCGTATCCGAGTCCGCGGGCGGGCACCGCGAGCAGGTTCTCCTTCACGGCCTTGACCGCGCGGGACGTGTCGGCCGTCCCCGCCAGGGCGGCGTCGACGTCGATTCCGCCCAGGTCGAGGCGGACCGGATACACGCTGGTGAACCACCCGACCGTGCGGGAGAGGTCGGCGCCGGGCGCCGCCTGCTCCTCACGTCCGTGACCCTCCAATTGCAGGAGCAGGGAGGGCTCCTCGATGCCCCGGCGACGCCGCCAGGCGCTCACGGCGAGCGCGAATGCCGCGATCAGCCCGTCACCCACGCCGCCCCGGAACGCCGCGGGAACGGACGTCACGAGCGACCGCGTCACCGACGCGTCGAGTTCGACGCGCACGTGGTCGACCGTCGCCAGCACGTCGACGGCGGGGTCGAGCGGCCGGGACCCGAGCAGCGGATCCGGACCGTCCAGAGTCCGCTGCCAGAGCGGCAGTTCCGCGACGCGGTCGGGGGTGTGCGCGTCGTCTGTCAGCGCATGCGCCCACCGGCGCATCGACGTGCCGACCGGCGGAAGCGCCGCGACCCCTCCGGACGAGACCTGCGCCCACGCGGCGATCAGGTCCGGAATCAGGATGCGCCAGGACACGCCGTCGACGACGAGGTGATGGGCGGCGACGATCAGGCGGCCGCTGCGACCGGGTGCGTCCACCGGATCGAGCCAGACGCACTGCAGCATGACACCGGCGCGGGGGTCGAGGCGGTTCAGCGCCGAATCCAGTTCCCGCCGTGCCGGTTCGGTCGGATCGATGCGCGGATCCCACTCGATCCGGTGCACCAGCGCGGCGACGTCGACGGCGCCTGCCTGCGCCACCTCCAGCGTGCCGTCGCCGGCGAGGCGGGCACGCAGCATGTCGTGATGATCGACCACGGCGGACAGGGTCGCGAGCAGACCCGCGCGGTCGATGCCCACCGGCAACTCCAGCGCGACCGACTGCGAGTAGCGGTCGAGGTTGCCACCCCGTCCGGTGACCAGGCGCATCACCGGGGTGAGTGGCAGCGGGCCGACACCGCCACCCGGGAGTTCCTCGAGCACGACGGGTTCGGTGTCGGTGGCCCGCGCCGCGATCTGCGCGAGTCCGGCAACGGTCTTGTGCTCGAACACGTCCCGCGGCGAGATGACCAGGCCGTGGGCCTTCGCGCGAGAGGCCAGCTGGATCGACGCGATGCTGTCGCCGCCCAGGCCGAAGAACGAATCGTCCACGCCCACCGACTCGACGCCGAGAAGCTCCGCGAACACGGCCGCCAGGACCTTTTCGGTGTCGGTGACCGGTGCACGGAAACGCGCTGTCGCGCTGACGAACACGGGTTCGGGTAGCGCGGCCCGGTCGAGTTTCCCGTTCACCGTCACGGGCAGCGCCTCGATCACCACGTAGGCGTCCGGGATCATCGGCGCCGGCAGGGCGTCCTCGAGGTGGCGCCGGACCGTGTCCGTGTCGACGGCGTGTCCGGGGGCGGGCACGAGGTACGCGGCCAGTCGCTGACCCGACGGGGTGTCGTGCACGACGACGGCCGCCTGGCCCACCGTGTCGTGCCGCGACGCCGCGGACTCGATCTCCCCCAGTTCGATTCGGTTACCGCGGATCTTCACCTGGCTGTCGCCGCGGCCGAAGTACTCGAGCCCGTGCGCCGCGGTCCAGCGGACGACGTCGCCGGTGCGATACATGCGGTCACCGGGTGCGCCGTACGGGTTGGCGACGAAGCGTTCGGCGGTGAGGCCGTGCCGGGAGTGGTAGCCGCGGGCCAGTGCCGGTCCCGCGACGTACAGTTCGCCGGACACCCCGGCGGGGACGGGGCGCAGGCGCGTGTCGAGGACCATGACCTCGAACCCGCGCACCGGATGCCCGATGGTGATCGGCTGCCCGGCGGTGAGGTCTCCGACGGTGGAGATGTCGGTGGCCTCGGTGGGTCCGTAGCCGTTGAGCATGGTGCGGCCGGGCTGCCAGCGGGCGACGAGTTCGGGGGTGCACGCCTCGCCGCCGACCCCGAGCACCCGCAACCGCGGGTGGCCGCCGGGATCCATCGTCGCCAGCACCGCCGGGGTGATCAGCGCATGCGTGACCTGCTGACGATCCAGGAGCCCGGACAGTTCGTCGCCGCCGACGATCTCCGGCGGGGTGATCACCAGCGTGGCGGCGGCGCTCAGGGCCGACACCATCTCGCCGACGGCCATGTCGAAGCTCGGTGACGCCTTGTGCAGGAACCGGGACGCCGCGTCGATGCGGTAGTGCTCGCGCCGCTCGGCGGCGAGGTTCGCGATGCCGCCGTGGGTGACCACGACGCCCTTGGGCAGACCCGTCGAGCCCGACGTGTAGATCATGTACGCCGGATTCTCGACGCGGATCGGACGCACCCTGTCACTGTCGGTGATCGGGTCGGCGCTCGCGGACTCGTGCATTGTGGACGCGTCGTCGGTGTCGAGGGTCAGCCAGACGACGGTGTCCGGCAACGCGGCCCGCACCCCGGACACCGTGACCCCGAGCGCGGCGCCCGAGTCGGTGAGGATGTGCGCGATGCGATCCGCCGGATACGTCGGGTCCACCGGCACGTACGCGGCACCGGTCTTGGCGACCGCCCACACGGCCAGCACCGATTCGAGCGACCGCGGAAGGGCAAGCGCCACGAATGTTTCCGGCCCCACACCGGAGTCGAGCAACACCCGGGCCAGCCGCGTGGACCACTCGTCCGCCTCGCGGTACGTGTACTCCCGGTCGTTCCAGGACAGCGCGGACGCGTCCGGATCGGTGCGGACCGCGGTGTCGATCAGACCGGCGAGGGTGACGGGGGTCGCCGAGGGCAGACCTCGGACAGGGGCCGTCGCCCACTCGGCCGGATCGAGGAGGTCGATGTCGCCGACGATCGCGCCCGGGTCGGACACCGCGGCACCGAGGACGCGAACGAACCGCCGGGTGAAGGCCTCCGCGGTCGCGCGGTCGAAGAGGTCGGTGGCGAACCGCAGCGCGCCCGACAACTCGTCCGCCGAACCGCCCTCGGACAGGGTCAACGCCAGGTCGAACTGGGCGGTGTCGGCCTCGAACGGAACGGGTTCGACCGTCACACCAGGTAATTCGAACCGGGTGATACCACGATGCTCGAACGACAGCGCCACCTGGAACAGCGGGGTGTGCGCCTGCGTGCGGACCGGTGCGAGGACGTCGACGAGCCGCTCGAACGGAATGTCCGCGTGACCGTACGCGCCGAGGTCGGTGCCGCGCACCCGCGCCAGGAGTTCGGTGAAACTCTCGTGCGCCGCGACATGGGTCCGCAGGACCAGGGTGTTGACGAACATCCCGACCACGTCGTCGAGGTGCTGCTCGCCGCGACCACCGACCGGGGTGCCGACGGCGATGTCGGACGTCGCCGACAGCCGCGACAGCACGACGGCCAGCGCCGCGTGCAGCACCATGAACACGGAGGCGCCATGATCGCGGGCCGTCTGCTCGAGCGCCGCAGCGGTGGCCGCCGGAACGTCGAAGCGCACCGTGTCGCCGCGCTGCGACGGCACCGCCGGGCGGGGCCGATCGGTGGGCAGCTCCAGCAGGTCCGGCAAACCGGACAGCGTCTCGGTCCAGTACCGGATCTGTTGTGCAGAAAGGGATCCGGGGTCGTTCTCGGAGCCGAGTGCCGCATGCTGCCAGATCGCGAAATCGGCGTACTGCATCGGCAGCGGCGACCAGTCCGGGGCCCGGCCCGCGCTCCGGGCGGTGTACGCGACCATCACGTCGCGGGCGAGCGGGCCCATCGACACGGCGTCGCCGCTGATGTGGTGCACGACGATGACGAGTACGTAGTCGTCGACGTCGGTACGCAGAAGCCTGCCGCGGATGGGGATTCCGGCGGTCACGTCGAAACCGCCGTGCAGGGTGGCTCGCACCTCGTCCGGAAGGGCGTCGGTGGTGACGTCGACCGGCGTGAGGTCGAGGTCGACCCGGTCGGCGGGCAGGATCACCTGTGCGGGACCGTTCCCGTCGTCGGGAAACACCGTGCGCAGCGACTCGTGGCGTTCCAGCACGTCGTGGACGGCGGTGTGGAGTGCCGCGACGTTCAGGGTTCCGGTCAGCCGGATGGCGAGCGGAAGGTTGTAGGCGGCCGACTCCGGATCGAAGCGGTTGAGGAACCACATGCGGTTCTGCGCCGGCGACAACGGGATTCGCTCGGGACGCGCGGCGGGCACCAGCGCGGTGCCGCCGCCCGTTCCGGCGAGCGTCTCGACCCGTGCGGCGAGGGCTTCGACGGTGGGGTTTTCGAAGAGTTCGCGGACGGGGATGCGGGTGTCGAGGG
>JBCEBZ010000149.1:0-5490 GCA_039206675.1 Rhodococcus sp. (in: high G+C Gram-positive bacteria) | reverse complement strand
TCCCCCGCGAATCCTGGGGTGTCGGCGGCACTCCCCTCGGCTGAACGCAACCACCCGCCGGCTTCACCCGTGCGACTCGGTCCCGGTGCACCTACGTGCACCGGGACCGATCACTGTGACAAGGAGTGCGCAGCAGGACAGCCCTTCCGTCCAGCGATGACTTGCGGCACCCAACGCGAAACGTGAGTGGCGAGGCGTTGAGCAATCGATTCGTTCGCGGGACCGCCGACACCGGCTGCGCATCTGCGCCGGCTCAGCCTCGGGTGACCTGAACCTCGCCGCGGCGTTTCGCGTCGCGTCGAACCAATCCGAGAAGGCAGATCAGGGCGACAACGGCGAGGACGACGATCATCAGTCCGACTCGCCAGATGTTCTCCACTTGACCGTTGACCAGGGCGACCATGGCCATCGGCGACATCCCGCCGAGGATGGCCGCGCTCTGGTAGCCCAGCGACGCGCCGGAGTAGCGGGTTTCCGGGGGAAACAGCTCGGCGAACAGGGCAGCCTGCGGCCCGGTCTGGATTGACATGATGGCGCAGGACACGACGACCGCGATACCGAGGCGGGCGGGGTTCTCGGGGGTGGCCGAGCCGATCAACATCCACATCGGGACGGCCCAGATCCCCATTCCGGCGATTCCGATGCCGTAGATGAGTTTGCGGCCGAAGCGATCCGACAGGTATGCGGTGGTCGGCACGATGGGAATCATCACCAGTGCTGCGAGGAGGATCCAGGAAAGTACGTCCGATCGGTCCATTCCCAGAGTGGTGGTGGCGACCTGCACGCTTCCGGTCATCGTGATGTAGAACATGGCGATGCCGACGAGGTAGGTGCCGCCTGCGAGGAGCAGGGTGCCGCCGTTATGGCGAACGACTTCCAGGATCGGTGACCGTCGCCGGGCGGGTGCGGTCGCCAGCGTGGCCTCGGCCTGCTGGAACTCGGGTGTCTCCTCGAGGTAGCGGTGGATCGCGAACCCGACGACCACCATCAGCAGGCTGCCCCAGAACGGTACGCGCCATCCCCACGACGTGAACGCATCCGGTGCCAGTGCCCACGTCATCGCCAGGAAGACTCCGTTGCCCAGGATCATTCCAATTGGAATCCCGAGCTGCGCGAAGCTGCCGAAGAATCCGCGGCGATTGCGCGGAGCGTACTCGGTGACGATGAGCACGGCACCGCCCCATTGCCCGCCGACGGCGAGGCCCTGAAGCAGGCGCAGGCAGATCAGCAGGGCCGGCGCCAGCCACACGATGGAGGTGTTGGGTACGAATCCCACCAAGGTTGTCGAGAGCCCCATCAGCAGGATCGATAGGACCAGGATCGGCTTCCTGCCGTACTTGTCCCCGAAGTGACCTGCGACGATTCCACCGATCGGTCGTGCGACGAATCCGAGGGCGACGGTGGCGAAGGAGTTCATCGCCGCGACGACTTCGCTGTCGGTGGCGAAGAACGTCTTGTTGAACACGAGCGCCGCGGCGGTCGCGTAGATATAGAAGTCGTACCACTCGAGCGACGTCGACAACGTCGCAGCGAACGCCGCTTTCCTCACGGCCCGGGGGCCGTCGGGAACTGCCGACGCACCGCCGATCCTGGAAGAGAGCTCGGGAGGTGATCCCGCTTTGTCCTTGACGTTCATACCCTTACCTCCGTAGCGACCAACTGAGTCACAGTTGCGGTGTACCAGTACCCCCACAGGGACCGCCCGGCCATCAAGTTGGCCTGGATCGGACGTTACGAGGGGGTCGATGACGATCAGGGCGTTCCTCGACAACAGTGCCGAAGTTCTGTCGTCAACACCAAATCAGTTGCTTAACTGAACGTTTAAGCCGTATCTATCATTTCCAACACACCCGCGACTGGTGTCCCCGGGATCGTCGGATCGAGCGGACATCGCCTTCCGCATGAAGGTCACGCACGGCCGGACATAGATTAGTTGCCATTCCACCGGGCAGGACGTTTCTCACGGAAGGCGAGGAGTCCTTCCTGAAAGTCGTTGGAATTGCGCACTTTCTCTTCCGCTTGCGAGGTGAAGATCCAGCCCCGGTCGTCGTCACCGCGGACGACGGTGGAGATCGCCCGCAGGGTCGCCTGGACGGCCACCGGTGCGTTGGCAGCGATCTGCTCTGCGGTAGCGATCGCGGACTGCTCCGCTGCGCCGTCGTCGACGATCTCGTTGACGAGTCCGTAGCCGTGGGCCCTGTCGGCGGTGATTGGCCGGCCGGTGAGGAGCATCTGTTTCGCGATGTTCAGCGGCAGGGCTTGGTGGGCGCGGAAGAGAGCGCCGGCGTTGGCGACCACGCCGTGGGTCACCTCGGGCAGCGCGAACCGTGCCGATCGACCGGCGATGACGATATCCGAAGCGAGTGCCAACTCGAGGCCACCGCCGTAGGCGAAGCCTTCGACGGCCGCGACCAGAGGCTTCGATCGGTGCCGGCCGACGACGCCGTATCTGCCGCCTCGGTCGGTGACTTCTCCGGGGCCGTTGATCAGATCTGTACCTGCGCAGAAGTTTTGCCGGCCACCGCTGAGGACGCCGCACCAGAGGTCCGGGTTGTCGTCCAGCTCGTTGAATGCGGCGTCGAGCGCCGCGGTCATGGCGGCGTCGATGGCGTTGCGTTTGGCCGGGCGCTGCAGACGGATGAGCAGCACTCGACCGTGCCGCTCGGTGATTACCCGCGCAGTCTCGGCCCCGTCTCCGTGTTCGGGCATCAGTTGTCGATCCAGTCGACGACGTCGTCGATGGACGCACGGCGGGTCCGGTAGCTGTTCGAAGGGTGTTCGATGTGGGGATACCCGAAGGAGATTCCGCACACGATGGTCCGGTCCCGACCCAGGCCGAGCTCTCGCCGCAGCACGCTCGGGTACATCGCGAGCGCCGCCTGGGCGACCGTGCCGACGCCGTGCGCGGCGGCGGCGGTGAGGAAGTTGGCCACGTAGCCGCCGCAGTCCACAGCACCGTAGGGGCCAAGCGCCTCGTCGGAGTGGATGATCGCGACGTGCGGCGCTCCGAAGAACGTGAAGTTCTCCAGTACCTGCTCGTATTGGCGCGCGCGGTCTCCCCGTTCGATTCCCAACGCGTTGTAGAGCTGGAAGCCGCTTTCGCGACGACGGTCGAGGTGCACGCCGCGGTACTCGCGGGGGAAGGGGATGTCGGTGTCCTCGGTGGCACCGGCGGACGCCGTCGCGTGCAGCGCGTCACGGAGTCGTTGGGTGCCGGCACCGCGGGTGATGGCCACCAGCCAGGACAGACTGTTGCACCAGGACGCCGTCAGCTGGGCGGTCTCGAGAATCCGGCGGATAGTGCCCTCGGGCACGGGCTCGGGTGTGAAGGCGCGGTGACTGACTCTGACCGCGAGAAGGTGTTCGAGTGTGCGTGCGGCGTCCGCCGGAAGCTGCGCAGAACGCCGCTCTGCCAGGATGTCTCTGGTTTCGGTGCTGACCATGGTGGGCCTTTCTGTTCGGCCGTGTCGACGACACGGGAATCCGCGTTATTCGCGCGCAGATGTCAGCGCAGACTGAGTGCGACCTTGCCCGTTGCCGCACGCTCACCAAGCGACTGCAGAGCAGCGGCGGCGGAGTCCAACGGGTACAGCGTGGGCTCGGGAACCGTGAGAGCACCGGACACCAGGAGCGGGGACAACTGTTCCCATTGCCGCGCCAGGAATCCGGGGTCTTCGCGAATGAATTCACCCCACCCGACACCGACCACCGACGTGTTTTTCAATAGGAGCCGGTTCACCTTGACCGTGGGAATACTTCCCCCGGTAAAGCCGAGTACCAGGGCACGACCGCCGGTGGCCAGGCTGCGAAGGCTGTCGGTGAACCGATCCCCGCCGACCGGATCGACGACGATGTCGACGCCCCTGCCGCCGGTCAGCTCGAGAACACGATCTTTGAACGAGTCGACCAGAACCGTGTGCGTGGCGCCGTTGCCCTTGGCGACGGCGGCCTTCTCCTCACTGCTGACGACCGCGATCGTCTCGAGCCCGAAGGCAGCCGCGACGTGGAGTGCCGCGGTTCCCACACCCCCGGCCGCCCCGTGCACGAGGACGGTCTCACCGTTTCGGACACGGGCGCGCTCGACGAGTGCGAAGTGGACCGTCAGATGGTTCATGACGAATCCCGAGGCCGCAGTGAGGGACACCGTGTCCGGCAGCGGAAATGCGTAGCCCACCGGAACCGCGACCGTCTGCTGCCACGACCCCGACAGCGCGAGCACCGCGACACGTTGCCCCTCCGTCAGGCCGCTGCCGCGCGGGGCGGACCGAACAGTACCGGCGCCTTCGACACCGAGGACGCAGGGCAATGCCTGGACCATCTGGTAGCTGCCGGTCGTCTGCAACAGGTCGGGGAACGAGACCCCTGCCGCATGCAGATCCACCACGACCAGATCATCGGCGACATCCAGATCCGGCAGTTCGGTGACACAAAGTCCGGACGGTCCTGTGGATTCGACTAGTTGTACTGCTTTCATCGCTTCTCCGAGTCGCACGTAGGGGTGACAAAGCCTCGCGAGCGCCCTCCGACGGCGCCTCATAGTGTCGAAGATAGCCACTCAATGCCTGGCTGGCACTGAGTGGCACGTTAGCACCAAGTGGCAGGATTGACTAGGATGCAATGCATGAGTCCGAAGGCCCACGAACCGCTACAGCAACGCATGAAAGACAAGATGCGGTCAGAGGTCGTCGAGACCACGATCGGACTATTCCTCGACAAGGGCTTCGACGAGACCACCGTCGAAGAGATCTGCACGGCCGCCGGAATCTCCCGACGAACCTTCTTCCGCTACTTCCGCGGGAAAGAAGACGTGGTCGTGTCACGGCTGAGCAAACTCGCCGAAGACGGTTGCCACTGCTTCGTCGAACGCCCCGTCGACGAGGACGGATGGACCGGCCTGCGAATGAGCATGACCCCGTTCGAAGAATGGGCACACGGCAACCCCGCGCGGGCCCTCGCCCTCTACCATCTGATCGAGGACGCCCCCTCGCTGCGCGCGAGCTACCTCGACCGCGTCGACCGATGGCGAGCCAGCCTCGCCACGGTCATCAGTACCAAGTTCGACCTGGATCCCCGAACCGACCTCGAGGCCGCCGTCATCGCCGCGGCGAGCGTAGGGGCCTACCTCGCCGCGACGCGGGCGTGGGCGGAGTCGGGCGGAAACGATTCTCTGCCGGGCCTGTTCGACCGGGCCTTCAACGCGCTACGACCGGAGGCACCCCAGCTCTGGGGCTGATAGTTCGCGGAGACCGGCCGGCGCAATCAGCAGTCGCGAGTACCGGGTGGTCACAGGTACGGCTCGCTCGGTCGCTGAAGCTGCAATGTGGGGAAACACGTCCGCCACGCCGGTGAGCCGGCGTGGCGGACGTGCGACTTTGAGTGTGCCGGCGGTCAGGTGAGCGCTGCCGGGTGGTTCTGAAATCCCACGTCCAACGCGCGGGTGTGCTCGACGACGGGTGGTTCGGCGAAGTGTTCGGCGACCAGGGCCCGCCA
>JBCEBZ010000148.1:0-5501 GCA_039206675.1 Rhodococcus sp. (in: high G+C Gram-positive bacteria) | reverse complement strand
GGGCGGCTCCGACCGCCACCGCCAGCGCTGCCGACGTCGAACCGATGATCTTGCGCATTGCGAACTTCATCCGGTCTCCCTGGCCCTCGGGTGCAAGCTGTCTCCAGTCCTATTCGTAGCACCGGGGCGGGCGGATTGGTCCGACTTCGACGTTCGTCAGCCCCAGCTCGCCTGGGCTCCCAGACTGGACTTGTCGACGCGTTCGAGCCTGCTCTCGGTGTAGGACGCGATCTGGTCGACGACGACCCGGACCCGTGCGGGGTCGTCGGCCGCGGCGTTCCAGGCCGGAACCAGGATCGGGTCGAGACCGTCGGGTGCGGTCGCGAGCAGCCATTCCGCGACACGGTGCACGCGGTCCCGCTGCCGTTCCTGCCGCGCCCGGTGGCCGGCATCGGACATCACGAAGTTCAGTGCGAACGTCTTGAGGAGCGCCACCTCGGCCGCGACCACCGGCGGCACCACCAGATCGGCGTCGTACCGGGCGACCGGCTTGTCGCCGTGGACGTCACGGGTCCCGATGATCGCGGCGGTCGCGAACCGGCCCACCAGTTCGCTGGTGAGGTTCTTCAGGGCGACCGAACTGGTGAGCGTGCCGTCGTAGCTGCCCACCCCGACGACCACCGGCAGAAGGCTCAGCCGTTTCGCGGCCTCGACGAGTTCCTCGACGTCGAGTCCCGCGAACTCCGCGGCGCCGAACTCGGCGAGCGCCCGCTGGTCCACCGGATCGGCCAGCGAACGCAGGTCGATGCGCCCGTCGATCACCCCGTCCTCGACGTCGTGCACGGAGTAGGCGACGTCGTCCGCCCAGTCCATGACCTGCGCCTCGAGGCACTGGTGACCGTCCGGGGCGCCCTCGCGGATCCACGCGAGCACCTCGGCGTCGTCGTCGTAGGCCCCGAACTTCGCGCCCGGGCGCGGCCGGGTCCACGGGTACTTGATCGCCGCGTCCAGCGACGCCCGGGTCAGGTTGAGTCCGGCGCTGCTTCCGTCGGGGTTGAGCACCTTCGGTTCGAGGTTCGTCAGGATGCGCAGATTCTGGGCGTTGCCCTCGAACCCGCCGCAGCGTTCCGCGACCTCGTCGAGCGCCTTCTCCCCGTTGTGGCCGTACGGCGGATGGCCGATGTCGTGTGCGAGACCGGCGAGGTCGACCAGATCGGGGTCGCAGCCGAGACCGTCCGCGATTCCGCGGCCGATCTGTGCCACCTCGATCGAGTGCGTCAAGCGGGTGCGCGGTGTGTCCCCGTCCCGCGGGCCCACCACCTGGGTCTTGTCGGCGAGCCTGCGCAGCGCCGCCGAATGCTGGACTCGGGCGCGGTCGCGGGAGAAGACCGATCGGTGTTGCGCGGCCGCGATCTGACTGCCCGGGATCCCCGCCCGTTTCGGTGACTCGCGGACCCGCCGGGCGGCGTCGTGCGCGGAGTACACGTCGCCGACAGGTGTCGTGTGTGCTGTCATCGAACCTCTACTGTCCGGCCGTGTAGGGGAAATCGGCCGAGAAGTGGGTGAGCTGATACCAGATCAACGCCCCTGTCTCCCGGGCGATTCCGTGTAGCTGCGATTCGCGGGTGAACACGGCGGGCCCCTGCCGGGTGGGCGCCGTCCAGGCCTCGAGTCCGGCGTCGCGGGCCATCGTCCGGGTCCGCAGCGAATGCCACGGGTCGCTGACCAGGACTGCCGAATCGATGCCCTGTGCACCCATCGCCTCGCTCACCGCCTCGATGCTGAGCAGGGTGTCGGACCCCTCCTCGACGGCGGTGATGCTGTCGGCGGGGACACCGCGCGAGATCAGGTAGTTCTTCCCGGACGCGGCCTCGGTGTACTCGTCGCCCTCCTGCTTGCCGCCGACCGTGATGACCTCCGGGGCCACCCCGCGCTCGTACAGCTTGTACGCCTGCTCGAGCCTGGCCTCGAACACGGACGACGGGGTTCCCGAGTACTGGGCGGCCCCGAGCACCACGATCGCGTCGGCCGTCGACGTGTCGTCGATCCGCGCGACCTGCCACACACGGACCGCGGTCCCGAGCACCAGGGCCGCGGCGAGGAGAACGACGCCGGCGACGATCCGGCGGGTCCACCGGGCCAGGGTGCCTGCGAACCCCAGGCGCGCAGGACGGCGCGGGAGGTCGTGGCGTTCACGGCTCGGTGCAGAATTCACTCCCTGATTCTGCCAGCTGTCGCCGAACTGTCCCGATGACGACTCGCCACACCCGATAGATTTGCTGCCATGCCACTCGCACCGCGCCTCGAGCAGACGCCGTCGTCCCACCCCCGACTGCACTTTCCCGGCGCCCGGCGGTTCGCCGCCCTCGGCGCCGTCTCCGCGCTCCTGACGCTCGTGGCGATCCTGTTTTCCCCCGCGATCGCGTCGGCGGACGCCCCGTTCCGTCTGCCCGGCCAGATCACCGACACCGTCGGGGTGCTCGACGCGGACCAGCAGAGCGACGTCCAGGCCGCGATCGATCAGCTCTACGACGAGCACAAGGTGCGGTTGTGGGTGGTCTACGTCCCCGACTTCAACGGTCTCGGCGCCGGACCGTGGGCGGATCAGACGGCGCAGGCGTCGTCCCTCGGCGATCGCGACGCGCTGCTCGCGGTCGCGACGGTCGACCGTGAGTACGCCCTCATCGCACCGGACGGTCTGTCGGAGATCACCAGCGACGAAGCGGAGTCGATCCGGGTAGATGCGGTGGAACCCGCCCTGCGCGAGGAGGACTGGGCCGGCGGCGCGATCGCCGCGGCAGGCGGGCTCGGTGACGCGATGAGCCCGGGCGGCGGAATGTCGGTGCGCACGCTGCTGATCGGCGGCGGTGTGGTCGTCGTGGGCGCGGGCGGGATCGTGCTGTATTCGCGGAAGAAGAAGCACGACCGGGTCCGGGCCGGCGTCGAGGCGGCGCGCAGCATCAGCCCCGAGGACACCGCCGCGCTGACGGCGCTGCCGTTGCCGACCCTGGACGAGCGCGCCAAGGAGGTGCTCGTCGAGACGGACGACGCGCTGCGGACGAGCCAGGAGGAACTCGATCTGGCCCGCGGCGAATTCGGCGAGCAGGCCACCGCCGCGTTCACGGCGGCGTTCGACACGGCGAAGTCCACCCTCGCGGCGGCGTTCACCGTGCGTCAGCGGCTCGACGACGCGATCCCCGAGACCCCGCAGCAGCAGCGGGAGATGCTCATCGACATCATCACCTCGTGCGGGCGCGCCGACCGCGAACTCAACGAGCAGGTGCGAGAGTTCGACGGGCTGCGGGACCTGCTGATCAATGCCCCGGACCGGCTCGACGCACTGACCCGCGACATGGTGGCGCTGACCGTGCGCATCCCCGACTCCACCCAGACGCTCACCACCCTGCAGACCGAATTCCCGCCCGCCGCACTCGCTTCCGTTGCCCACAACGTGACAATGGCGGAAGAGCGGCTCGCGTACGCCGAGAAGGCGGTGGCCGAGGGCCGGGACGCCGTCGCCCTGCCACCGGGGAAGCAGGGACCGGCGGTGTCGGCGATCCGCGGCGCCGAGGGGGCCCTCGAACAGGCCCGGATCCTGCTCGACGCCGTCGATCACGCCGCCGAGAACATCCGGCACGCCATTGCCACGCTGCCCGCCGCGATCACCGACGTGGAGGCCGGGATCGCGGCCGCGGCCCAGTTCACCGAGCAGGGCGGGGACCGGCTCGCGGCGGCCCGCACTGCGGCCGAGGCCGCGCTGGCGGCGGCCCGGACCGCCGCGGACACCGACCCGCTCGGCAGCTTCACCCAGATCGTGAAGGCCGACGCGGAACTCGACGCCGTCCTCGCCGAGGCGCAGGAATCGCGGCAGCAGGCCGAGCGCGCGCAGCAGCGTCTCGAGCAGGACCTCGTGGCAGCGCAGTCGCAGGTCACGGCGGCGTCGGACTTCATCGGCACCCGCCGCGGCGCGGTGGGAGCGGAGGCCAGGACCCGCCTGACCGAGGCGCAGCGCCACCTCGCGGGGGCGCAGCAGTTGCGCACCACCGACGCCTCCCGCGCACTTCAGCACGCCCAGGCCGCCGCGGGCCTGGCCGCCGACGCGCTGCGGCTGGCACAGAACGACGTGAGCAGCTGGGAGTCCCGTCAGCACCCCGGGCCCGGCGGCGGTGGCGGCAATGCCACCGGCGCGATCCTCGGGGGCATCCTGATCGACAGCATCCTGCGCGGCGGATTCAGCGGTGGCGGCAACTGGGGTAGCCGCGGCTCCGGCGGCGGCCGCGGCAGCGGTCCCCGTTCGTTCGGCGGGCCGAGCAGTTCGGGCCGGATCAGCGGGGGCGGCCGATTCTGACGTCTTCCCGAACGTTCGTCGCACTCGCCTGCGTCGCGGTCACCTGCTGCGGCGTGCTGTCGGGCTGCGCGGGCGGGCGCGACGCCGAGGACGAGCCGGCGGTCCCGCTGTCGGCGGAGGCGTACCGCAGCCGGGAGGACGACGCGGCGGGCGGCCGGCTCCACGTCCGGATCGCGAATACCGGCGGCGCGCCTGTCGCCGTGACATCCGTGGCGCTGGACAGCCCGGGCTTCGAGGCGGCGCCCGAGACGCGGCGCGAGATCGCACTCGGCCCCGGCAACCGGATCGACGTCGAGGCCGAATACGGCGCCGTCCGCTGCGACATCCGGCCGGAACCGGCGTACGCGGTGATCGGGACAGCCGATCGGGGGGCGTCACCCGTGCGGGTGCCGCTCGCCAACCCGTACGACGTCCTCGGCCGCATCCACGACGGAGACTGTGCCGCAGAGGAACTGGCGCGGGCCGTCCCGGTGACACTGATCCCGGAGGCGGCGCCGCCGGAGCCGGCCGCTCCCCTCCCCGCTCGGCTCGTCGTGAGCCGGGGAACGGCGTCGGGCGACATCCGGGTGGACGAGATCGGCGGCAGCGTCCTGTACGCGCTCCGCGGCGCGCTGCCCGCCACCCTGCGGGCGGACGACGACCTCCTGAGCATCGACATCACGATCGACGCGGCGCGCTGCGACCCGCACGCCCTCGCGGAAGCGAAGAAGCCCTTCGTCTTTCCGCTGTGGATCGCGGTCGGCTCCTCGGCACCGGAATACTCGCGCATCCCGGTGTCCGAGGAGAACCGGCGAACCCTGACGAACTATCTGACCAGCACCTGCGACGCACGCAGGTGAGCGCGGATCAGGAACCGATGAGGCGCTGCGCCAGGTAGCCCTCGACCTGGTCGAGCGCGACCCGCTCCTGGGCCATGGAGTCGCGCTCACGCACGGTCACGGCGTGGTCCTCGAGGGTGTCGAAGTCCACGGTGATGCAGAACGGCGTGCCGATCTCGTCCTGGCGGCGGTAGCGGCGGCCGATCGCGCCGGCGTCGTCGAATTCGACGTTCCAGTGCTGGCGGAGCGTGGCGGCGAGATCCTTGGCCTTCGGCGTCAGGTCCGCGTTACGCGACAGCGGCAGCACCGCGGCCTTCACCGGGGCGAGACGACGGTCCAGCCGCAGCACGGTGCGCTTGTCGACGCCGCCCTTCGCGTTCGGCGCCTCGTCCTCG
>JBCEBZ010000147.1:0-21522 GCA_039206675.1 Rhodococcus sp. (in: high G+C Gram-positive bacteria) | reverse complement strand
CCGCAGCTCAAGACCATCACCCTCGGTGGCGCGGTCACCGGCCTCGGCATCGAGTCGACGTCGTTCCGCAGCGGGCTGCCCCACGAATCGGTCCTCGAGATCGACGTCCTCACCGGCACCGGCGACATCGTCACCGCGACACCGGAAGGCGAGAACTCCGACCTGTTCTGGGGGTTCCCCAACTCCTACGGAACGCTCGGCTACTCGACGCGTCTGCGCATCCAGCTCGAGCCCGTCAAACGGTATGTGGCACTGCGGCATCTGCGTTTCGACTCGCTGGACGAACTGCAGTCGGCGATGGATCGCATCGTCACCGACCGCGTCCACGACGGCATCCCCGTCGACTACCTGGACGGCGTCGTCTTCACCGAGTCCGAGAGTTACCTGACACTGGGCCACCAGACCGACGAGGGCGGACCCGTCAGCGACTACACCGGGCAGAACATCTTCTACCGGTCCATCCAGCACAGCTCCGTGAACCACCCCAAAACGGACAAACTCACCATCCGAGACTACCTGTGGCGCTGGGACACCGACTGGTTCTGGTGCTCGCGCGCCTTCGGCGCCCAGAACCCCACCATCCGCAGGCTGTGGCCGAAGAGACTCCTCCGCAGCAGCTTCTACTGGAAGCTCATCGCCCTCGACCACAAGTACGACATCGGCGACCGACTCGAGCAGCGCAAGGGCAACCCGCCGCGGGAACGCGTCGTGCAGGACGTCGAAGTGCCCATCGAGCGCACCGCCGACTTCGTTCGCTGGTTCCTGGACGAGATCCCCATCGAGCCGCTGTGGCTGTGCCCGTTGCGGTTGCGAGAACCCGCCCCCGCAGGCGCGTCCTCGCAACGCCCCTGGCCCCTCTACCCCCTCGAACCGAAACGCACATACGTGAACATCGGCTTCTGGTCCTCGGTACCCATCGTCCCGGGCCGGCCCGAGGGGGCGGCGAATCGACTGATCGAGAACAAGGTCAGCGACTTCGACGGACACAAGTCCCTCTACTCCGATTCGTACTATTCACGAGAAGACTTCGAACGCCTCTACTACGGCGGCGATCGATACACGGAACTGAAAAAACGCTACGACCCCAAATCACGATTACTGGACCTTTTCTCCAAGGCGGTGCAACGTCGATGACAACTCTGAAAGCTTCACGCTCGCAAGACCACAAGCTGACCATCGCAGAGATTCTCGAAACTCTCTCCGACGGCATGCTTCCCCTGCGGTTCTCCGCCTATGACGGCAGCGCCGCAGGCCCGGAGGACGCCCCCTACGGGCTCCACCTCAAGACGACCAGGGGCACCACCTACCTGGCGACCGCCCCCGGCGACCTCGGCATGGCCCGGGCCTACGTGTCCGGCGACCTCGAGGCCCGCGGCGTCCACCCCGGCGACCCCTACGAGATCCTCCGCGTCATGGGCGACGAACTGCACTTCCGTCGTCCGTCCGCGCTCACACTCGCCGCCATCACACGGTCACTCGGCTGGGACCTGCTGCGCCCCATCGCCCCTCCACCGCAGGAGCACCTCCCGCGGTGGCGGCGGGTCGCAGAAGGACTGCGGCACTCCAAGACCCGTGACGCCGAAGTCATCCACCACCACTACGACGTCTCGAACACCTTCTACGAGTACGTCCTCGGTCCGTCCATGACGTACACGTGCGCGTGTTACGACAACGCCGAGCAGACGCTCGAAGAGGCCCAGGACAACAAATACCGCCTCGTCTTCGAGAAGCTCGGACTCCAGCCCGGCGACCGCCTGCTCGACATCGGTTGCGGCTGGGGATCGATGGTCCGGTTCGCCGCACGCCGCGGCGTCAAGGTCATCGGCGTCACCCTGTCCCGCGAACAGGCCGAATGGGCCCAGAAGGCCATCGCCGAAGAGGGGCTGTCCGATCTCGCCGAGGTCCGGTTCTCCGACTACCGCGACGTCCCCGAAACCGGCTTCGACGCCATCTCCTCCATCGGCCTCACCGAGCACATCGGCGTCGGCAACTACCCCGCGTACTTCGGACTGCTGCAGAGCAAACTCCGCGAAGGCGGCCGGCTGCTCAACCACTGCATCACCCGGCCCGACAACCAGAGTCAGGCCCGCGCGGGCGGCTTCATCGACCGCTACGTGTTCCCCGACGGCGAACTCACCGGCTCCGGACGCATCATCACCGAGATCCAGAACGTCGGGCTCGAGGTGCGGCACGAGGAGAACCTGCGCGAACACTACGCACTCACCCTCGCCGGATGGTGCCAGAACCTGGTCGACAACTGGGACGCCTGCGTCGAAGAGGTCGGGGAAGGCACCGCCCGCGTGTGGGGCCTCTACATGGCGGGGTCGCGACTCGGCTTCGAACGCAACGTCGTTCAGCTGCACCAGGTCCTCGCCGTCAAGCTCGGCCCCAAGGGCGAGGCGCACGTCCCGCTCCGGCCGTGGTGGCAGTAGGCGGCTTCGCCGCCCGTGAGTGGTTAAGGAGTCTCTGCACTCCTTGACCACTCACAGGCCCGACAGGGCCTCTCACCGGACCTCACCCACCCCTCCCGCACCAGGACGGTCTCCACTTCACGGGCCACGACGCAGGGATTCTTCGTCACCTCGTCGAACCCGTAGACCAGTCGCGGCCGCCCCTGCAGTTCCGCGGCGTTGTCGCGTCGACGGTCCCGGAATGCGACCTCCGCCATGGCGTGCGCGCGGCGACCGTCGAGTCGCACGATGAGCGGCACACCGTGATCGGAGTAGTCGCAGTCCTCGAACAGGGTGCGTCCGTCCACGACAACCGGCGACTGCCGCCGCGCCCGGGGCAGCCCGTGCGCATCTTCGACGTCGGTGGCGTAGCGGTATTCGAGCACCGACTGGACTCCGTCCGCCAGCAGTCGTACCGCGTCCAGGAGCACCTTGCGGTATCGACGCGGGCGTCGCTCCTCCATACGGCGCCGGATGTCGCGCAGTGGGATCCGGGCATTGGTCACGAGGGCGATGAGCCGGGTGTAGGCGTCCCGTGCCGTGGGCTCCGCGATGGCAACATCCAGAGCCGTATCCGCCCTTGCGGTCCGGGGTTGGTCGGTGTCGACGGCAATGTAGTCGTGTGCCCTCGACCGGTGCACGACCACTCCGGGATGCACGACGACTCCCTCCCGGTGGCACAGACTGATCGATGCGAGGTCCGCGCCGACAATGGTCGGAGGCTGACTGACAGCCGATCTTCCATAGGGGACGGTGATGTGCACGGGGCGTGCGGGGTCGACACGAATCATGTGCCATTCCTCGGCGGCAGTGTGGTGGCTGAGGACGGCACCCTTGCCCCCGAACAGCAAAGCCGCTTCCAGCGACATCTCACGAGTGATCGGGCCACTGCTCACCGAATAGACACCGCGGAGCACTGCTTGCCACCGACCGGTCTCGACACGGTGCCGGATCCTGCTGCGGGGAAACCCGAGGGCGTGGAGTTGCGTATGGGTGATCAGGCCGAACTGTGCGTCGGCGACATCTTTCAGGGCTGCGAATTCCGTAGAGGTCATACCGGCACGGTCACCGAGACCCCCGACGGGTCTCGGTGCCGCACCTGGGAAAACAAATTGCCCTGTGGATAAGCGACAGGTTGGGGATAACTCAGCCCGTGCGTGGTTAACGAGTCCAGAGACTCCTTAACCACGCACGGGCGGCGGAGCCGCCTACGACTTCAGCGACGCCGGCGGGGTGAAGCGCTCGCCGTATTTGGCGGCGAGTTCTTCGGCGCGCTTGACGAAGCCGGCCTGGCCGCCTTCGTAGCCCTGGATGTACTGCGACACACCGCCGGTCCAGGCGGGGAAGCCGATACCCATGATGGAGCCGATGTTCGCGTCGGCGGTGGTGAGGAGCACGCCCTCGTCGAAGCATTTCTGCGTTTCGATGGCCTCGATGAACAGCATGCGTTCGATGAGGTCCTGGAACGGGACTTCGAGTTCCTTGGAACCGAAGTTCTCCCGCAGCCCGGACCACAGGCCGGTGCGCTTGCCGTCGGCGTAGTCGTAGAAGCCGGCGCCGCCGAGTTTGCCCTTGCGGTCGAACTTGTCGACCATGGTGTTGATGACGTCGCCTGCCGGGTCGGCGGGCAGTTCCTTGCCTTCGGCCTGCGCGGCTTCCGCGGTTTCCTTGCGGATCTTCTGCATCAGCGTGAGGTTCAGCTCGTCCGACAGCTGCAGCGGTGCCGCCGGGTAGCCGGCCTGCATGCCCGCCTGTTCGATGGTGGCGGGCTCGATGCCCTCCGCCAGCATGGCGATGGCCTCGTTGATGAACGTGCCGATGACGCGGGAGGTGAAGAAGCCGCGCGAGTCGTTGACGACGATCGGCGTCTTGCGGATCGCCTGGACGTAGTCGAAGACGCGGGCGAGGGCCTCGTCGGATGTCTTCTCGCCGCGGATGATCTCGACGAGCGGCATCTTGTCGACGGGCGAGAAGAAGTGGATTCCGATGAAGTCCTCTTGGCGCTTCACACCCGTCGCGAGGCCGGTGATCGGCAGCGTCGACGTGTTCGAGCCCAGCAGCGCCTTCGGGTCGACGATGTCCTCGATCTCCTGGAACACCTTGTGCTTGAGGTCCTGCGACTCGAACACGGCCTCGATGACGAAGTCGACACCGGCGAAGTCGGCGGGGTCGGCGGTCGGCGTGATGCGGTCGAGCAGCGTCTTCGACTTCTCCTCGGTGGTCTTGCCCCGCGACAGCGCCTTGGCCTCGATGCCCTCGGAGTACGCCTTGCCCTTGTTCGCGGCCTCGATGGTGACGTCCTTGAGGACGACGTCGAAACCGGCTTTCGCGGAGACGTAGGCGATTCCGGCGCCCATCATTCCGGCGCCGAGCACACCGACCTTGGTGATCGGGGTCTTCTCGATGCCCTCCGGGCGGGACGCG
The DNA here is from genome assembly GCA_039206675.1 of Rhodococcus sp. (in: high G+C Gram-positive bacteria). Taxonomy (GTDB): domain Bacteria; phylum Actinomycetota; class Actinomycetes; order Mycobacteriales; family Mycobacteriaceae; genus Rhodococcus_F. The sequence goes on along the minus strand of JBCEBZ010000147.1, from coordinate 16,648 downwards.
CCGGAGTTGATGGCCTGCAGGTCGAAGAAGAACGCCTGGATCATGTTCTTCGCGACCTGACCGGTGACCAGCGACGTGAAGTAGCGGGCCTCGATGAGGAGCGCGTTGTCGATGTCGACCTGCGACCCCTCGACGGCGGCGGCCATGATGGCGCGCGGCGCCGGCATGGGTGCGCCCTTCAGCTGCTTGCGCAGGTTCGCGGGGAACGCGGGCAGGTTCGCGGCGAACGCCGGGGTGGACGGGGTGCCGCCGGGAATCCGGTAGCCCTTCTTGTCCCACGGCTGGACGCCGCCCTCGGGGTTGGCCTTGATCCACGCCTTCGCGGCGGGCACCAGCTCGTCCACGGTGGCGACGACCTCGTCGACGAGTCCGACCTCCTTGGCCTGCACCGGTCCCCGCTGCTGGCCCTGGAGCAGCACCTGCATGAGGGCGTTCTGCAGACCGAGCATGCGGACGGTGCGGACGACGCCACCGCCGCCGGGCAGCAGGCCGAGGGTGACCTCGGGCAGGCCGATCTTGACGCCCTTCACGTCCGCGGCGACGCGGTGGTGCGTGGCCAGGGCGATCTCGAGTCCGCCACCGAGTGCGGCGCCGTTGATGGCGGCGACGACGGGCTTGCCGAGGGTCTCGAGGCGGCGCAGGTCCGACTTGATCGCGACGCTGTGGCTGTAGATCTCGTCGGCGTTCTCCGGGCCGACCTTGATCATGTTCTTCAGGTCGCCGCCGGCGAAGAACGTCTTCTTGCCGGACGTGATGACGACACCGGTGATGGAGTCCTTCTCGTCGACGAGGCGGTCGACGGTCGCCTTCATCGAGGAGATGTAGGCGTCGTTCATGGTGTTCGCGCCCTGGTTGGGATCGTCGATGGTGAGCACGACGATGCCGTCGGCGTCCTGCTCCCAGTTGATGATGTTCTGCTCGCTCACTGCTTCAAGTCTCCTGATGGTCCGGGCGGTCAGACGCGCTCGATGATGGTGGCGACGCCCATACCGCCGCCGATGCACAGGGTGATGAGGGCGTACCGGGCGTTGCGGCGCTCGAGCTCGTCGATCATGGTGCCGGTGATCATGGCGCCGGTGGCTCCGAGCGGGTGCCCCATGGCGATGGCACCGCCGTTGACGTTGAGCTTCTCGTCGGGGATGTTCAGGTCCTTCTGGAACTTGAGCACCACGGACGCGAACGCCTCGTTGATCTCGAACAGGTCGATGTCGTCGACGGTCAGACCGGCGGCGGCGAGCACCTTCTTCGAGGCCGGGGTGGGGCCGGTGAGCATGATCGTGGAGTCGGCACCGCTGGTGGCCGTCGCGACGACGCGGGCGCGCGGGGTCAGGCTCATGTCCTTGCCCGCCTGCTCCGACCCGACGAGCACCAGTGCGGCGCCGTCGACGATGCCGGAGCTGTTGCCGCCGTGGTGGACGTGGTTGATCTTCTCGACCCAGTGGTACTTCTGCAGCGACACCGCGTCGAAGCCGCCCATCTCGCCGACTCCGGCGAAGGACGGGTTGAGGCCCGCCAGGTTCTCGAGGGTGGTGCCGGGACGCATGTGCTCGTCCTGGTCGAGGACGACGAGGCCGTTGATGTCCTTGACCGGGACGACGGACTTGGCGAAGTAGCCGCCGGTCCACGCCTTCGCGGCGAGGTCCTGCGAGCGGACGGCGTACGCGTCGACGTCCTCGCGGGAGAAGCCCTCGATGGTGGCGATGAGGTCGGCGCCCACGCCCTGGGGGACGAAGTAGTTGTCGTAGTTGGTGGCCGGGTCGAGCGCCCACGGTCCGCCGTCGGAGCCCATCGGCACGCGGGACATCGATTCGACGCCACCGGCGATGACCAGTTCGTCCCAGCCGGACCGCACCTTCTGTGCGGCGGTGTTGACGGCCTCGAGGCCGGAGGCGCAGAACCGGTTCAGCTGGACGCCGCCGACGGTGTCGGGCAGTCCGGCGTCGTTGACCGCGACGCGGGCGATGTCCATGCCCTGGTCGCCGACGGGGGTGACGACGCCGAGGACCAGGTCGGAGATGCGATCCTCGTCCAGGTCGGGGAAACGGGCGCGGAGCTCGTCGATCAGGCCGGTGACCAGCGAGATCGGCTTGACCGAGTGCAGCGAACCGGTCTTCTTTCCGCGGCCGCGCGGGGTCCGGATGGCTTCATAAATGAATGCCTCTGTGGTCACTGTGGAGTGTTCCTTCCTTATCTGCGTCGACGCCGACCGTGCACACGGCGCTCTGCACGGGGCATACCCCGGCAGTCCACCTTAGAACGTGTTGCAAAACAGTAGGAAGGACCGAAGCGATCCTGGATCGTGACCCAGGCGATCACGATCGGCCGGCCTCGACCCTGCCCGACCCACCGTTTCGTGCTGTAATGGCGCGGCGCTCGACGCGACCCGAGCGGAGGAGAAAACGCTGTGACCACCCGACTGTCCCGCCGGCAACTGTTCGGCGCCGCGACCGCGGGTGCGGTGACCGTCGCCGGGATGGGGCGTGCCGGCGCGTCCGCGAATCCGGCTCGGCGCCTGCCGTCGCCCGCCGCGATTTCCGCGTCCGATCCGGCTCTGCTGAGCGCCGTCGAGGCGGCGTCGCTGTTGCAGTCCCGGGCGCTGCATCCGCGCGAACTGCTCGACGCGTGCCTGTCGCGCAGCGCCGCGCACGACGGCGGCATAGAGGCGTGGATCCGGATCTACCCCGAGCAGGCCTACGAGGCCGCGGAGTCGGCCGCGCGGCGACTCGCGGAAGGGTCCGCTCCGCTGGTCTGCGGACTGCCGATCGCACTGAAGGACCTGTACGCGGTGGCCGGGCTGCCCCTGACGGCGTCGAGTGGCGTCCTCGACGGCAACATCGCCGCCGGCGACGCCGGGGTGTGGCGGCAACTGCGCGACGCGGGCATGGTGCTGACGGGCCACGCGCACACCCACGAGTTCGCCATCGGAACCGCGACGCCGCAGGTCGGGAACCCGTGGGACGTCGCGTATTCGCCGGGCGGCTCGTCCGGTGGCAGCGCCGCCGCCCTCGCCGCCCGGTTCGTGCCCTGCGCGCTGGGAACGGACACCGGCGGGTCGCTGCGGATCCCCGCGAGCGCGTGCGGGATCACCTCGATCAAACCGACGTTCGGACGGTGCAGCACCAGCGGGGTGATTCCGCTGACCTGGACACGCGATCACACCGGTCCGATGGGACGCAGTGTCGCCGACGCGTCGCTGCTCCTGAGTCACATGGCCGGCGTCGACGTCGACGATCCCACCACGTCGGTGGGCCCGGACGTTCCCGCGGAGGGGTACCCGCTGACCGCCGCGGGCGGGTCGCGTCCGCTGTCCGGCAGGCGTTTCGGGTTGCCGCGCGGTGTCGCCGACGACCTGCCCGGCTCGATCGGTACCTTGTTCGCCGGGTTCCTCGACCTGGTCCGCGCATTGGGCGGCGAGATCGTCGACGTCACCGAGCCCGAGGTCCCGACGGGCCTGCTGAGCGGGGATTACGCCGAATTCGGCTCGTACCACCGGCAGTTCGCGGACCGCCTCCCGGCGTACGACCCGGAGTCGGCGCTCGCCGCGACCGCGGCGATGGCGAGCCTCGCCCTGCCCGTCGCCGACTACTTCGCCCTCGAACGCGCGCGCCTGCGTTTCCAGCACGACTACAACCGGATGTTCGCCGAGCACCGGCTGGATGCGATTCTGCGTCCCGGCGCGCTCACCGACGGGGTGCGGCGCGACGCCCTCGCCGATTCGAGTGTGTTCGCCGGTTCACGGGAGAACTATTTCTGGGCCAACTACACGGGTGCGCCGGTCGTCTGCACGCCGGTCGGCCGGTCCGCGGCCACCGGCATCCCGTTCGGGGTGCAACTGGGCGGGCTTCCGTGGTCCGAGGCGGCGCTGATCTCCATCGTCCTGGAACTGCAGGAGGCGCAGCCGGTGTGGCGGGACGCGCCGGCGCTCGGCCCCGCGCCCCGGCAGATCCCCGAGGTGCGGGTCGCGGCCCCGGGCGCCGGGCCCACCGCGACCAACACGGACGACACCGGCCCGGGCATCCGATTCGTGCCGACCACCTCGACTGCGGCGGTGTGACTCCGGCGCCTCAGGTGCCGAGGCCGGCGTCCCGCGCCCGCACGATGGCGGCGGGACGGTCGGGCACGCCCAGCTTGGCGAGCACGTTCGACACGTGGTTGCGCACCGTCTTCGGGCTCAGCACCAGTCGGCGCGAGATGCTCGCGTTGTCGTAGCCGCGGGCGACGAGGTCGAGGACCTCCCGTTCGCGGTCGGTGAGTTCGGGGAACACCGTGGGCCCCATCCGGCGCGAGGCGGCCATGAAGCTCATCGCGCGGGCCGCCACCGCGGCACCGAGGATCACCTCGCCGTTGGCGACCGCCCGGACCGCCCGTTCGACCTCCCCCGGATCGGCGCCCTTGACCAGGTAGCCGCGCGCCCCGGCCCGCACCGACGCGACCAGTGATTCGTCGTCCTCGTGCATCGTGACGACGAGCACCCGCAGCGCGGGGTGCCGCTCGACGAGCCGCCGGGTGGCGTCCACCCCCGAACCGTCCCCGAGTTCGAGATCCATCAGCACCACGTCGACGTCCCCGTCCACGACGTCGAGCGCCTCGGCGACGGAACTGGCCTGCGCGGCCACCTCCATGCCGTCCAGCGTCGACAGCAGCGCGACCATGCCGAGCCGGAACACCGGGTGGTCGTCGACGACGGCGACCCGGATGGACGAGGTGGTGGAATGTGTGGTGCCCGCGCTCATGATGCGGTCAACGGTAGCCGGGCGGTGACCACCGTGCCTGTCGGACGGCCGGATTCGATGTGCAGCGTGCCGCCGAGTTCGTGTGCCCGCTCCCGCATCGACCGGGTGCCGACGCCGCCGCCCCCGGCCGGATCGAACCCGCACCCGTCGTCGTGGATGACGACCGTCAGCACCTCCGGGGCGAACGTGGCGTCGACCCGGCAGCCGTCGGCACCGCTGTGCCTGCGCGCATTGGTGACGGCCTCGACGACGATCCCGTACGCCGCCGCGCTGATCTCCGCGCCCAGCCGCGGCGGCGGATCGGCCTGCACGCGCAGCTGGAATCCGCTGCGCGACTGGTTGGCCGCCAGTTCGTGCAGCGCCGGGACCAGTCCGAGTTCGTCCAGCACCGGCGGGAACATGCTGCGCGACAGCTGCCGGACGCCCTCCACCTGATGGTCGAGTTGCTCCTGCAGCGCGTCGATGAGTTCGGCGGCGGCGACCGGATCCGAGCCGAGCAGGTTCCGGGCGCCCTGCAGACCGAGCCGGATGCCGGCGAGCGACGGACCCAGCCCGTCGTGCAGTTCGCGGCGAATCATCTGCCGCTCCTCCAGTCGCACGGACGCCAGCCGGCGCCGCGCCTCCTGCAGGTTCTCCGCCGACTGCAGCACGACGAGACCGGCCGTCACGACCGCCGACAGTTCGGTGAGCGAGCGGCGGGTGCGCGTCCCCAGCGACTCCCCCGGCGGCGCCGTGACGACCATCGTCCCCAGCACGGCACCGCGGTGCACCAACTCCACCGACTCGGCGGGTCCCGTCGCCGAACCCCATACCGCGGCAACACCGCTGGTGCGCCGAACCGTGACGGATTCGAGCCGCAACGCGACGCCGACACCGGCGGCGAGACCCTCCAGGAGTTGTTCCGGGGTCTCGGCGCTGCCGAACTGCCGGCCCAGCGTCCGGACGGCCCGCGCGGGATCCTCGCCGTACACCAGGTGGTGCACCCGGCGCTGCAACCACAGCCGCGCCGGTTGCACCGCGACGGCGACGACACCCGCCGCGACCACCTGCGCCCCCGTCGAATCGCCGTCGGGCAGCAGTGCCGTCAGCGCCGTGGCCACCACCACGTACAGCACCAGCAGCGCGACGGTGAGGGTGCCTGCCACCGTCGCGCGGCTGACGACCAGATTCAGCCCCCACATGCGCTGGCGCAGGATGCACACCAGGATCGCGACCGGATAGAACGCCTGAACGGCCAAGTGCACCAACGGGTTGAGCACCCACAGCCCCGGCAGCGACGCGGGCAGCGCCAGCGGAACGTACGCGGCCGTCATCAGCGCCGTGCCGAGGCACATCCACCCGAGACCGACCCGCTCCTCGGGCGGGCCGTGCCGCCACCGCCACCCGCAGTCCGCGGCCGCCGCGGCGCCGACGGCCAGAACGGGCACGATCACCCAGACCGCGGGGGTCTCCGTGAACGTGCGGGACCAGAAATACCAGGCCGTCGCGGCGACACCGGCGAGGACGCCGAGTTTCGCGCCGGCGCCGAGCGGATGGTCGCGGATCAGCCACGGCACGATCAGGAACAGGCTGAGCGTCCCCGGAATCCACGCCGTGTTCTGCAACGGCGACAGCACGTCGACCCACGGCAGCCCCGGACGCACGGCCGCGAGTTGCGAATAGCTGTACCCGAGTGCTGCCAGTCCCACACCGATCGCGGTGAGGCCCAGGATGATCGGCACCGGGTGCACCCGGCGGGCGAGGACGACGCCGGCAACGGTCCCGTAGACCGCCGCCCCGACGACGTCCACCAGGAAGAACAGCTGATTCGAATCGATGCCCGGATCGGCGCGGACGAACGCCACCACCGACAGGACGACCAGAACCCACGCAGACACCGCCATGACAGCAGCGGGTACGGGCGCACCGCCCGCACCCGCCGACCCCTCGGTCATCGGAATGTCCTTCTGCTTCGCCATGGTGCGACGAGTATCTCCTCTACTCGCGAACGGTGTCGGCGAAAGCGAAACCGATCGCGCTCACCAGCACCCACAGCGGCCCGGTGAACCCCGCGAGGTACTGCAGCGGCGAGACTCCGATGACGGCGGTCACCAGGCCCAGAACCAGGCTGACCCAGCCGATCCACCGTGGGCCCGCGTCTCCCCGGAGCAAGGCGGCGGCCACCGCCAGCGCGCTCACCCCCGCACCCGCCCACAGCCACGGAATCGTGCCCATCCAGTGACCACCGACCACCGCGAACTCCGGCACCAGCCGGCTCGTGTCACCGAGGCCGAACACCAGCTCGGTGGTCAGCCCGGTCCCCAGCAGGCACGCCGCCGACGTCAGAACCAGGCCGAACGCCGCGACCGACGGCAGGATGCTCTCGGCGGGCAACGCTGCCCGCAGGCGTTGGGACAGCCCGGCGGCGAAGACGAGGATCAGCAGCGCCGCGGTCATGATCGACACGTGCATCACGAGAATCCCGGTGCGCTGTCCGGCGAGACCGTTCATGATGGCGACCGCGTCGCCGGCCGACGCCTCCACGTACACCGCGTCGACCGACATGCTCGCCTGGATGCCGACGATTCCGGCCGCACCGGCCAGGACCCCGACGTACGCCCACCATCGGCCACTTCGCGGTCGCGCGGTCGCCGGAACCTCGTTCTGCACGCCGTCTGGAACATTCACTGTGCTCATGAGACGACGATCGGGCACCCGGCGTCCCGGGCACCAGGGGCGGATGTCCCGACGTGCCGGGACCGCGCCGCCCGGTTCAGCCCTCGAGCTTCTTCGCCCCGAGCATGTCCTTGAGCAGTTCGAACGCCACATCCTCCGGGTCGCGGCGAGTCGCGGGGTCGACGGGTTCCGCCGCCTCCTTGAACATCTCTTCCTCGTCCTCGGGTGTGGAGACGGGCGGCGTCGACGCCGAAGCCTCGTAGTCGATCGGCCCGGGATCGTCCGGGTAGTCGGGCGCCTCCGGCGGCGGAATGTCGTCGTCCGGTTCCGACGACGGACGTGCCTGCGCCACACCCGGACCCGCATCGGTGCGTTGTGCGTCGGACTGCTGCTGCGGCGGGCGCTGCGCACTCCTCTCCTGGCTGGGCCGGGAGAACCGGGGTGCGCCTGCCGGCTTCGTCGGCGCCGCAGCGGCCTTCGCGACCGGTGGGGGCGGCGCCGTCGGAGCACCGGCCTGATACTCCACTTCCCAGGTGCCACCGAACATCTCGGACAGCACCTCGGTGATCACCTGGGCGTTGTGCGGGGACGCGATCCGAGCACCCAGGTTGGGGACCGGGTGCGCCAGGATCAGGCGATTGCCCTGCACGTCGTGCACCGTCGCGGCCGACAACATCGCGGGCAGGATTTTGTTCCGCTGACTCACCTTCTCGCGCAGCGAATTCCAAGCCTCGCGCAGCACGGCGGCATCCGGACCTGCCGATACGGCAGGGGCAGCTTCCACCTCGGGTGCGAGCGGCGGCTCCGGTTCCGGGAACGGCTCGGGCGCGGGAACAGGGGTCGGCTCGGGCTCGGGCGCCGGCTCGGGTTCCGGTACAGGAACCGGCGCCGGCTCGGGCACTGGTTCCGGCGTCGGCTCCGGAACAGGCGTCGGTTCGGGCTGCGGCGTCGGCTCCGGTTCGGGAACGGGGGCAGGCGTCGGCTCCGGAACCGGCCGCGGCATCGGTTCGGGTTCCGGCTCGGGCGGCGGGGGCACGGTGGCCTGGCGCATCGACGGTCGCTGAAACTTCGGTTCCGGTTCCGGCTCCGCGGGCCGTTCGGGCGCGCGAGCCGGCGCCGCCGCGGGACGTTCCCCGTCGACGGCAGGCGCCGCACCGGCGGGCGGAAGTCCCCGCTCGACGCGTTCGAGCCGCTGCAGCACGGCCGACTCCGCATCGGACGCCGACGGCAGCAGCATCCGGGCGCACATCACCTCGAGCAGCAGGCGGGGGGCGGTGGCGCCGCGCATCTCGCCGAGACCGGCGTGGATCACCTCGGCGTAGCGGGTGAGCGTGGCGGGGCCGATCCGCTGGACCTGGGCGCGCATGTGCTCGAGCACGTCGCCGGGAGCGTCGACCAGGCCGCGTTCGGCGGCGTCGGGGACCGCCTGCATCAGGATGAGGTCGCGCAGCCGCTCGAGCAGGTCGACGGCGAACCGCCGCGGATCGTGCCCGGCGTCCATGACGCGGTCGACCGTCCCGAACAGCGCGGCGCCGTCGCCGGTGGCCAGCGCGTCCACGGCGTCGTCGATCAGCGCGACGTCGGTGACGCCGAGCAGCGCGAGCGCGCGCGGGTAGGTGACGCCCTCGTCGCCGGCGCCGGCGAGGAGCTGGTCGAGGATGCTCAGCGAGTCACGCGGGGATCCGCCGCCGGCGCGGATGACCAGCGGATACACCGGGTCCGCGACCGGCACGCTCTCCTGCAGGCAGATCTTCTCCAGCAGCCCCCGCATGGTCGTCGGCGCGAGCAGCCGGAACGGGTAGTGATGGGTGCGCGAACGGATGGTCGGCAGCACCTTCTCGGGTTCGGTGGTCGCGAAGATGAAGATGAGGTGCTCGGGCGGCTCCTCCACGATCTTGAGGAGGGCGTTGAAACCCGCCGTGGTGACCATGTGGGCCTCGTCGACGATGAACACCCGGTACCGCGACTCGGCGGGCGCGTAGAACGCGCGGTCGCGCAGTTCACGGGTGTCGTCGACGCCACCGTGGCTGGCCGCGTCGAGTTCGGTGACGTCGAGGTTGCCCGACCCGCCGGGGCCGAGCGCCACGCACGAGGGGCACGAGCCGCACGGCGTCGAGGTCGGACCCTCCACGCAGTTCAGCGATCGGGCCAGGATGCGGGCAGACGACGTCTTGCCACAGCCGCGGGGACCGGAGAACAGATACGCGTGGTTGATCCGTCCGGCGTCGAGGGCGGTGCTCAGTGGTTCGGTGACGTGCTCCTGCCCCACCACCTCGGCGAAGGATGCGGGTCGGTACTTCCGGTACAGGGCCACGCGGAAAGACTACCGGCGGGCCCCGACAGTCCGGCCCCGGTGGTCGAAGCACCCGGTCGGGGCGCTACTCACAGGCAGAAATCCGCCCTGACCGGATTGCGTAACACGTTCGCAACGCATCGGCATCACAGCGGAAACGGCCCGCGGTCATCGTGATTTTCCGCGCCTGGTTTCGTCCGGGTGTGTGAGGAGAATGTCGTGCCTGCAATCGACGCCGGAGCAACCGCCTGGCTTCTGATCAGTACCGCGCTGGTCCTGCTGATGACACCGGGGCTCGCCCTGTTCTACGGCGGGATGGTCCGCTCCACCGGCGTACTGAACATGATCATGATGAGCTTCGTGTCGATCGCGCTCGTCACGGTTGCGTGGCTGGTGGCCGGATACTCCCTCATCTTCGGCGACGACATCGGCGGCGGGCTGATCGGCGGGCTCGAGCACCTGGGGATGGCGGGCATCGACCCGACCACCGTCCACGGGCAGGTTCCCGAGATCCTGTTCGCCACGTTCCAGCTGACGTTCGCGATCATCACCGCCGCGCTGATCAGCGGCGCGATCGCCGACCGGGCCAAGTTCTCGGCCTGGATGATCTTCGTGCCCGTCTGGGCCCTCGTCGTCTACGCACCCGTCGCGCACTGGGTGTGGAACCCGCAGGGCTGGATCGCGCAGTTCGGCGCCCTCGACTACGCGGGCGGACTGGTCGTCGAGATCGTGTCCGGCGCGTCGGGGCTGGCATTGGCCCTGGTCCTGGGCCCCCGGCTCGGATTCAAGTCCGAGTCGATGCGCCCCCACAACCTTCCGCTGGTGCTGCTGGGTGTCGGCCTGCTCTGGTTCGGCTGGTTCGGTTTCAACGCGGGCTCGGCGCTCGCCGCCGACGGCACCGCGGCCGCGATCTTCCTGAACACCCTCGTCGCCGGGTGCACCGGCCTGCTCGGCTGGCTCCTCGTCGAGCAGAAGCGGGACGGTCACCCCACGACGTTCGGTGCGGCATCCGGCGTCGTCGCCGGGCTCGTCGCGATCACCCCGTCCTGCGGCACCGTGAGCATGGTCGGTGCGGTGATCGTCGGCGCGGTCGCCGGTGTGGTCTGCTCGTTCGCCGTCGGCTGGAAGTTCCGCCTCGGCTACGACGACTCGCTCGACGTCGTGGGAGTCCACCTGATGGGCGGCATCGTCGGCACGATCCTGATCGGGCTGCTCGCCACCGAGGTGATGACGGGCGGCGCCGAAGGCCTCCTGTACGGGGGCGGATTCGCGCAACTCGGCAAGCAGGTGCTGGCTGTGGTGGTCGTCGCGCTGTACGCGTTCGGTGTGACGTTCGGGCTGGGCAAGCTGATCGACCGGATCTTCGGGTTCCGGGTGAGCGCCGAGGACGAGTCCTCCGGTATCGACCTCGCGTTGCACGCCGAATCGGCGTACGAGCACGGCGTCCTCGGCCACGGACCGATCGGCGGCGGCGGCCAGGGCAACAGCGTCTTCCCGTGGATGCACGAGGCCGAACGCAGGCGGCAACTCGACGCGGAACGGAAGCCGAAGCCATCCGATCCGGAGTAGCGGCTACTTCTTCTTCGCGGCCGCCGCCTTCTTCGCCTCGGCCTTCGCGGCCTTCTTGAACTCGCGGACCTCGTGGAGGCTCTTGTCGTCCACGACGTCCGCGATCGAACGCCGCGATCCCTCGGTGCCGTAGTCGCCTGCCGCTTCGCGCCAGCCCTTCGGCTCCACACCGATCTGCTTGCCGAGCAGCGCCAGGAAGATGCGGGCCTTCTGGTCGCCGTACCCCGGCAGCGCCTTCAACCGCTTCAGCACCTCTTTGCCGTCGGGATCGCCGCTCGTCCACAGCGCCTCGACGCTGCCGTCGTAGTTCTCGACGAGGTACGCGCACAACGACTGGATGCGGGTGGCCATCGATCCGGGGAACCGGTGGACGGCGGGGGTCTGTGAGCAGACGGCCGCGAACTCCTCCGGATCCATCTCCGCGATGCGGTGCACCTCGAGGCCGCCGATCCGGTCGTCGAGTTTCTTGGGGCCCGCGAACGCCGTCTCCATCGGAACCTGCTGATCGAGCAGCATCCCGATGAGCAACGCCAGCGGATCACTCGCGAGGAGTGCGTCGGCGTCCGGATCCCCTACCAGGTTCAGCGTGCGTGCCATGGTTCGATCCTGCCATCCCGCGTTCGGGCGGGTGCGCCCTTCACGGCGACGCGCGGTCTATGCACAGAGTTATCCACATCACTGCATTACCGGTGCGTAACCCAGCATCGCTGCCACGCTGGCGACCAGACCGTCGCGCCAGTGCAGCGCGTCGTGGCCTCCGCAGAACTCGCGGTACCGCACGTCGTGGCCGGTGCCGGCCAGCAGATCGCGGACCTCACGGTGGGGTTCGACGAGCATCCATTCGAGTGTCCCGACCTCGATGCCGAACCGGCTTCCCGACGGGCCGGCGGCGCGGACACGGTCCTGGAACGGGACGCCCGGCCCGGAACCGGGCCACCAGAACGACCCGGACAGGCTGACGGCGCACCCGAACACGTGCGGCGCCGTCAGCGCGAGGTGACAGGCCGTCAATCCGCCCAGGCTGCAGCCCGCCACGATCGTCGACGCCGGGTCGTCGGTGACGGCCCAGTCCCGCCGCAGCCACGGGAGCAGTTCGCCGGCGAGACCGGCGGCGAACGCGGGGCTGCAGCCGAGTTCCTCGGATCGCAGTTCGGGTCCGATGCTGTCGACCATCACGACGAGCGGAACCCGGTGACCGGCGGGCCCGAGTCTGTCGGCGGCACCCGCGACCGGCAGATCGACCGCCCACGTCCGGCCGTCGAGCAGCACCACCACCGGACGAGATCGAGCGGCGAGTCCGGGCGGTTCGTAGATCCACACCGACCGTGGGATCCCCGACAGCGGGAACGTCGTCTCGTGGAGTGCGCCGCGGCCGGGGCGGTCCGTCCACCAGCGCTGCGCGGGCGCCGCGGGCATCACCGCCTCGGAGCAGTCGCCGGCCTGCACCGCTCGGGTGGGCAACGGGCTGAACGGGTCGGGCCGTGCGCCGGCGAGTACGTTCCGCCACCACCGCCAGCCCGGGGTGCCGTCGCCGGGGAGGGTCAGCGGTTCCGTCCGGGGAATGAACCGGTAGGCGCCACGCCAGTTCTCGGGCACCTCGATCGACAGCGACCACAGGTCGGTGCCGGGCAGCCGCGACAGCGCGGCCCGCTCCGGGCGAGAGCGGTCGGTGATGCCGTTGGCGTCGAGGTAGACGTGCCGCGTGCGTGACCCGCGTTCGTCGCCGTCGGGGTCCCGCCAGCAGAACGTCGCGATCACACAGCCGCGGCCCGCCCCGTCCCGTTCGACGAGGGGGCTGCCCGCGGCCGCGAGTCGGTCCCAGAACGCGGGGACGGCGTCGGGCGTCAGGTCGTCGATTGCCCGCGTGCGCACGACGCGGCGTTCCGGTCCGGGCACCCGTTTCAGCATCCACTTCCCCCATCGAATGTAGGTAACGCTAGCCTAAATCAACTTCCTTACCCCTGCGAAAGAGAGTCCACCGTGAAACTTCGCCGTTCACTGGCAGCCCTCGCTGTCCTCACCGTCGGGATCGGCGCGGCCGCGTGCTCGTCCGATCCCGCCACCGAGTCCGCGACCACCGGCACCACCGCTGCGTCCGACCAGAGCTGGCCGCGCACCGTCACCGACGAGACGGGCAGCGTCACGATCGAACACAAGCCCGAGCGGATCGTCTCGACCAGCGTCACCCTCACCGGCTCGCTGCTCGCCCTCGACGCGCCCCTGATCGGCACCGGCGCCCAGCGACCGAGCGACGTGACCGACGAGAACGGCCTGTTCACCCAGTGGGCCGACATCGCCGCCGAGCGCGGCGTCGAGACGCTCTACCAGGGCGAAACCAACGTCGAGAAGATCACCGCCGCCGATCCGGACCTCATCTTCGTGTCCGCGACCGGCGGCGACTCGGCGGCCGATCAGGTGGACACACTGAGGCAGATCGCGCCCGTCGTGGTGCTGCGGTACGACGACAAGTCGTGGCAGGACCTCAGCGGCCGGATCGCGGCCGCCATCGGGGCCGAGGACCGGGCCGAAGCCCTCGTCGCGAAGTTCGACCGGCAACTCGACGACGCCAAGTCGGCGCTCGGCGACAAGGTCGCCGCGGCGAACCCGGTGAACGTGCTCGCCTACAACTCGCCCGAGGAGTCACGGATGTTCACCGCCGAATCGGCGCAGGGCATTCTGCTGGAACGCCTCGGATTCTCGCTGGCCGAGCTGCCGTCCGACATCAGCGCAGCCGACAAGGGCGTCATGGCCGGCCGCAAGGACGTCGTGCCGGCCGGGCAGGAGAACCTGCCCCGGGCGGTGACCGGCAACACCACGTTCATCGTGATCGGTGACGCGGCGGACGCCGAGCGGTTCCTCGCGGATCCGACGCTGCAGCAGACCCCGTCCGTGGAGAAGAAGCAGGTGAACGGACTTGGCAAGGACAGCTTCCGGCTCGACTACTACAGCGCGTCCAACCTGATCGACCGCGTCACGAGCTCGGTGCGATAGCGCTCACCCGGTGTCGGCCCGGCCGTAACCGGGTACGCCTACGGTCAAGGGACTCCGGTCCGTCGCACGACCCGAAGGACACCCGATGGCCCAGAACGAAGCCAACCGAGCCAGCGGATTCAGCGGAGCCGTGGATCGCGCGACAGACAGCACCACGTTCGAACGGGTGGCCCGCGCAGGGCACGTGATGAGCGGGTTCGTGCATCTGCTGATCGCGTACATCATCGTCCAGCTCGCGTTCGGCAGCGGCGGCAACGCCGACCAGTCCGGGGCGCTGGGCACGCTGGCCTCCAAACCCGGCGGCCGGTTCGCGTTGTGGGTGGCGGCGATCGTGTTCGTCGCGATGGCGTTGTGGCGGCTCGCCGAAACGATCGTCGGGCCGCACCCCTCCGAACAGTCCGAGGGCAACGGCGACGGGACGTCGGCGATGGATCGCGTCAAGGCGTTCAGCCTGGCCGTCGTCTACTTCGCGTTCGCGTTCTCGGCCGTCCAGTTCGCACGCGGCGGCGGCAAGTCCAGCGGCGAGCAGAACGCCGGGCTCAGCGCCCGGCTGATGCAGTCCGGCGGCGGAAAGTTCGTCCTGATCGTGGTCGCCCTGGTCGCCATCGGCGTCGGCGGCTACCACGTCTACAAGGGGGCGGCGAAGAACTTCCTGGACGACCTGAAGGGGACCCCGTCGAAGCTCGTCGAACCCCTCGGCGTGGTCGGGTACGTGGCCAAGGGCCTCGTGATCGCCGGTGCCGGGGTGCTGGTGATCGTGGCGGTCCTGAACTCCGACCCGTCCAAGGCCACCGGCATCGACGGCGCGGTGAAGACCCTCGGCTCGGCGCCGTTCGGGCAGTTCCTGCTGATCCTCGCGGCACTGGGCATCGCCGCGTACGGCGTGTACAGCTTCGTGATGGCGCGCTACGCGCGGATGTAGAGACACCTCCGGCCGCTCACCCGGGACAGGTGAGCGGCCGGAGGTCTGCTGCTAGGACTTCGGCAGATCCAGGCGGGACTCGGTGGCCGCGAGCAGCACGCACGTCGCGACACCGTTCATCGACTTGTCCAGGTCGTCCATCGACGGGAAGCTCGGCGCGAGCCGGATGTTCTTGTCCTCGGGGTCGACGCCGTACGGGAACGCCGATCCGGCGGCGGTGAGCGCGATCCCCGCGTCCTTCGCCAGGGCGATGACGCGCTTCGCGGTGCCCTCGACGACGTCGAGGCTGATGAAGTATCCGCCCTTCGGTTCCGTCCACGACGCCACCTTCGACGCCCCGAGACGGTCCTCGAGGATCTTCAGGACGAGCGCGAACTTGGGCGCCAGGATCTCGCGGTGCTTCTCCATGTGGGCGCGGACACCGTCGGCGTCCCCGAAGAACCGCAGGTGCCGCAGCTGGTTCAGCTTGTCCGGTCCGATGCTCTTCTTGCCGAGGAACTTCTGGTACCAGGCCAGGTTCGCGGCCGAGGACCCGAAGAAGCTGACGCCGGCACCGGCGAACGTGATCTTCGACGTCGAGGCGAACACGAGCGGCCGGTTGGGGTGCCCCGCCTCCGCGGCCATCCCGAGGACGTCCAGCGACGGCGCCGTCTCGCCGACCAGCGGGTGCACGGCGTACGCGTTGTCCCAGAACAGCCGGAAGTCGGGGGCGGCGGTCGGCATCGACGCCAGCGCCCGCGTGACCTCTTCCGAGTACACCGCGCCCGTGGGGTTCGAATAGTTGGGAACGGCCCACAGACCCTTGATCTGCGGATCGTTGGCGACGAGCTCGGAGATGACGCCGACGTCGGGGCCGTCCGGGCGCATCGGCACCGGGATCATCTCGATGCCGTAGGTCTCGGTGATCCCGAAGTGGCGGTCGTAGCCGGGCGCCGGGCACAGGAACTTGACCTTCTCCTCCTGCGACCAGGGGCGCGGGGAGTCGGGGGTGCCGTGCAGCAGGGCGAACACGACGTTGTCGTGCATGATCTCGAGGCTGGCGTTGTTGCCGGCGAGCAGGTTCTCGACGGGAATGCCGAGCAGTTCACCGAAGATCGCGCGCAGTTCCGGCAGACCGGTCAGCCCGCCGTAGTTGCGGGTGTCGGTGCCGTTGCCGTCGCGGAAGTCCCCGTCACCGGGCAGGGACAGCAGCGCCGCCGACAGATCCAGCTGCTCGGGCGAGGGCTTACCGCGAGTGAGGTCGAGCGTGAGCTTCTCCGTCTTCAGCTGCGCGTAGCTCGCTGTCTGACGCTCGTGCTCCGAAAGTAGTTCCTCATGGCTCATCAACCCGATCTGGGTCTGGTTGGTCATCAGGAGCGGCCTCTCACCGACAGCGGGGGTCGGGTATGCGAAAGATAGGGGACCCCGCGCACCCGGCAGAGCCCGTTGACCCTTGCTGCCTTCCGGCCCTGGGGGAGTTCACAGGATGCGCGCCGCGCGGGATCC
>JBCEBZ010000146.1:0-5507 GCA_039206675.1 Rhodococcus sp. (in: high G+C Gram-positive bacteria) | reverse complement strand
ACGTCCGACGCCTGACCGGTGCAGGACGTCCGCGGTTCGCGCTGGTGGACCGCGGCGTGCGCGGCCGTAGGCGACCGGGCACCCCCTCACCCAGAGGGAGTAATCGCGATTCCGTACGGGGTAATTCCGGCAGGATTTGTAGCGTCGATCACATCGCGATGTTTACGGTCGCCATGACCAGATCTTGCGCCGCGAAAATTGAGGAGCCGTTGTGATCACCGCTGCTGATGTGGATTACCACCCGAGTGAGCCGTCGGCTCGTACCTGGGCCGAGACCATTGTCTTGGTCTTCTCCGTTCCGGAGGCCGGAATCCTCGGCAACGCTTATGTTTTGTCCCGGCCGAATGTCGGGGCGACCATCTCGTCGGTGGTCGTGCATTCCGGTATCTGCACCCAGCCCTACGAGATCGACTTCACGGACCCCCAAATGCATGTACCGGCCCCGGAGGTGTTCTCGAAGTTCACGCTCGAGAGCGGCTTGAGTCTCGAGGCGACGAACGCCCCCCGCGACTTCCGGGTCTCGTACGAGAACGCGCTGGGGGCCTGTCGTTTCGACCTCCAATTCCAAGGCCTGCACGAACCTTTCGATGTGCACGACGCCACGCAGAACCCGCTCGTGGCCGGCACGGACGGCCCCATCGACACCGGCCTCGGTGACGTGTGGGCCAACGGGCACTACGACATGATCGGGCACGTGACCGGCACCCTGGAACTGCGTGGGAAGGAGTACCAGGTCGATTGCTTCGACGGCATGGACCGGAGTTGGGGGCCGCGCGCGGAGCTCGGACACAGTGGCGCCGCCTGGATCCACGTGACGCTCGGTCCCGACTTCGGCCTGCACCTGGGGATGGCCCTGGGCATCCGGAACGGTGAGGTGTTCTACGACGGTCTGCGCTTCGGCTACGTCGTCGAGGACGGCGAAGTCTTCGGGATCACCCACGCGACCGTCGAGGCCTCCCGAGTCGATCTAATCGCCGTCAACAACCACATCACCGCCGTCGACGTCCGCGGCAAGAAGCACGAATTCTTCGGTACCGCCGTCGGGGGCGCGCCGTGGTACAGCTTCAGTCCCGCGTACGTCAGTTGCCAGAGTCTGTTCCGTTACCAGGTCGGCAACCGGGTCGGGTACGCCGAGGCGACGGACGTGCTGGGGCTGGAGTTCCTCGCGGAACGCATGTCGAGTTCCGGCCGACTGCGCGCCGCAGCCACATCCGACGCGAACGGAGCATGAAACATGGTGATGACAACGCCCACTTCCCGCGCGGCTGTGCGCGTGGAGCCCCCGATCGACGCTGTGCTGCGTCGCAAGATGCAACGGCGGGGGACCATGGTCCACGAGCAGCCCGCGATCGACGCGGTGTCGGAACGACTGCGGGAGTTCCTCTCCCAACGGATCGACGGCACATTCCTCATCG
The DNA here is from genome assembly GCA_039206675.1 of Rhodococcus sp. (in: high G+C Gram-positive bacteria). Classification (GTDB taxonomy): domain Bacteria; phylum Actinomycetota; class Actinomycetes; order Mycobacteriales; family Mycobacteriaceae; genus Rhodococcus_F. Next base: position 4,092 of record JBCEBZ010000146.1, on the reverse strand, counting down.
AGGGCATCGGCCGACTCGCGGGCGGTGCATCGAAAGAGCAGTTCGTCTTCGACCTGGACTGGGCGCGGAACGGGCAACGCAGGCAGGACCGCATGGTGTTGCGGATGGATCCGCCGGGGTCGATGGTCGAGACTCCGCGGCTGCGCGAATTCGAGGTACTGAAGATGCTCGACGGTGTGGTCCCCGTGCCGCGCGTGTTCTGGGCGACCGAGGACCCCGCCGAACTCGGTGCGCCGTCGATGATCTGCGGCTACGTCCCGGGATCGGCCAGCGCGAAGGCCGCCGTGAAGACGGCGTCGGGGCTCGGCACCGTGTATGGCGCGGCGTTGCGTCCGATCCTGGGACCCCAGTTCGTTCGTCACCTCGCGGAACTGCACCGGTTCGATTGGACTCCCCATGATCTCCCCTCGTTCGAGCGCCCGCGGGCCGGGACGACCGACGCGATCGACTGGCGACTTGCGGCGACCGACCGTGCCTGGCAGGAAGACTCGTTCGAGGCGCATCCGGTGATTGCCCTGACCCAGCAGTGGCTGTGGGAACGACGGCCGCCGGTCGATCACGTGTCGGTGATTCACGGCGACTACCGCAACGGCAACTTCCTGTTCGACGAGGACGACGGGACGATCACCGCCCTGCTGGACTGGGAACTGACGTATTTGGGCGACCGGCACCACGATCTCGCCTACGCGATGATGGAGGGATGGGGTGAGCACGACCCGGTGACGGGACAGTTCTACTGCTCGGCGTTGGTGTCCCGTGACGACATGATCGCGGAGTACGAGAAGTGTTCGGGTCTGTCGGTGGATTCGGAGCGACTCGAGTACTACACGGTCCTCAACATGTACTGGGCGGCGGTTGCGCTGGTCGGTACCGGGCCGCGAAACGCGGCCGAACGCCTCACCCACCTGGATTCGATGCAGACATTTCTCGGCGGGCTCGGCGCCTTCTACCTCGACCAGTTGCTCGCTATTGTCGGTAAGGACTAGGAGTTTCGCATGATTCCCACTGTGGCACAGCAGATCAGCGCTGTTCGGAACACGATCGGAAAGTCGGTGTTGCCGGCGCTCGATCCGGGCGATTCCTTCGCGGCCGAGCAGGCCGGACTCGTACTCGCCTGCCTGGATTGGGTACTGGACGTGCAGGCGTTCGAGTACCCGTACGAGCTCGCCGAGCACACCGACACTCGTCGCACTCTCACGGCCCTCATGGAACTGGACTCCGAGTTCGCCGACGAGTGCCGCGCGCTGCTCGACGAAACGGATTCTCCCGCGACGGATTTGCTGGAACTGCGACAACAGGTGCGTGATGTGAAGGAACTCGTTGCGCGCGGGTACCGGGATCTCGCCGCCGCCGATGGGCCCAACGCCGAGTCAGCTCATCGCATCGTGGCCGAGGCTGCCGCCCGGCAGTCCGAGCGGGAACTCGCCTGGTGCCGCATGACAGGTTTCCCTCAGGGCGACGTGCTCAACGTCGGTGAGGTACTGAGGGCCCAGCGGCGCGAATGACAGGTGCCGGGCCGCGACACGGGGGCGGTCTACGGCGTGTCCGTGCCGGCATCGAACCGCGCGATGAGTTCGGCTCGATTGGCGACGCCGCACTTGCGGAGCACCCTTTTGACGTGGGACCGCACCGTTTCCACGGAGATGACCAGACCCGCGGCGATCGCGGCGTTCGAGGCACCGGTCAAGACGAGTGCGAGGACGTCGCGTTCCCGAGCGGTCAGCGGTTCGAGCACGGTGGACGAGTGCGGGTCCGGGGTCGGCGAGGGAGCAACCAGCGTGTGGGCGGAGTCCTCGAGATTCCAGAGCGTGTGCAGAAGCTCCCGCTGACGGTGGTGCCGTCGGTCGAGGGCAGCGCATTCGAGAGCGGTGCCGACCAATCCCGCGAAGGTGAGCAGCGCGTCGACGACGACGTCGTCGGGTGTGGAGCCGACCTGGATCACGCCGGCCGGGAGGCCGCCGATGTCGACCCGGAACGCTGTATACCCATTGTGGGCGAAGACTTCGGGGATTCCGGTGCGCTCCGGTCCGTCGAGTTCGGTGAAGAGTACCTCGTCGCAGGTGGCGATAGCGGCCGCGCCGGGGCACACCGCGCGGATGATGTCGTCGACTGTGTCGGCGCCGTGCAGGACGGATACTGCGGACTGCAGCAGGTGTGTTGCCGCTTGCAGTCGTTCGAGGTCTTCGGCTTGTGTGCGGTCCTGTCCTTCGATCAGCTCGACGAGCCGGATCGCCTCATCGTGCGGTTCGGCCGCGGATTCATCCGCGAGATCGGTGAGAATACGGTCGATCTCGTCGGTCAGCGCATCATTGTCGGTCATGCGAACCTCGGCACGGCTCTTGCCCGGGTCGGTGCAATGTCCTGTACAGGACTGCTGCTTCGGCGCGGGTGGCCACACCGAGTTTGCGGTAGATCCGCTGGACGTGGGACTTCACCGTGCCCTCGGAGACGAACAATGCTCGGGCGATGTCCGCGTTCGGCGTGCCGTGGGCGACGAACTCGAATACTTCGTGTTCACGCACGGTGAGGGCAGCGCAATGGGGAATTCCGACCGCGCCGCTCGCACAGCCGGGACGGTCGGCTTCGGTGCCGAGCGCCTCGGCGAGACTGAGCTGTGACTGCTCGAGTTCCTCGAGAGCGGACAGGATCGCCGTCATCTGTTCTGTCACCCGGTGGCCGCGGGTCGTGATGGCAGACCGGAGGGTTTCCTGTTCCGCGGTCAGCGCGCACACCGCGGCCGCCGTCTGCAACGTGATCATGTCGGACTCGTCGACTTCGGCATCGTCATGGTCTGCATGAAGCAGTGCTGTCACTCGTCCGGCGGCAACCACCGGTACCGCGAGATATCCGCGTGGTCGCGACAATTCGACGAGCGGGCGATAGGTGTTGCGATAGATGTCGATCGGATCTACGGCGATTCCGCGTCCGCTGCGGAACACCTCCTCCTCTCGCGGTGCGGCACCCGGGGGGAGTGACAGAGCGGCCACCGCACGGCGCAGGGGAGCGAACGAGTCTTCCAGTTCGGGATGAATCGCGATCGTGGTGGGAGACCAGCCGGAGGTCGTGGCCGGGGAGTACACCGACTTCCGGAAGCCCAGGTCACGGCACAACCGGTCGGTCACGACATACGGACGCTCGGCCCGCGACACCCCGCGTAGATTGGTGAGAAACGCGCGAAAGCCCGTGAGCTGAGATCGATGGTCCGCGATCCGCCGCGCCTGCCGCCGCCGCTGGATCACTTCGATCTCCTGGAGAAGTTCTGCAGCATTCCGGATTTCGCCGGCATCTCGCGAGCCCGACCGCAGGTGCGAGAGAAGGGCCTGACGGGTCCATTCGAGGGTGAGGGAGTCCTCGCCGGATTGCGCTGCCAGTTCCGCCGCCGCTTGGGAGTCGCCTCTCCGGACGGCGAGGTCGAACAGCGGGGCGAGTCCGCCGTCAGCGGGTTGGTTCATCGCGATACCCATTTCCTGCGAGCTTTGGCCTGATCATAATGCCAAACGATGGGGCGCGGCAAGGGCCACTCGTCCGACGCGGCGTCCGGGCCTCACGTCCTCACGGCGTGAGGCCCAGACCGCCCGCCTACAGGAATTCGTCGATACTCCGGAGTTTCTCCGGTGCGGCCTCGAACCCGAAGGGTGCGTACCAGGACCGCTCGAACGCGAGGAGGTCGCGTGACGCCTCGGAGACCCAGGTGCTCACCGCCAGTCGGACGTCGTCGGGAAGTGACTCGTCCTGCACGACGGTGCTGACAGCGGCGGCCAGGGTCGCGCCCAGCTCGATGAGCTCCGTCGTGCCGGTGGACGCGGACTCGCGAGCGCTCCGGCTTGCATCGATGTGTTTGGTGAGATCGACGATTGCCGGGATCGATCGGGTGGGGACCCGCGTCAGCACGCCCTCGGCCATCCGGAGATACTCGCCGAGTTCGAATCTCGACCGTTCGTGGATCCGGTAGATCCGCGTGCGCAGGAACTCCAGGTAGTCGGCAACGAGAGGCAGCTGCTCGGAGGCGAGCGGATCGGCCGGGTCCACGGCCGGCGCGACCGAGTCGAGTAGCGACTTGCGCAGGGCGCCGAGTGCGTTGCGCGAGTGATC
>JBCEBZ010000145.1:1631-21553 GCA_039206675.1 Rhodococcus sp. (in: high G+C Gram-positive bacteria) | reverse complement strand
CCGCCGCGACCCGATGGCGATGATCCCGTTCATCGGCTACAACGCCGGCGACTACCTGAACCACTGGATCAACCTCGGCAAGCACGCGGATTCCGAGAAGCTGCCGAAGATCTTCTACGTCAACTGGTTCCGTCGCGGCGAGGACGGCCGCTTCCTGTGGCCCGGTTTCGGTGAGAACTCCCGCGTGCTGAAGTGGATCGTCGACCGCATCGAGCACAAGGCCGGCGCCGAGTCCACCCCGATCGGATTCGTTCCGACCGCAGCCGATCTGGAGCTCGGCGGGCTGGACGTCAACGCCGACGACGTCGACGAGGCCCTGAAGGTCGACGTCGACGAGTGGAAGCAGGAGCTGCCGCTCATCGAGGAGTGGTTCGAGTTCCTCGGCGAGAAGGTTCCCTCCGGCATCCGCGACGAGTTCGAGGCCCTGAAGCAGCGCCTGAGCTAGTCCCTCTCCGGTGACCGAATGTCACAGTGGTTCAGTTCGACTGAACCACTGTGACATTCGTCGTTTGAGGGGAGGTCCCTGCAGTAAACGCATACCATTCGGTTTGTAAAAGCCTCGATTGTCGAAGCTCGCACGCGACGAAAGGATTGCAGATGCAGACAGGGACCAGCAGGGGCATGAAACGACTCGCCGGAGGTGCCGCACTCGCTGCCGCAGCCGCCGCCACCGTAGCCATGGCCATGCCGGCGACCGCTTCCGCAGCGACGGAAGTGCAGCCTCCCACCGTGGTGACCGCGGTCGACGGGAGCACCCTCGACATCACCGTCACCAACCCCAACGTCCTGAATCTGCTGGACGCCCAGTCCTGCGGCGCCGTGGCATTCGACGCCACCAAGCTGCCCGCAGTCCTGGCGGACCCCACCGTCGTTCTCGAACCGGGATTCGTCGCATGGGCCACCAACCCCATCGAACGCGTCCTCGCGAACGCCACGGGCGACGCGGTCAAGACCTTCACCACACCGGAACTTCCGGACGGCGCGTACGCGGTCCTCGGCGAATGCCTGTCGCTCACCACCGTCGTGAACCCGCAGACCACGATGCCGCAGATCGTTCTCGTCGGCGGCCCGCTCGGCGGGGTCCAGTTCGGCAGTTAGGCCCTCCGGGCCCGTGAGTGGTTAGCGAGTCCCTGGACTCGTTAACCACGCACGGGCGGCGGAGCCGCCTACCCCGCGTAGCCGGGCGGCATGAGGACGGACTTGGTCTCGCAGAACGCCTCGAGCCCCTCCGGTCCGTTCTCCCGGCCGATGCCGGAAGCCTTGTACCCGCCGAACGGTGATCCCGGATCGAAGGCGTACCAGTTGATGGCGTACGTGCCGGTGCGGATCTGCTTCGCGACCGCGAGACCGTGATCGATGTCGGTGGTGTACACCGAGCCGGCGAGGCCGTAGTCGGAATCGTTGGCGATCTTGATCGCCTCGTCCTCGGAGTCGTAGGGGATCACGGAGAGGACGGGCCCGAAGATCTCTTCGCGGGCGATCGTCATCGAGTTGTCGACGTCCGCGAAGATGGTCGGCTCCACGTACCAGCCCTTGTCGAGGCCCTCCGGACGGCCGCCGCCGAGCACCACGCGCGCGCCCTGTTCCCTGCCCTTGGCGATGTAACCCTCGACGCGGTCGCGCTGCTTCTCCGAGATCAGCGGCCCGAGTTGCGCGGCCGGGTCGGACGGGTCGCCGACGGCCATGAACCCGGCGCCCGCGACGAGGGCGTCCAGCACCTCGTCGTAGCGGGACCGCGGGGCGAGGATCCGGGTCTGCGCGACGCACGCCTGCCCGGTGTTCATCAGCCCGGACATCACGAGCATCGGCATCGTGGACGCGAGGTCGGCGTCCTCGAGGATGATGGCCGCCGACTTGCCGCCCAGTTCGAGGGAGCAGCGCTTGAGGTTCTGCGCGGCGATGGCCCCGATCTTGCGTCCGACGGGACTGCTGCCGGTGAAGGTGATCTTGTCGATGCCGGGATGCGAGACCAGGTATTCACCGGTCTCGGCGCCGCCGGGCAGAACGGAGATGACGCCCTCGGGGACCCCGGCCTCGGCGAAGATCTCGGCGAGAAGGTGTGTGGAGAGCGGGGATTCGGGTGCCGGTTTCAGCAGCACGGTGCACCCGGCGAGCAGCGCCGGGGACAGTTTGTTGACGGCCAGGAACAGCGGCACGTTCCAGGCGAGAACTGCGGCCACGACACCGACCGGTTCCCGCAGCACCTTCGTCTGGCCGAACGCGCCGGTGCGGGTCTGCTCCCACTCGAATTCGTTCGCGAGACCGGCATAGAAGTTCAGGGTCGCGAGCGACGGCGTCTGCTGCATCATCCCGACCATCGCGGGCGGCTGACCCATCTCCGACGAGATCAGAGCGTTGAGGGTCTCGCCGCGCTCCTCGATGAGCTTCGCCGCCTTCGCCAGGATCTCCCCGCGCTCCGCGGGAGTGGTCTGCGGCCACGGACCTTCGTCGAACGCCCGCCTGGCGACGGCGACGGCGTCGTCGATGTCGGCAGGCGACGCGACGGGACAGCGGCCGACGCGTTCCTCGGTGGCCGGGGAGAACACGTCGAGCACCTGGTCGGTGGCCGGGGCCACCCATTTTCCGCCGATGTAGAGCTTGTCGTAGTCGGTCATGAGTCCATTCCTCGTGTCGTTCCCCCGGTCAGGAGGCGGTGTCGGTGAAACTGTCGAATCCGTATCGTGCGTGGGGCCCGATCGCGGCGACCTCGAACAGCCCGGTCCCGACGACGGTCTCGCCGCCGTCCTCGAGCCGGAATCGGGTGAGATTGTCGACGGGGCAGAACATCCGGAGTCCCGGCTCGATCTCGGACGCTCGTTTGCGCAGGCCCTGGACCACGAGTTCGCCCTGCCACATGCCGTGGCGCCAGTCGGCTTCGAGTCCGTACCCGGTGCCGATGCCGATGTAGTTGGGAACCAGCAGATCGCAGGTGACGGTGACGACCTCGCCGGTGGGCCGGTGGAAACTCAGCGACGCCGACGTGACGTCGCGCGTCCCGGGCTCGAATTTCAGTTCGTGCTCGGGGCGGCCCAGCCATTCGGGTTCGCGGTCGGCGTCCGGCCAGATGCGGACGGCTTCCTCGACGATGCGCCTGCCGAATTCGTCCTCCTGCAGGACGACGGAGACGGCATAGTCCTCGAACTGCATCACCGAGTAGATCCAGAAGAAGTTCTGGATCCCGTCGACCGCCCGCCGTCCGGGCGGCTCGGACTCGCCGACGGGGCGCACTCCCCACGACCGGTCGCGGTTGCCGCGCCAGGTGTCGGGCGTGACGGGGCGGCTCTGCCCGTCGATGGTGAGTTCGCCTGCCCAGGTGCCGGTCTGGACGAATCGGCTCGTGTCGAACGTGACCCGCTCGAGCTGCCTGCGGAAGTGGCGTGGCTCGAGCGTCGCGGGGATCGCGCCGTCGAAGGTGAGGTCGAAGGACAGGTCGTAGTCGCCCGGTGCGAGCACCACGCGCAGGCGTCGCAGCCCCTCGAGGACCTCGACGCGGAACGGTCCGACGGTGGTGTCGGAGCGGTCGTGGCCCAGCGCCGCCGACCCGCGGACGACGATGTGGTCGTCGCCGCGGCGGAGCACCGCGAATGCGTCGGTCACCCCGAGGTTGGGGTACTGGCCGAGACCGACGATGAGGAACAGGTCGGACTCGTCGGAGGGATAGCAGTTGAAGTAGTAGCGGTCGTAGAAGTTGCGGTCGGACGTGGCGACGCGCCGGATCGGTTCGGCCACCTGATGGATGGGGTAGTCGTCCATCGGGGAGAGCGGGTTCCCGGCGTAGTCGGCGGTCATCGGAGCTTCTCCCAGTACGTGCCGTCCAGCATCGCCTCGAGCGAGGCGCGGTGCATGATCATGTCGTCCGGATCCTCCGGGGCGGCGGCCTGGCCGAAGTGGATGGCGCGCTCCTGAATCCGCAGCATGATGGTGGCCTGCCGGAGTGCCGCGTAGGCGGTGTAGTACTCGAGATCGCGGGGCGTGTGGCCCGTCAGTTCCTCGTACAGGGCGGCGAGGTCGTCGAGGCGCAGGAAGTCGGGCATCCCGTCGAGTCCGGCGGCAGCGGCGATGTCCTCGAAGAACCGGTGCAGGTACGTCATCCAGCCGAGGTCGAGTTCGCGGGGCCCGAGCGTGGCCATCTCCCAGTCGAGTACGGCCACCGGCCGGAAGTCCTGGAACATCATGTTGCCGATGCGGGCGTCGCCCCAGCAGAACACGGCGGGGGAGGAGTCGTCCGGGAGGTTCTCCTCCATCCACGCGAAGCCGCGTTCGATCAGCGGGGACCGGGGGCCGGACCGGGTCGTCCATTCGTAGTAGTCGCGTTGCTGCCGGATGTGCGCGGCGAGCGCCTCGGTGACGGTGGGGCCGGATCCGGGCAGTCGCAGGAACGCGAACCGCTCCCACGGCCGGTCGATGTCGTGCAGTTGCGCAAGCACATTCACCGCACTGTGCTGCAGCAGCGCGCGCTGCTCCTCGGTCGCCTCCGTCACCCACGACCCGAAGTTGTAGGGCATCACGTCCGGCGGAACCTGCCCGGACACCCGGGCCATGACGAAGAACGGGGCGCCCAGCGGTCCGGGATCGGGCTCGGACCAGTAGACGGCCGGGACCGGGACGGCGGAGTGCTCCCGGACCTGCGTCATCGCCTGGAACTGTCCGTCGAGGTCGTAGTCGGGGAAGACGGGCATCGTCGTGTCGCCGGGCGCGACGCGTGCGACCAGCGGGTGCACCTCGCCCGACCAGGTGGCGTCGAACAGGATGGTCTCGCTCGACATGCCGTTGGCGTCGGGGAGATGGACGTGCGTGACCTCGGGTGCGGCGTCGGCGGGCACGTGCGCGGCGAGCCAGCGTTGCAGCGCCTCCCGCAGCACCTCCGGATCGCGACGGGAGTCACTGGGCCTGGCAACTTCGGATTGGTGATCGGAGTCGTCGGCAGATCGGGTTGCGCTCGTGCTCACGGTCACCTCCTCTCCTGAACGTGGTGTGACCCTGAACACTAGAACACGTTACAGAATTTCGGAACAGGTGAGGAGATTCCGCTTCGTCAGCCCTCGCCCGCGGCCAGGACCGCCGCCCCGACGAGCGTTCCGGAGGCACCCAGTTCCGCGGGCACCACCCGCAGATCGGCGACGAACGACAGCCGGGCGTGGCGGGCCGCGGCCCGGCGCATCGGCTCCCACAACGGGGGCCCGGCCTGCGCGAATCCGCCGCCGATCACCGCCAGATCGACGTCGAGCAGGGCCGCGGCGGACGCGATCGCCTGCCCCAGTGCGGTCCCCGCGCGGTCGAGGGCGGCCACCGCGACGTCGTCGCCGTCCGCGGCGGCCCGCGCCAATTCGACGCCCGTCGACCCGTGCCACCCGTGGGACCGGGCCCAGCGCACGGACGACGGTCCGCTGGCGACCGTTTCGAGGCATCCGACCCCGCCGCACGTGCACGGGTCGGTCCCGCCGGGGACCACCAGGTGACCGATGTGTCCCGCGTTGCCGGTCCGGCCGGTGGCGATGCGGCCGCCGAGGACGACCCCGCCGCCGATGCCGGTGGACACGACGAGGCTCAACAGGTCGGGGGCACCGCGACCGGCGCCGTGGTGATACTCGCCGAGCGCGGCCGCGGCGCCGTCCATCGCGAGTCGGGTTCGCACGCCGGGGAAGACTTCCTGCACGGCGTCGACCAGGCCGAATCCGCCCGCCCACTCCTCGATGTTGATGGGCGACACGGTGCCCGCGACCGTGTCGACCGGTCCCGCACAGGCGACGCCGACCGACGTGACCTCCGCGGTTCCCGCGACCTCGCGCAGTAGGGCGGCGCACGCGGACGCGACTCCGGTCGCCGGCGTGGGAGTGGTTACCGGGTGCGGCACAGTGCCGTCCGCATCGACGAGGCCGGCGGCGATCTTGGTGCCGCCGATGTCGAGCGCCAGCGCGACCACGGTCAGCGCTTCCGCATCACGAGAACGAGGTTGCTCACCAGGAACTCGCGCAGTCCGGGCACTCGCACCATCCACCACGCCCAGCGCGGGTGATAGCGGGGGAAGGCGGCCAGCAAGTCCGCGTCCCGGGTGTGCCGAGCCCACCGAAGCCCATCGGCCGCACCCACTTTGAACAGGGACACCCCGTAGCGGTTCTTGGGTTCGCGGCCGTTCCTGCGCAGGTAACGCCGGGCGGCGTACTCGCCGCCCAGTGCATGCCACGGCCCGGTCTCGTGACCGCCGAACGGGCCCCACCACAACGTGTACGACAGCACCATCAGGCCACCGGGTTTCGTCACGCGAAGCATCTCCTCCGCCATTGCCCACGGTTCGCTGACGTGCTCGGCGACGTTGGAGGAGAAGCAGATGTCCACCGACGACGTCCGGAACGGCAGCGCCAGCCCCGACCCGCGGACGGCCCCGCCCACGGCGAGCCCCGCGGCGTGCATCTCGGACGGATCCGGTTCCACGGGGACGTACCGGGCGCCGGCCTGCTGGAACACGTCCGCGAAGTAGCCGGGGCCGCCGCCGACGTCGACAACCGTCGTGCCGGTGAGATCCGCGTCGGTCAGACCGCCCCACAGGTCGCCGATCAGCTCGACGGAGTCGCGGGCGAGGGCGCCGTAGAACAGGTCGGGCGCGGTCTGTTCGTGCCGGAAGTCGCTGAGCAGGCCGAACGACCTCTTCAGGGTTGCCCGTCGACCGAATCGCCGGGTCACGGGAGGCGTCGTCACGAGACTGAACCTTAGCGAGTGCAGCCCCCGGGACGGCAATCCGTTCGCGGACGCTGCAACATCCGGCGGAATGCGACCGATAGGGTGTTCGGGGACTCCCGCGCGGAACGTCCCGCCCCGAGACCACGAGTACCGCACCGACCACAGGAGTATATGAACGTGCGAGAGGTTCTGCTGCTCTGCTGGCGCGACACCGGTCACCCGCAGGGTGGCGGCAGTGAGCGGTACCTCGAGGAGGTCGGCGCCCAGCTCGCGGCACGGGGCATCAAGGTCACCCTCCGCACCGCCGGTTACCGCGGCGCCGCCAAGAAGGAGACCGTCGACGGCATCGAGATCAGCCGGGCAGGCGGACGGTACAGCGTCTACCCCCGCGCGCTCGCCGCGATCGCCGCCGGCCGGCTCGGGCTCGGACCGCTCCGCGGCATCCGGCCCGACGCCGTCATCGACACCCAGAACGGCATCCCGTTCTTCTCCCGCGTCGTCGCCGGCGCACCCGTGACTCTGCTCGTCCATCACTGCCACCGCGAGCAGTGGCCGGTGGCGGGCCGGTTGATGGGCAAGATCGGCTGGTGGGTGGAATCGCGGCTGTCGCCGCGCACCCACCGGGACGACCAGTACCTCACCGTGTCGCTGCCGTCCGCCGACGAACTCGTCGAACTGGGGGTAGAGCGTGAGCGGATCGCGGTGGTGCGCAACGGCGCCGACGACATCCCCCTCGGCGTGGACATCGGGGGCGCCGGCACGCGGACCGCACACCCCAGCGTGTGCGTGCTGTCCCGCCTCGTGCCGCACAAGCAGATCGAGGACGCCCTCGAGGCCGTCGCCGCGCTGCGCCCCACCATCGCCGACGTGCACCTCGACGTCATCGGTGGCGGCTGGTGGGAACAGAACCTCCGCGACCGCGCACACGAGCTGGGCATCGGCGACGCCGTCACGTTCCACGGGCACGTCGACGAGACCCGCAAACACCAGCTGCTGTCGCAGTCCTGGGTGCATGTGATGCCGTCCCGCAAGGAGGGCTGGGGTCTGGCCGTCATCGAGGCCGCGCAGCACGGCGTCCCGACCGTCGGCTACCGCAGCTCCAAGGGACTGACGGATTCGATCGTCGACGGCGTGACCGGAGTTCTGGTCGGCAGCGCGGAGGCGGCGACGGCCGACGTCGCCGCCCTGACCGCGGCGGTCAAGACACTTCTGCTCGAACCCGAGACCCGCACGGTGCTCGGCGAGAAGGCACGCGTGCGGGCCGGTGAATTCTCCTGGACGCACACCGGCAACGGTGTCCACGAGGTGCTGGCGGGCACGGCGGCGGGCCTGCGCACGTCAGGGCTGGTGTCGCCGGCGCTGGCGCGTCCTGGCCTCGAGCACGCCCGCGCCGAGTAGACCGCCGACCAGCAGCATCGCCCACAGCACGTGGGCCGCGACCACCGTCGCGCGCGCCCGGGCGGACGCCTCGTGCGGCGCGACGTCGCCGTCGACGCGGTACAGCTCCAGATGCTCGTCCGAGAACCGTCGCTCCAGGCCGGCCAGGGTGGCCGCGGATTCACCGCGCGGTCCGGGCGTGTCGCGCTCGACCAGAACCCATCGGACGCCCAGCGACGCGAGGTCGGCGGCGGAACCGCCGGTGAGCAGCACCTGTTCGACCTGCTGCGCCCGGGTTCCCTCGCCCCCGACGCTGCCGCCTGCCACCACCAGCTCACCGGTCTGCAGGACGTCCTCCGGCAGCATTCTCGGGGCGGGGTCCAGCACGGGCGCGGAACCGCTGTAGGAGAACTTGCGGAACATGCCGGTGGGCAGGACGGCGACGTCCCCGCTGTCCGGGTCGCTGTCCAGTGCGGTGGCCACCAGCTGCCACGACGGCGGATAGTGGACCGGGCGCAGCGCGCCCCCGACGCCCCACGCGAGGTCGGGGAGGGCGAGCAGCACGATCAGGACCGCCGACGTCGACCAGGTGGCGGGCCGTCGCAGCACGGCGGCCGCGGCGGCGAGCGCATACAGCGGGGCCGCGAGCGCCACCCATTTCTGCGCGTCCCGGAGCAACCCTGCGCCCGGGACGTCCTGGACCAGCAGGCGGCCGGCGTCGAGTCCCCACGCCGTCGCGCCGAGCGCCGGCAGCAGCACCGCCACCAGCGCGAGCACGGTCAGCGCGGCCACCACGGGATGCCGGCGTCGCCGCCACAGCGCGGGCAGGCCGAGGGCGACGACCCCCAGCAGCAGGGCCGTGCCGACGAGCGCGAACAGCGACGTCCGGGTCTGCGGGACGGCGGTCTCGTTCCAGATGCCGCCGAGCCCGGCGAGACTGCCGAGCGTCGCCAGACCCGGCTCGGCGCGGGCCGCGAACGCCGCGACCCCGGCAGGATCGGAGCCGTCCCCGCCGCCGCCGGACACGGCCGTGGCCACCAGCCACGGTGCGCTCGCGGCGAAGAACAGGCCCAGCGCACCCGTCAGGCGGAGCCACCGGGCGGAGCGGCCACCCGGGCAGGCGAGGACGGCCAGCGCCGTCACCGCCGCGAGCAACACCCCGGTCGGGGTCAGTCCGGCCGCGGCGAGGCAGGCCGCGAGAGCGAACCACCCCCGGGTCCGGCCCCGCCGGATCGCGACGGCGGCGCACACCGTCCACGGCAGCGCCGCGTACCCCGCCAGCAGACTCCAGTGCCCCTGCAGCAGTCGCTCGGCGACGTACGGGTTCCACACCGTCACCGTCGCCGCCACGAGTTGCGGTCCGAGCCCGGCGGTCGGCAGGACGGTCCGGACCAGGTGGGCGGCGCCCCAGCCCGCCGCCCACAGCGCGAGCAGCAGGATTGCCTTCACCACCAGGCCGCCGTCGACGAACCCGCTCAGCGCGGCCAGCAGAGCGTCCTGCGGCACGGCCCGCGCGGCGGCATCGGTGAGACCGAGCGCGGAGTCCGTGAGATACGAGCGGGGAGTGCTGACCGCGTCACGCAGCAGCAGGTAACCGGGACCGAGCAGCGGACCGAGGACGAGTAACGCCAGGACGAGGCTGTAGACCGCCGCCACGAACGGTGCTCGGCGCCGGACGGTCATGGGCCGTCACGATACGTGGTGCATCGACCCGGCTCGCACGGCACGTAGTGCATCATGGGCGAATGCCACGCCAGACCCTCACCAGCTCGGCGGTCGCCGGGGTGACGATGGTGACGGCGGGCTCGATGACCGCGAATATCGCGTCCTACCTGCTTGCCTGGGCCGCGAGTCGCTGGCTCGGCCCCGCGGGCTACGGGGAGTTCGCGAGCCTGCTGGCCGCCCAACTCGTCCTCGCCGTCCCCGCGCTCGCGCTGCAGACCGTCGTCGCGCGCGAGGTGGTCCGGGGCAAGGGAGCCCACGCGGTGCGGTTGCTGGGGTACCGCTGCGCGCTGATCGTCGCGGTTGCGGCGATGCTGATCGCACCCCTCGCGTCGTGGGCCCTCGACACCGGGATGCTCGCCACGTTCTCGGCGCTCGTCACGGCGCCCGTCCTCGTCCTGCTCGCCACCGAGCAGGGACTGCTGCAGGGCGCGGCCCGGTTCGGCCCGCTCAGCGTCGTCCTCGCCGGAGCCGGAATCGCGAAGGTCGTTCCCGCGGTCGTGGTGCTCGCCGTCGGCGCCGGGCCGGGACTGGCCCTCGCCGCCAGCGCGGTCGGCACCGGACTGGTGGCCCTGTGCGCGCGACTGTTCGCCGATTCCGGGAGCACCGGGGAACCGGGCACCCGGATCGGCGTCGCGGCCGTGCTGAAGGCGTCGCAGGTGCAGTTGGCGCTGATCGCGCTGTCGTCGATGGACCTCGTGATCGCCCGCATCGTGCTCAGCAACGACGACGCAGGCCTGTACGCGCTCGGTGCCGTCGCCACGAAGGCCGCGTTCTGGCTACCGCAGGCTGTCGGGGTGGTGCTGTACCCGCGGATGGCGAATCCGGCGCACTCCGCGCAGGCGATCCGCTCGGCGCTCGCCGTCCTCGTCGGACTCGGGGCGGTGCTCGTCGCGGGTGCGGCGGTGGCCGCCCCCCTCGTCCCGCTCCTCGTCGGCGACGCGTACCGGCCCGTGCAGTCGCTGCTGTGGCTGTTCGCGCTCCACGGCGCCTGCCTGGCAGTCCTGCAGGGCGCCCTGCTGTCCGCCATCGCGGGGGAGCGGACGCACCTCGCCGTCATCGCCTGGATCGGTCTCGCCGTCGAGATGACCGCCATGCTGACCCTGGCGTCCACGATCGGGCAGTTCATCGCCGTCGCCGTGACGGTCGCGTCGAGCACCGCCCTGATCGCCGGCGTCCTCGCCGTCCGCGGCGCGCGACGTGATGCGCCGCGCCCGGTGTGACGCTCCCGATGTGACATTCGTTCAATCCGACGAGCCGGCTGTGACATCGGGCGAGCTCACGGAACGACGAAAGGGGACCTCGGTGACATACCGAGGTCCCCTTCACTCCGGACTACGTGGCGTCCGGCTGTACTGCTCTATCGCTCGTCGTACCGGCGCGGATCTGCGACGGGAATCTCTTCCGTCTTGTCCGTGGTCCAGTCGTGCTGCTCCGTGGGAGCCTCCGACTTGCCCAGGTCGACGCCGTGGCGCCCACCACCGCTCTGCGGGTTGTCACCGCCGTCGGCCGGTGCGGGCTGCTTGCCCTTGCCGCCGCGCAGCGCCAGGAACAGTCCTGCGATCAGGGCGATGAGACCGAGGATGCCGGCGATGATCGGCACGGTGCGACCGAACGTGCTGATCTTGTCCATGCCGTCCTTGGCCTGCTGAACCTGGTACTCGATGGTCTGCTCGTTGAACGGCAGTTCCACCTTCAGGACGTCGATCTCCGGCTTGTCCTTGTTGCGGGCGTAGTACTGGTGCAGCTGCTCCTGGCCCTTGACGACGACACCGGTCTCGGGCTCCACCCACAGGTCGCGCACGTTGGTGTACCAGCGGGTCATCGTGACCGGGAGGGTGCCACCGGGGACGCCCCAGGTTTCGGCGGGCAGCGTCAGCTTGTTGGTGGGCGAGTTGACGACCTTCGACAGGTCGACGGGATCGATCGTCTGGTTGTAGTGGTACACCTTCAGGCCGTTGATCTCCGTCTCCTCGACGAAGTTGATGTCCTGGGTGGCGCGCGCGTTCAGGTCGAAGTAGGGGTAGCTCTGCTTCTCCGAGTTGAACGGGAACTTGTACTGCAGTCCGTCGCGCGGAACTTCCTCGGCGGGCTGGTTGGGCTGCGTCTGGATGGTGCCCACCGGGTCGTTGGTCGGCATCGACGTCTTGCGGTCGACGGTGTTGCGGTCGACGATCGCGGACAGCAGTCCGGTGTCGCCCTGCTTGTCGGTGCGCCGCAGTGTCTGGCCCGCCTGGAGAGTGACGACGTCCGCGTTCGCGGGGTCCTCGGTGGTGACGTAACGCTGGGACACCAGTGGAACGTTCGTGTTGACTTCTGTCTTGCCTGCGAGAAGAGCCTGCGAGTTGAGCACACTGCCGGAGCCTTCGGCGATCGTGGTCACTTCGAGGTCCAAGGGCGTCTTCTCCAATTTGCCCACCGTGTAGGTGGGAATGAGAATGGCGACGGCCAAGAGGAAGGCACCGAGGCCCACCAGAATGCAAGCAAGTATCCGGCTCGGCCCTGAGCGCTCCGCCATGCTTTCTCTCCTAACCCAATTCTGTCGATTGAGATTCCCCCACCGGCAGCACGGCTGCACGGATCGCATGGAGCCCACATCGACACCACGTGAGGCAAAACACTAACAGTCTCGAATGCGCATTTGCCCCATCGGATAGTAAACGCACCGACCGTTCCGCAGCGAAGTGACCGGAACGGAGTTTTCCGTCACAGGGCCCGGACCAGGCACACTGTTGGTGATGAGCACTTCGGCCACGACCTCGCCCGCCCCCACGGCGACCGCTGCGGCGCGCAGTTTCATTCCCGCACTGGAGGGGATGCGCGGTCTCGCGGCGCTCGGGGTGCTCGTGACGCACGTCGCGTTCCAGACGGGCGCGACGCACGTGCCGGTCCTCGGCCGGATCTGGGGACGATTCGATCTGGCGGTGGCGGTCTTCTTCGCGCTGTCGGGATTCCTGCTGTGGCGCAGCCATGCCGGGGCTGCGCGGGGGATGGGTTCCGCCCCCGGCGTCGTCCGGTACTGGATTTCGCGGGCGACACGCATCCTGCCCGCGTACTGGGTCGCCGTGGCGGTGGTGTTGACGTTCCTGCCCACCGCCAACGCGAGTTACCGCACGTGGTGGGCGAATCTCGGTCTCGTGCAGGTGTTCGTGCCGCTGACTCTCACCGACGGTCTGACCCAGATGTGGAGTCTGTCGGTGGAGGTGGCCTTCTATCTGGTGCTGCCGTTGCTGGCGCTCGCGCTGGTCCGGCTGCGGGGTCCGGCTGCGCGGCTGCGTGTTCCGGCGATCCTCGCGTTGATCGCGGTGAGCCTGACGTGGGCATTCGTGCCGGTGTCGACGCCGGGCGGTATCCACCACGACAATTGGCTGCCCGGGTATCTGCCCTGGTTCGGAGCCGGGATGTTGCTGGCCGAACTGGCGGTGAGCCCGCCCGGGCGGATGCACCGCTGGGCGCAACACCGCGTCCGGATGTTCCTCGTCGCCGCAGTCGCTTTCGCACTCACGGCCACCGACCTCGCCGGGCCGGAGGGGCTGGTGCGTCCGGAACCGTGGCAGTACGCCGCCAAGATTGCGCTCGGCGCGGTCATCAGTTTCGCGTTGATGGCTCCGCTGGTGTTGTCGGACAGGTCCACCCACCGTTACCTCGCGAGCCCGCTCGCTCTCGCGGTGGGCCGCTGGTCGTACGGCATCTTCATCTGGCACCTCGCGGTGCTGTCCATCGTCTTCCCGGTGTTCGGACTCGTCCCGTTCTCCGGCCACTTCGTCTACATCCTGTTCCTGACGACGGTGCTGAGCGTCGCGGTCGCGTCGGCCAGTTACGCCCTGGTGGAGGAACCGGCGCGCCGCGCCGTCAAGCGCTGGGAGGCGCGCGTGAGCAAGGCCGAACGTCCGAGCGGCAGCACGGCCAGCCCGGTCGCGACGAGCGCGAGCAGCAGCGGGAACTGAACGAGGAACGAGTGCCCGACGTATCCGCCGGGCGCGCGCCACGGCCCGGTCGAGAGCATCGCCATGCCGAGCATCGTCGACGCGCCGGCCACCCCGACCAGCACGCGTGCGGTGGTGGCGGTTCCGCGGAGACGGATCAGGACCACCGCGAGCAGCGTCGCCACGACCGTCGTCACCGCGCCGACGGGACCACCGATCACGGTGGCGGCAGCGAGGATTCCCAGCCACCCTGCCGTCGCGCTGCCCCAGGTCCGGGGCGCCGGGCCGGGATCGCGCTCGCGGGCGCGACGCGGCCACAGCGCGACCGCGAGCAGCGGGATCAGCAGCAGCAGGCCACCGAAGATCCCCAGCCGGTACCAGTGGTCGGTGGGGAAATCGAGGGTCACCGTCCCCTCGGTTCCCGCGGGCAGGATCCATCCCTGCTGCCAGCCGTCGACGACGACCGGCGTCAGCTCGCTGCCGTCCGGGGCGGTGGCCACCCAGCCGACGTTGGTGCTTTCGGGGACGACGACGAGGCGCGCGGCGTCCGAGCGGGCCACCGTGAGTTCCCGGTGGTTCTCCGTCCACGCGGTGGTCGGCACCTGCTCGGTCGGAACGGCCTGCGCCTGCGGTCCGGCGTCGAGGCGCAGACTGTCGACGAAGAACGCCGACCCCGGGTCGACGGTCACGTCCTGGGATCCCGCTCCCAGCGGAACGGGTCCGGGGCTGTCGCAGAGGGTCGCGGGAACCGGGTCGCCGGAGAGCAATTGCCCGGCGGTTGCGGTGACGCTCGTGCGAACCGGCTTCCCGCCGATCGAGACGACCGGCCCCTCCGCGCACGGCACCGTGACCGGGCGGTCCCCGGCGTTGTCGACCGGACCCGAACCGGGCAGCAACACGCCGTCCTCGCCCAGCACCCCGACCTCGGCGAGTCCGGCGGGCTGGAGCTGGGCGAACCCGAGAGCGTTCTGGTCGAGGGTGCTCTTCCAGGACACGAGACTGAGCACGATCCGGTCGGTCACCCGGGGTTCGACCGTGACGGTCCCGTCGTCCTCGTCCACGTCGCGCACCTGCGGTCCGTTCCCGAGGTCGACGGCGACCCGGTCGGGGGCGGCGGGCAGCGCACCCAGGCTGGGCGTGAGCTGCAGGCCGGTGACGAGCGTGGGCTCGGGAAGGTCGATCGTGAGGGTCGGTTTCGCGCCCTTGCCGCTGGTGGTGTCCTGTTTCGCCGACCAGCTGGTGCGGGGATCGTTGTCGGTGGCGGCGAACGCCGCGCCGCGAAGGTCGGTGATGTTGCTGGTTCCGTGGGCGGACGGCCGATCCCGTTGCGTGAGAACGTCCTCCAGCGGTGCGCCCTGCCGCGCCCGCAATGTGAGCTGCGGCGTCACCGCGGTCGGTTCGGGCACCGACAGCGTTCTCTCGAACGTGCCGACCTCCTCGGGCGGCAGGACGAACGCGTTGCTGCACCGCACCCGGTCCGGGGCCTCCGCGCACGCGTTGCGGCCGGGGAGTTCCTGACTGAGATCCCACCCCGAGACGGACGCGCCCTCCGGAGTGGGAGGTAGCACCGTCCGGTACCGGATCGGCACGGTGACCGGCGCGTCACGCTGGGAGAAGTCCTCGACCGACACCTCGCTGATGCCGAACTGCGTTCCCGGGGAACCGTTCTCGGTGCGAGTCGCGGTGATCCGCACCCACGGGGTGACGCCTCCCGGAACGGAGACGGCGATCGGTTTGCCCGGGGCGTCCACCTTCACGGCCGTGCTGCCGTTGGGCGTCGACACCTCCATCCAGCGGACGGGGGCGCCGATCGCGGCCGGGCTGGTCGTGATGTGCAGCAGCGAACTGGTGAGCGGCGTGTCGAAGTCGATCTGGAGCCACTGGCCCAGCGCCCGCTCGATGCCGTTGCTGAACCAGCCCGTCGCCGGGTCGCCGTCGACGGTCGCGGCGGCGCTGCTGGCGGGGGAGGTGCCGCCGAGTTGGGTGGCGTCGGACGCCGCACTCGACACGCTCAGCGTCGCGCCCTCCCACCGGCCCTCGACCAGCGGGGTGTCCGCCACCGGATAGTCGGGGACGAGATTGAACGTGCGGCGCGCGTCGTCGGGGCTCCGCAGCGCCGAACTGTGATTGTCGACCTGGCCGTAGTCGGTTTCACGGTCCCGGGGCGTGTCCGTGACCGTGACGTCGTCGACGGGCAGTCCGGCGCGCTTGGCGTCCGCGGCCAGCAGGACGGGTCCGGTTCCGGGCAGGGCGCCGTTCTCGCGCAGGCGTTGCAGCGATTCCGGCCCACCCTGCACGCGGGGGATGCCGTCGAGATTCGCCGTGTACGGCCCGCTCGTCGTGGGGGATCCGTCCGGCGTCGACACCGCGAAGATCTCGATGGCCGGATACCGGGGCCGCAGGTCGCTGTCGATCACCAGGCCCTCGACGTCCCCGGGGCCGATGTCCTCGCCGAATTCCGCGACCCGTGTGAATCCGGGAGATCCGGTGACGGCCTGGTGAGCGAGCAGGGGGCGCGTCGACCGTGACGTCTCGGGGTCGAGGTCGTTGCGGAGAACGAGGTAGTGGATGCCCTGGCCGAGCAGGGTCTGCGCCATGCCGTCCGAGGGGCGGCCGTCGGCGATCAACCGCTGGATCGAGTCCATCGCCCGGATGGTGCCGGGCGGGGTGAGGGGGACGGCGTCGCGGGACGCCCACGGCGTGGACGCGAGTGCCTGCATCGGCTCGTCGCGGGTGAGACCCCAGAGCTGGCTGCCGAACGGTGCCCCGGGCACCACGAGCGCCCGCTCCGCGTCGGAACCGTCCGGGCTGGTGCCACCGGCGTTGTCCTCCAGCCACGACGCGGCCTGCTGCCAGTAGTCGGGGACGGCGGTGTACGTGCCTCGCGGTGCGAGCTTGCCCGTCCATGCCAGCGACGTCGCCAGGGTGAGGGCGACCAGCACCAGGCTCGTCACCGCGACCATCGGTTCGCGTTCGGGATGCGCCAGCGCGCTGCGCCACCGCGCGAACGGGACGGAGCCGGGCAGCGGCACCTTCGCCAGGAGATGCGCCAGCCCGAGCACGAGCGGGAGCCGGACGAGCGGCTCGAGTTTGTGCACGTTCCGCAGGGGAGCCCCGGTGGAGTCGAGGAACAGTCGCACCTGCTCGGCGAACGGGGAACCCAGTTCGCCGATGTACCCGGCGGCGAGTCCGGCGACCCCGACGAACAGGATTAGCGTGAGGCGACCGCGGGCCGGCATCGACCGCATGCACAGTCCCGCGAGACCGGCGGCGGCGATGAGCCCGGTCGCGGCGACCGCGGCGGGCTGGGTGACGAGAACCGCGCCCGCGATGCGCTCGGGGGAGACGAACGGCGTCCAGCTGTCGGTGCCGCGGAGGATCTCGGCGAGGGACGTCCACTGCGTGGTCACCCCGGACGACTCGATGTAGTCGAGGAACGGCGGGCTCACCTTGCCGAGCAGCAACAGCGGCACGATCCACCACAGCGTGGCCAGGGCCAGGAACGGGAACCACCACGCGGTGAACGTCCACCACCGGCGGTTGGGGCGGTGGGAGATCCACCACAGGCCCGCGACGAGGCACGCCGCCGCGGTCGCGACGGCGTTGACCGCACCCATCAGCGCGACGGCCAGCGCCGATTGGGCCGCCAGCCGTGCAGGTGAGTGCCAACGTGTGTCCCGGGACGCTTTGCCACTCACGTGGGCGAGGGCGAGGACGACGGGCAGAAGAACCCACGGCGCCAGCATCATCGGGAGAGTTTCCGACGAGATCGAACCCAGGGTGGTGAGGACGCGGGGAGAGAACGCGAACGCGACTCCGGCGATGACCCGGGACGAGCGGCTACCGGCGCCGAGCGCCTCGGCGAGCCGGACGATGCCCCAGAATCCGGCGACGAGCAGCAGTGCCCACCACACCCGCTGGGTGATCCACGCCGGGACGCTCAGGACGTCGCCGAGCGCGAAGAACGCGCCGTGCGGGAAGAAGTACCCGTAGGCCTGGTTCTGCACCTGGCCCATGGGGGCCTGGCTGCTCCACTGGTGGGACGCCCGTTCCAGGAAACCGATCGGATTCTGGGACAGGTCGTACTTGGTGTCGGCGGCGAGCCGGCCGGGGGTCTGGAGAAATGCGAGAAGAAACGCTACGACGGAGGCGCCGAACAGCCACCGCCGCGACAGAGGCTCCGCCGAGGGCACCACGGCCGCCGGCTCGGGGGAAGTGCGGGAACTTGTCGAGCCGGCGCTCTCAGCGGCTGCCGTACTCAACCTGGTTCAGGAGTGAGGAATCCGCGTTGCCGCTCCGGTCGATCTCGGGACGCGTGTTGTCCTGTGCGGCTGCGGTGATGCCGAGCGTCGCCACGGTGCCGAGAGCGACACCGACCACGGCGCTGACCACACCGGGCACAAGGAACTTCCCCATCAGACATCTCCCACCGTCGTGCCGTCGACGCACACGGCTACTCCCGCGTACGAATTGCTCGGGTCAAGGTATCACCCACGGGCCGCCGAACTGCTGATTGGTGCTCGCGGGCGGCCGTTTCCGCAGTTCACGGGCTCTGCTGCACACCCAGCGCCCGGAGCAGCGTGCGCAGTTTGGTGGTCGTCTCGTCGAGTTCGGACTGCGGGTCGGACTCGGCGACGATGCCCCCGCCCGCCGTCGCCAGGGCCTCGAGCCCGTCGGCGGCGATCTCGGCGCAGCGGATCGCGACCACCCAGTCGCCGTCACCGTCGCTGTCGCACCACCCGACGGCGCCGCCGTAGAACCGCCGATCCTCCTCGGCGTCCCGGATGGTCGCCAGGGCCGCGTCGGTGGGGGTGCCGCACACCGCGGGCGTCGGGTGCAGCAGTACCGCCAGGTTCAGGGCGCTCGTCGACGGCTCGCGCAGCACGCCTTCGATGGGAGTCGCCAGATGCCACACCTCGTGCGTGCTCGTCAGCACCGGCGAATCCGGGACGGTCAGTTCGGTGCACAGCGGTGCCAGGACGTCCCTGATCCACGCCGTCACGAAGGCGTGCTCGGCCAGGTTCTTCGTGGACTCCAGCAGGCCCCGGCCTTCCTTCTCGTCGGCCTCCGGATCGGCGCGCCGCGGGGCCGTTCCGGCGAGGGGACGGCAGGTGACGCGCCGGCCGCGCCGGCTGAGCAGGACTTCGGGGCTGGCACCGACGAGGCTCCGGTCGCGGAAGTCCGTTCCCGCCGCGGACAGGTCGACGGCGAACCCGTTGGCGGTCGGATTCTGGTGAATCATCCGTGCGGCCAACGCTTCTGGGGAGATGGGGGCGTCCGCGCGGAGGGTGACGCTGCGCGCGGCCACCACCTTGCCGAGGGTGCCCTCGCGCAGTCGGTCGACGAGCGCCCGGACGCGGACCACGTGCTCGGCGGGTTCGGGGACCTGCCGGACGACGCGGACGGAGGGGAGCGCGGCGACGGTGCCGGGCCGCCACGGGCCGTCCGTGAACTCCCACGATTCCGGGGCGGTCAGCGCCGCGGGACGTTCGGGATCGAACGGCAGCGCCCCGACGATCAGTCCGGTGTCACCGTTGGCGAGGGCGGCAGCGGCGGCGGCCGCGGTGTCGTACCCGTGCCGCACCCCGGACGTGCGCAGCGTCCGATCGGCGCGTGAGAGAAGGAAGCCGTCCATGGTGCACCCGACAGTAGCCGGGCGCCCGGACTACTTCCCGGGAGGGACGATCAGCACCGGGCGGTGGCTGTGCCGCAACACGTGGTCGGCGACGCTGCTCTGCAGCAGCGACCGCAGACCGGTGGTGCCCCGGGTGCCGGTGACGATGATGTCGACCGCCAGCTCGTCCGACGTCTCGACGATCGCCGTCCAGATCGTGCTCGTGCATTCGATGCACCGACCCTCGGTGGTGAGCCCGGCGGCCTCGGCGAGCAGGACGCCTTCCTCGTTGGTGACCTTGGCGTCGGAGAACGCGACGTCCTCGGTCTCCTCGTCGGGAACCCACTCGGGTTGCATCACACCGGACAGTCCCGACATGCGCGCGGCCTGACGGACCATCGGCTCCCACACCGTCACCAGCACAGCGCGATTGGAGGCGAGGAAGCGTCCGGCGCACTCCACGGCACGCTTCGCGTTGTCGGATCCGTCGTAGGCGATCAACATCAAACCACCGGGCACCACGACCTCCTGAGTACGGGTTTCCTCTGTGTCCAGATTACCAAGACGGGCGGCAGCGGTCGTCGATTCGGGGCCTGCCACGGGAG